>JBKGZU010000113.1:0-4381 GCA_046543215.1 Halodesulfurarchaeum sp. | reverse complement strand
CGATGGCGAACGGGGAACGAAGTGACCCGTGAGCCGCCACTTTTTCCGAGCGGGTGCGCTGCACCCGCTCGCAAAAACGTGGAGAAAACCACTAGCGGCAGTGTAAATCCGGTGATTGAAACCGACCGGACACAGGATTACTCGCCCAGGACCGGCTCTCGTATTCGGCTCCCCGCCACCGCCCCGATCTCGTGAGCAACGCGGCTGGAGCCCCCGGGCTGGACCTTTGTGAAGCGGTCCCAACAGATATTTGCGAATCTCGACACGACTAAGGCGACCCGCCCACTGAGACCGACCATATGCGCGCCTGTATCCAGATCGCCGTCCCGGCGGTCGGAGGGATCCCATGAACACGCCCACTGCAGCCGTCGTCGGAGCGAGTGGCTTCGCCGGTGGGGAACTCCTGCGTCTCCTCGACGGCCATCCGAACCTCGCCCTGGTCGCGGCCACGAGTCGACAGTTCACCAACCGCACCGTCGGCGCCGTCCACCCGAATCTCCGGCACCTGGACCTCCGGTTTTCCGAGCCCGGCGAACTCGAACCGGTCGACGTCCTGTTCGCCGCGACACCCCACGGGGTCACGATGGAGCGAATCGATGAGTTCCGAACGGTCGCGGACACCGTCGTGGACCTCAGCGCCGACTTCCGCCTCTCCGACCCGAGGGCCTACGATACCTGGTACGACGGCCACGTCGCCCCCGAGCTCCTCGAGGAATCGGTCTATGCCCTTCCCGAGTTGGGCCGGGAGCGACTCGAGGACGCCTCGCTCATCGCGAGTGGCGGCTGTAACGCGACCGTCACGATCCTCGGGCTGTACCCGTTCGTCGAACACGGGCTCATCGACCCCGAGGATCGCGTGGTGTCCGATCTCAAGGTCGGTTCCTCGGAGGGCGGCGCCGGGGGCGGACCCGCCTCCTCACACCCGGAACGGTCCGGCGTCGTCAGACCCTATGCCCCGACCGGCCACCGCCACGAGGCCGAAATAGAGGAGCAACTCGGCCGCGGCGTCTCCTTCACGGTCCATGCAGTCGACATGGTCCGCGGGGCGGCGGCCACCAGCCACCTCTATCCAGAGGAACTTCCCGAAAAGGCCGACATCTGGAAGGCGATCAGGGAAACCTACGGCGACGAACCGTTCGTCAGGATCGTCACCGGTGGCGGGGGAATCTATCGATATCCCGAGCCCAAGGCGGTCGCCGGCACGAACAACGCCGAGGTCGGCTTCGAAATCGACGAGCGCAACGGGCGAATCGTCGTCTTCAGCGCCATCGACAACGTCATGAAAGGAGCGGCCGGACAGGCCGTCCACGCCGCGAACGTCGCCCTCGGCTTCGAGGAGACCGCGGGGCTTGAATTCACGGGGCTCCACCCGGTTGGTTCGCCATGACAGTCGTCGTGAAGATCGGCGGGGCCCGCGCCGTCGACCCCGAGGGAGCCCTGGGCGATATCGCATCGCTCGTCGAGCGGGGCGAATCAGTGGTCGTCGTCCACGGTGGGTCGACCGCTGTCGACGAGACCCTCGAGCGGCTCGGCATCGAGCCGGAGTACGTGGAAACCCCGGCCGGCGTCGTCGGCCGGTTCACCGACGCCGAAACGATGGAGGTGTTCAAGATGGTCTTCGGCCGGCTGAACATCGACCTCGTCACCCAGCTCCAGGACATCGGGGTCGACGCCGTTGGCCTCTCCGGGCCCGACGGCCGGGTCCTCGAAGGGAAGCGGAAATCGGCCGTCCGAGTCGTCGAAGACGGCAAGCGAAAGATCCGCCGCGGGGACCACTCGGGAACGATCGAATCGGTGAACGACGAGTTGCTCACCCTCCTCCTCGACGCGGGACACACCCCGGTCGTCTCGGTGCCGATGTACGCCGACGAGGGTACTGCCGTCAACAGCGACGCCGATCGGGCGGCGGCTGCCGTCGCCGGCGCGCTTTCCGCCACACTGGTCGAACTGACTGACGTCTCCGGCGTGTACGCGGATCCGGAGGATCCGGACACCAGGATCGAGGTCGTTGCGAGTCCGGAACAGTTCGAGGCACTCGAATCCGCCGCCGAGGGGTTCATGGGTCGAAAGGTGATGGCCGCGCGCGAGGCCATCGAGTCGGGGGCCGAACGGGTCGTGATCGCCGATGCCAACGCTGAGGAACCGATTACGCGGGCCCTCGACGGGGACGGGACCACGGTGGAACCGGAGGCAGTGACCGAAACATGACGGAGTTCGTCTTCTCCCCGAAGCCGATCCGGATCGAGTCCGGCGACGGAGCGACCCTCCGGGACGAGTCGGGGACGACGTACCTCGACATGGGCGCGAGTTACGCCTGCACCCCGCTCGGGCACTCCCACCCTGCAGTCGTCGAGGCGCTCAGTTCCCAGGCCGAGCAGTTGACCTACGTGCAGGGGTCCTACCCCGTGCAGGTGCGCGAGGACCTCTACGATCGCCTCGCGGAGCTGGCCCCGGGCCCGATCGACCACGCCTGGCTGAGTAACTCGGGAACGGAAGCCAACGAGGCGGCGATCAAGTTCGCTCGCCACGCGACCGGCCGCTCGAAGATCGTCGCGATGAAAAACGCCTTTCACGGGCGGACGCTGGGCTCGCTGGCTGCGACGTGGAAACCGAAGTACCGGGACGGTTTCGAACCGGTCGCTGGCGACTTCGAGTTCGTCGGCTACGACGACGGGGCCGAACTCCGGGAGGCGGTCGACGACGAGACGGCCGCAGTGATTCTCGAACCGATCCAGGGCGAGGGAGGGATCAATCCCGCAAGCGACTCGTTCCTCCAGGCGGCCCGGGACGTGACCGAATCCGTCGGCGCGGCCCTCATCTTCGACGAGATTCAGACCGGGGTCGGACGAACGGGAACGATGTGGGCCACGGAGCAGTCCGGTGTCACACCGGACATCCTCACTGCGGCGAAGGGGATCGCCAACGGGCTCCCCCTCGGGGCGACTCTCGTCCGGGAGTGGATCGCCGAGGACGCTGGCAACCACGGCTCGACCTTCAGCGGCGGGCCAGCCATCGCCGCTGCCGGCAAGGCGACCCTCGAAACCGTCCGGAAGGAGTCGCTTCCGACCCACGCCGGAACCCTTGGCGAACAGTTCCGGGCGGATCTTGAGGCCGAACTTGGCGACGCCGTCAGAGACGTCCGCGGCGAGGGGCTCATGATCGGCGTGCAGGTCAAGCGCGGCGCAAACCGGGTCGTCCGGGACCTCGCGATGGAGCACCAGATCCTCGCGCTCCCCGCGGGCCGCACCGTGGTCCGGTTCCTCCCGCCCCTGATCATCGACGAATCGGCCGTCGAGCGAACCGTCGCGGCGATGGCCGACGTCATCGACGGGGTCTAAGATGAGCGAAATCGCCCCCGGCCACGCCCGGTCACTGCTCCACGAGGTGGTCGAAACGCCCTCCGTGTCGGGCTCGGAAAGCGCGTGTGCGGACCGGCTGGTCGCGTTTTTCGACGGCCACGACCGCGAGGTCTGGATCGACGAGGTGGGAAACGTCCGGGCGCCAGCGGACGATTCCGTCCTGTTGACCTCCCACGTCGACACGGTCCCTGGGTCGATCCCGGTCCGCGTCGAGGACGAGGTCCTCTGGGGCCGGGGCAGCGTCGACGCGAAGGGGCCCCTCGTGGCGATGGCCGTCGCGGCGGTCCAGGCGGGTGTGAGCTTCGTCGGCGTCGTCGAGGAGGAGACGACCTCCGCGGGCGCGAGATATCTGGTCGAGGATCGAGACGAACCCGGAGCGGTCATCAATGGCGAGCCGTCCGGGTGGGACGCGATCACGCTCGGGTATCGCGGGATGCTCCGGGGAGAGTACTCCGTCAGGACCGAGGTCGGGCACACCTCGCGCCCCGAACCGAATGCCATCCAGCAGGCGATCGCGTGGTGGCAGGCGATTGAAGCGGAATTCGACGACGGCACGGAGACGATCTTCGAGCAAGTGACGCCGAAGCCGGTCGCGATGGAAGGTGGGACGAGCGCGGACGGGTTCGACTTCGAGGCGTGGGTCGACGCCCAGCTTCGGATTCCGCCGACGGAGACCACCGACTCGGTCGCGGAGACGGTGGCGTCCCTGGGGCAGGGTACCGTCGAGTGGACGGACGCGATCGAGCCGGTCATGGAGAGTCCCCGGAACCCGGTCGCGACTGCACTCAGACGTGGAATCCGCCAGCTCGACGGCGATCCGAGCCACCTCCGGAAGACCGGAACGAGCGACATGAACATCTACGCCCAGGCCTGGGACGTGCCGATGGCGACCTACGGGCCCGGTGACTCCTCGCTCGATCATACCCCCGACGAACACCTCGAACTCGATTCGTTCGATCGGGCAGTGGACGTGTTGACCGCAGCTGCACGGTCGCTGTGAGTGCTGTTGACGGACCAGGAGG
>JBKGZU010000112.1:0-4384 GCA_046543215.1 Halodesulfurarchaeum sp. | reverse complement strand
GTTTGGAATCGGGCGCTAGAGTCGACGTCTCCATTACCACTCCATCAGGGGCTTCCCAGACGACTGTAATTAGAGTCCCTGAATCGCTGGCCAATCAGGAAGCCGTTAGCCTCTGATCGGTAAATCCGATTTGCTAAGTTTTCATTTTGGAACTCCGAATAGCTCTGCCGCAATTGAAGTACATCACAAATTCATAACGAAGCAGAAATCTTTCTGTCTGTTCTCTACGTTCTCATGGTGAATTACCGTGGAATAACGCGACAATTTAACTCACTGCATTAGTCCCAGTCCAGCCCCCCGAAGCCGGCGAGGCGAAACGGAATCCCACATCCATTTAAACCTGAACGGTCATTCAATAGGTAGCAACGAACCGACCGCAATTTGCGTTTTCCACACCCATGAACCGACACACACTCCTCCTGACGGCCCTGCTCGTCTTCGGTATGGCCGTCGCCCCGATGGTCGTGCTGGCCGCCGAAGACCCGCGCTTCGAAACGAACGTCCCGGAACCAAAAGTCCAACCGGGACAGACGACCCAGGTCGCCGTCGAGTTCACCAACGACGCCGAAGACATCGACGACGACGTCGAGACCGCGACTGACGTCGAGGCGACCATGAAACAGGGCGACACCCCGTTCGCGATCCAGTCGGGCACCCACCGACTCGGGTCGATGCCGGACGGCGAGGCCGTCACCGATCAGTTCTCCATTCGGGTCCCAGAGAACGTCGAGCCGGGCACCTACCAGATTCCGATCACACTCGACTACGTCTACGACGATGACGAGGAGGAGTCGACCACCGTCTACGCCGAGGTCGAAGTCGAGGATCGGGCCATGTTTTCGATCGTCGACACGAGCGAGAACCTGACCGTCGGCGAGGACGGCTCGGTCACCATGACCCTCGAGAACAACGGCACGGAGGCGGTGACTGACGCCACGGTTTCCCTCCAGTCCGAGACCGAGAACGTCGCCTTCGGCTCGAGTTCGAGCACGGTCGCCTACGTGGGCGACTGGGAAGCCGGCGAGGAGCGTGAGGTCACTGTCGACGCCAGCTCGCCAGCGAGTGCAGATCCAGGGACCCATTCCGTCTCCGCGACGGTCGCCTACGAGGACAGCGAGGGCTTCGAGAAGCAGTGGCCGCCCCTCGAGGCCGGCCTGAGCGTCGACCCGGAGACCGACCAGTTCTCCCTCGCTGACGTCGAGCACTCCCTCCGCGTGGGCGAAGAAGGCAACGTGACCATGACGGTCACGAACGAGGGCGAGGCCGTCACCGACGCCGTAATCAAACTCACGGACACGGGAACGAACATCCACCCGCTCGCAAGCGAGTACGCGATCGGGCCCATGGACCGTGGCGAGTCGGTCGCGGCCAGCTTCCCGATCGAGATCTCCGAGAGCGCCGAGGCCACCCCGCGGCAGTTCGCCTTCACGGTTGCCTACGAGGACGATGACGGCGACGAGCGAGCGAGCGACCCGCTGAAGATCACCGCCGACATCGAGCCCGACCGCGACCGGTTCGATGTCGAGCCCGTCAACGCCTCGGTCCCGGCCGGAACGGACGGCCAGATCACCCTCGAAGTGACCAACAACGGCGACTCGACCGTGACCGACGTCGACGCGAAGATCTTTACCAACGACCCGCTCTCGAGTGGCGACGACGAGGCCTACATCGAGTCCCTCGAGCCGGGCGATTCGACCGAGATCAGCTTCGGCATTGACGCTGCAAGCTCGGCGAGCGTGAAGACCTATCCCGTCTCGCTGGACTTCCAGTACGACTCGGACGGCGACAGCAAGCTCTCGAAGACCTACCGCGTGCCGGTCTCGGTCACCGAACCCGTCGATTCGGGGCCCTCGCCCTATCTGATCGGTGGCGCCATCGCCGTGGCGGTGCTCGTCGTCGCGATCGTCCTCTACCGCCGCCGGTGATCGATGGTCGACCACCAACAGGTCGTAAAACGCGTCTCGAATCTCATCGCGGATCACCCGCGGGAAGTCGTGGCTGCGTTCCTCCTCCTCACCCTCGTGATGGCCACCGGCATGGGCAACATCTCGACCGAGACGGGAACCCAGCAGTTCTCCGAGGGGACCGCGAGCGAGCAGGCGCTCAAAGACATCGACCGCGAGTTCGGCGAGCCCTTCGCCGCGGATTCGGACTCGACACAGGTCATCCAGGAGGAGGCAAACGTCCTCTCGAAGTCGTCGATGCTCCGGATGCTGCGGGCCCAGGAGCGCGTGCTCGATCGCACCGAGTTGCGGGTCACGGACACGGAGAGTCCCGCCCAGCAGGTCGCCCGACAGCTGGATCCGAACGCGACGACGGTCGAAGGACAGATCCGCGCCGTCGAGCGGGCCACGCCAAGTGAAATCGACGCCGCCGTCAGGCGAGCGGCCGCGGCTCCGGGCTTCACAGGATCTCTCAGCAAGGATTTCAACAGCGAATCCGCGCGGGCGACGGCGGCCATCGCGGTGATCACCCACGAGATTCCCACCGGCCTCTCGGGCGGCGTGGGAACGAGTGGGACCAGCCCGCTCCAGTCGATCCAGACCGAGACCGAGCGCGTGATCAATAGCGGTGACGGCGACTTCCGCGTCTTCGGGACGGGCATCATCTCCGAGGAGTTCGCGAACGTCATCTTCGACTCGATGATCATCGTCCTGCCCGCGGCGATCCTCCTGATCGTCCTCTTCTTGCTGTATGCCTACCGGGACCCGCTTGATCTCTTCCTCGGGCTGGGCTCGCTGCTCATGGCGGTCATCTGGACGATGGGGTTCATGGGCCTCGCGAATATCCCCTTCACGCAGATGTTGACGGCGGTCCCGCCGCTCCTGCTCGCGGTCGGGATCGACTTTGGGATCCACGCCGTCAATCGCTATCGCGAGGAGCGAATCGAGGGATTGGGCGTCCTCGAGTCGATGCACGAGACCGTCGATCAACTCCTCGTCGCCTTCTTCATCGTCACCGGGACGACGGTCATCGGCTTTTCGGCAAACGCCACCAGTTCGCTCCCGCCGATCAGGGATTTCGGCCTGATCGCGGCGGTCGGCATCGTCTTCACCTTCCTCATCTTCGGGATCTTCCTCCCGGCGGCGAAGGTGCTCTTCGACCAGACCCGGGAAAAATAC
The DNA here is from genome assembly GCA_046543215.1 of Halodesulfurarchaeum sp. Classification (GTDB taxonomy): domain Archaea; phylum Halobacteriota; class Halobacteria; order Halobacteriales; family Halobacteriaceae; genus Halodesulfurarchaeum. Next base: position 1,262 of record JBKGZU010000112.1, on the reverse strand, counting down.
TCGATCCCCCACTGGGGCAACAAACCCATCGGCCAGGAGGGTTCGGTCATCGGCCGCTCGCTCTCCGGCGGCGTGCTCGTCGCGAAGAAGGCCCCGCGGGTCTTCCTCGCGCTCGTCCTCGTCGTCTCGATCCTGGCTGCGGGCTATGGCGCCGGGGTTTCGACGAGTTTCTCCCAGGACGACTTCCTGCCCCCGGAGGACACGCCCGGGTACCTCGATGACCTCCCCGAACCCTTTGCGCCCAACGAGTACACCGTCACGGCCACCCTCAACTACATCGAAGACAGGTTCGCCACCGACGCCCAGAGCTCGATCACGATTTACGTCGACGGGCAACTCCGGGCGGATTACGCCCTCGAATCCATCGAACGGGCCGGGGTCGATCCACCGCCCTCGTTCGTCGAGGAAGACCGGGTGGCTCAGTCCTCCAGTGTCATCGGCGTCATCGACGCCTACCGCGAGCAGGATCCCGAATTCGACGCGCTCGTCGAACGGAACGACGTCGACGACGACGGCATTCCCGAGGACAACCTCGAGGCGATCTACGACCAGCTCTTCGACTCCGAATACGCCGGCCAGGCACGCACCTACCTGACGGAGGATTACCGCAGCGCGACCGTCACCTACGACATCGAGAGCGACGCCACTCAGGCCGAGGCGGCCGCCGACGCGAAGGTGCTCGCGGATCGCTACCGGCTCCCGGCGACCGCGACCGGCCAGACCGTCGTCTTCGAGGACGTCTCGGCGATCATCCTCGAGTCGGCCGTGACCAGTCTCGGCTTCGCCCTGCTCGGGTCGGCGGTTTTCCTCGTGTTCATCTACCGCCTGCTCGAGGGGAGTGCCACGCTGGGCATCGTCAACCTCATTCCGATCCTCGTCACGCTGACGCTCATCATCGGCACGATGCGGGCGATCGATATCCCCTTCAACGCGCTCACCGCGACCGTCCTGGCCATCGCCATCGGGCTCGGAACCGACTACTCCGCGCACATGACCCACCGCTTTGTCGACGAGTTCGACGGCTCGAACCTCGATCTCGCCCTCGAGCAGACCGTGCTCGGAACCGGTGGCGCGCTGACGGGCAGCATGCTGACCACGGCGGCCGGCCTCGCGGTCCTCGTGCTCGCGATCACGCCGATTCTGGGGCAGTTCGGCACGATCATGGCCATCTCGATTTTCTACTCCTACCTGACCGCCGTCCTCGTCACGCCCTCGGCGGTCGTGGTCTGGAGTCGGCTGGGCGGGTTTGCGTTGCCGTGAGG
>JBKGZU010000111.1:0-4385 GCA_046543215.1 Halodesulfurarchaeum sp. | reverse complement strand
CAGATCACCGTCGTTCGCGGAGGGGCCTGATCAGAGTCGGTCCCACTCGATCTCCCAGCCGCGCCGCCGTTCGACAGCGCGAGCGGCGTGTTCGCGGTCCTCCCGGGCCGTTCGATTGCGGGTGACTGAGCCGGGGTGTTCGCCGTCGACGAGGAGCGGCCGGAAGCCAACTGGCCCGAAATCGGCGACTTCGCACCCGTCTTCGACGGCGACCAGTCGCTGATTCGTGTGGCCGACGGGGGCGACGACCCGACCTCCTTCGGTTAGCTGGTCGCGAAGGTCCCGTGGCACGCGTTCGACGGCGGCTTCGAGCAAGATCAGGTCGAAGGGCGCGTATTCGGGGTACCCGGCCGCCCCGTCGCGGAAATCCACGAGCACCGCCCGATAGCCTGCGTTCCGGAGATTCCGGCGGGCGTCGAGCACGAGGTGGCGGTCGATATCGACCGCGTGGACGCGCTTTGCACCCACGATTTCCGCCAGGACGGCGGCGGTGTAGCCCACTCCGGCGCCCACAACGAGGACGGAATCGCCCGGCTGGGGATCGAGCGCCTGCACGAGTTTGCCGGCGACACTGGGTGCGAGAACCGTCGACCCGCGGTGGGTAAACGCCTGGTCCATGTACGCCCGGTGGTCGGCGTCGACGAACTCGTGTCTCGGGACGGTGCGCATGGCCTCGCCGACCGGGCTGGCCTCGATGACGCCCTTCGTGTCGTGTTCGAGGCTGTCGACCATATCCTCGCGCACCGCCGCGAACTCCATGTGGCTCACTACGGGTGGAGCAAGAAAAACCGCGCGGGTCTCAGGGCCCGCCCCGCATCTCGACGAAGCGGACCCCACCGCGATCTTCCCGGTCGAGGCTGCCGTCGGGGCGCTTTTCAGCACTGACGAGTCGTTGGGCTCCGCGACCGATCGGGCCGAGCAATCGACCGCCAACCCGTATCTGATCGATAACCGCCTCCGGGAATTCCCCGGTGGCACAGGTCAGATAGGCCCCATCGTAGGGCGCATGGTCCGGCCAGCCGTGGTACCCGTTCCCGTGGCGGATCGAGATGTCCCCGTAGCCGAGTTCGGCGAGCCGCTCTCGGGCGGACTCGGCGAGCAATGGGGAGTACTCCACGCTGTAGACGTGTTCGGGACCGACGAGTTCGGCGGTGACGGCGGCGTGATAGCCACACCCGGTACCGATTTCGAGGACGTCTTCCCCGGGTTCGAGCCGCAGTTCGTCGGCCATCATTGCAACCATGTGGGGCGCGCTGATGGTCTGCCCGTCGCCGATCGGGAGTGGCCTGTCGGCGTGGGCTACCGAGCGCGATCCCTCGGGGACGAATTCTTCCCGCGGAACTGTGGCGATGGCTTCGGTCACCTCGGCTGAAAGGTCGTAGCGCGACTGGAGCCGTGTGGCGAGATTGCGACGCCGGGATTCGAACTCGCGGGATGGCATGATTCGAAGCGTCGGCTGGTCACCAAGCCGACCAGGCACGCGAGGTCCCGGCCTCGTAGCCGTAGACCCGCTTTACGTCCTTCGCGAGGACGGTGTCACCCTCCTCGCCGAGCTTCTCGAAGGGATATCGGTCGATGGCGGTCTCTCTGACGTGGACGTTCGTCACCTCGAACTCGTCCTCGCCGAGCGTGACGGTTTCGCCGACAGTGAACTCGAAGTCCCCCGGCAGGTAGGCTGTCAAGCCGCGCGTGTCGTCCGGGTCTCCCTCGCGAGGGTGGAGGGTCACGTTCACGCTCACGTTGTCGACCGCTCGGGTCCAGAACGTCTCGACCTCCCCGGCGTCAGCCGTCGAAACGCGGGTTTCCTCGCCCGTCTCGAGGTCCGTAATCCGGACCTGCATGATCGCCTCGTCGGTCTCGACGATGAACTCCTCGCCGACCCGAACCCGCTCCTCCGGGGGGACCATCACGCTCGTCGAGAATGACTCGCCGTCCTGGGAGACGACGACCGATCGCTCGACCTCGGCATCAGTTTCGGGTGTCACCTTGTGGACGTGATCACAATCCGTACAGCGGACCGTCAGTCGACCGCCGCCAGCCGAAAGCACCTCGTGTACCGTTTCGGCGTCGGGGGAACACGAGGGACACGCGACCGGAATCCGGTCCGGGTGTTCGTTCATACCTGAAGTAACGGGGGCGGGCCTAAGTATGCGCCGTGTCGGGGGCGGGCAGCTCGAGTTCCTCGCCGTCTACCAGTACCGTCGGATCGAGAATGATGCCGTCCTGATGAATCGGCGCGTCGACGTCGCCGCCGATACCGGCGTCGTCCCCGATCGCCAGGTGGACAGTCCCAGCTGCTTTCTCGTCGAGGAGCACCGAGCCGACCAGGTCGGTCACGGCGACGTTCGTTCCGATGCCGAGTTCGGCAAGGTTGTACGCGCTTTTCCCCACTTCCTCGGCCGCGGCCCCGACGCTCTCGCTGATCGCCTCGTCCTCGATGTCGGTGACGTACCCGTCTTCGACCTCGAAGGCGAGGGTCTGCCCCGCCTCGAGACGGCCATACGGCCGCATGGTCCCGTCGACGACGAACCGCCCGTTTGCGGTTTCCGGGCTGACGAACACCTCGCCGGCCGGGAGGTTCGAGAACGTGCCCGGCTCGGATACCGCCCCGGTGTCGAGTCGCCACTCCCGATCCCCTGGCTCGATGGTGATGTCGGTGCCCGCCGGGGCCGTGATCCTGATCGCTTCGGCCCCATCGACGGCCTCGTGGACCCGTTCGCACGTCTTCGAGATGCGGTCGTAATCCGCCTCGAGTCCCTGCTCGAAGACGGCCCTGGTAATGCCCGGGAGCGTCGCCCCCCGGACGCCAGCATCAGTGGCATCGCTCCGGGCTCTGGTGTGACTGATGCTCTTCGAGGTCGGGGCGAGAAACGCGTCGGTTGCGGAAAGCGCCCCGGCCACGGGTCCTGGCGGCTCTTCCCCGTGCTGGTCCCCTGGGGGGTAGGTGAGCAATACGGCGTCGTCGGTGACTTCCCGGGCAACGTCATAGAGCGCTTCGCCGATCTCAAGCCGTTCGTCGTCCGTGACGATCAGACAGCGCTCGTCCGCGCCCAAGCCGAGACACTGGTGAATCGCCGTCTCGGCGCCTGGCCTCAGTCCCATGGTCGAATCTCGGCGACGGCCGGGTTAGCCCTTACGCTCCTCGAGGGTCCGTTCGTGTTCGAGCAACTGGAGACACTGTCTGAGGTGATACTGTGCTTCCGGGTGAGAAATGTCCTCGAGGGCGGATTCGAGGCGGTCGGCGACCGGCTGGTGTCTGCTCTCTGTCATACACGTCTTCTATCGGTAGATACTGGCACATGGAATAAAAAACTACGCACGGCTCCTGCGACCACTCGAAACGGTTTTCCCCGTCGCGGGGGGACTCTCGGGCATGATTCAGGTGGGAATTAACGGCTACGGGACGATCGGCAAGCGAGTCGCTGACGCCGTCGCCCGCCAGCCGGACATGGCCGTACTCGGGGTCGCAAAGACGAGACCGAACTACGAGGCACGCGTGGCGGTCCAGTCCGGCTACGACCTCTATGCCGCCATCCCCGACCGGGCGCCCCAGTTCGCAGACGCGGGGATCGAAACCGCCGGAACCGTCGAGGACCTGGTCGAAGGAAGTGACATCGTCGTCGACGCGACGCCCTCGGGGATCGGCGCTGACAACAAGTCCCGCTACGTCGAGCAGGACACGCCTGCGCTCTTCCAGGGCGGGGAATCGGACGACCTCGTCGACGTGAGCTTCAACGCCCGGTCGAACTACGAGGCCGCAACCGATGCAACATACGTCCGTGTCGTCTCCTGCAACACGACCGGGCTCTCCCGGCTGGTGGCACCCCTCGAGGAGGAATACGGGATCGACCGGGTTCGGGCCACGCTGGTCCGCCGTGGCGGCGACCCCGCCCAGAGCGACCGGGGCCCGATCAACGACATTCTGCCCGACCCGAAGACACTCCCGTCCCACCACGGCCCGGACGTCAAGACCATCTTCCCCGAGCTGTCCATCGACACCCTCGGGCTCAAGGCACCTGCCACGCTGATGCACATGCACTCGATCAACGTGACCCTCGAGTCCGAGCCCGATGAGGGGGCCCTCCGGGAACTCCTCGAGGGCGAGGACCGGCTCTGGCTCCTCTCTGCGGATCTGGATATCGACGGTGCCGGCGACATCAAGGAGTACGCGATGGACGTTGGCCGGCCCCGCGGGGACGTCTGGGAGAACGCCGTCTGGGCGGAATCGATCACCGTCAACGGACCGGAACTGTACCTCTTCCAGGCCATCCACCAGGAGTCCGACGTCGTCCCGGAGAACGTCGACGCGATTCGAGCCGTCCTGGACGCCGCGGACGCCGAGACCAGTATGGCACGGACGAACGCGGCCCTCGGCATCGAGTAAC
>JBKGZU010000110.1:0-4475 GCA_046543215.1 Halodesulfurarchaeum sp. | reverse complement strand
CCGAACGTCACCGTCGAGGGCAAAGAGGCCGTGCTTCTCGCCGCGAACAACTACCTCGACCTCGCGAACGATCCGCGGGTCAAGGAGGCCGCGCGAGACGCGATCGAGGACTACGGGATGGGCGCCGGGTCGGACTGGTCGATCGCGGGGTACATGGAGATCCAGGACGAGCTCCACCGGAAGATCGCCGACTTCAAGAATACGGAGGCGGGGGTCGCCTTCCAGACCGGCTTTGCGGTGAACGCCGGCGTCCTACCCCAGCTACTGGAAGACGGTGACGTCTACCTCTCCGACGAGTTGAACCACGGCAGCATCATCGACGGGGTGCGGCTCTCGCCGGCCGACGTGAAGATCTACGACCACACGGACATGGCCAGCCTCGAGGAGACCCTCGAGGCGGTCCACAATGAGTACAACCGGATGATCGTCGTGACCGACGGCGTGTTCTCCATGGACGGGGACGTCGCTCCGATGGACGAGATCCAGGAACTCGCCGAGGAGTACGGCGCGATGACCTACGTCGACGACGCCCACGGGGAAGGGGTACTCGGTGGCGGGCACGGGATCGCCACCGAATTCGACCTCGAGGAGGAGATCGACTTCCAGATGGGCACGTTCTCGAAGGCGGCCGGCGCCTTCGGTGGCATGCTCGCCGGCGACGAGGAGGTCATCGAGTACGCGTACAACACCTCACGCACGTGGCTCCTGAGCGCTGGCTACCCGCCGGCGATCGCCGCGGCGAACATCGAGGCCCTCGAGATCATCGAGAACGAACCGGAGCGGGTCGAGAAACTCTGGGAGAATCGCGAGTACTTCATCAGCGAGATGGAGTCGATGGGCTGGGACACCGGCCGGAGCGAGACGCCGATCGTCCCCGCGATGGTCGGGGACAGCAACAAGGCCAAGGAACTGGGCAACCGCCTGTTCGAGAACGGGATCTTCGCCCTCCCGATCGTGTTCCCGATGGTGCCACGCGGCGAAGCGCGAATCCGCAATCAGCTCAGCGCGGGGCACTCGAAGGAGGACATCGACGAGGCGCTGCGGGTGTACGAGGAGGTCGGTCGGGATCTGGATTTGATCTGATTCCGTCCTCGCCTGGGTTTCAGCCGAGCTTTTCTTCGAGGTTCTCGAGCATGTCCGCGGTCATCGACTCCAGGTCGTAGGTGTGCTCCCAGCCCCAGTCCTCGCGGGCCGCGGAGTCATCGACGGCGTTCGGCCACGAGTCCGCGATTTGCTGGCGATCGTCGGGTTCGTAGTGGGCCTCGAAGTCGGGTAAATGCTCCTGGATCGCTGCCGTGAGTTCGGTCGGCGTGAAACTCAACGCGCCCACGTTGTACGAGCAGGGATACTCGAGGTCGTCCCGATCGGCGGTGGCGATGCCGATGAGGGCGTCGATTGCGTCGGCCATGTACATCATCGGCAGTTCGGTGTTCTCGTGGACGAAGTAGGTGTATTCGCCGTTCTCGATGGCCTCGTAGAAGACCTCCACTGCGTAGTCGGTGGTGCCACCGCCGGGCAGAGTCTTGTGGCTGATGATGCCCGGGAGTCGGACCCCGCGGACGTCGAGTCCGTAGTTCCAGCTGTAGTAGTTCCCCATGTGCTCGCCGAAGACCTTCGAAATCCCGTAGATCGTCCGCGGGGCGAGAGTGGTCATCTCCGGCGGGTTCGGCGGCGTCTCGGGACCGAAGACCGCGATCGAGCTCGGAACGACGAGTCGGTCCAGCCCGTGTTCCCGGCCCGCCTCGAGGACGTTGTGCATCCCGTCGACGTTCACCTCGAAGGCGAGTTGCGGCTTTTCCTCGCCGCGCGCGGAGAGGATCGCGGCGAGGTGGAAGACCGTATCGACGTCGTACTCCTCGAGGGCCGCGGTGAGGGCCGGTTTGTCCCTCACGTCGAGTTTCTCGGTCGGGGCCGATTCGCCGTCGGGTTCCGTGATGTCCGTCGCCACGACCGTTTCCACGTCGTCCCGTTCGCGCAACGCCGGAATGAGTTCGGAGCCGATCTGTCCGCCCGCACCGGTCACCAGAACGTTCTGCATGCCTTGAAATCTGTGCGGGACGGTAATAACACACGTGATTTTTTCCGGCGGGGACTCTCGTCTATCGCCCCCGGAAGACGGATTCGACGAACCGGCGAACTGCCAATACTGACGAAGTAACACCATTCAAGTCCGCCCATCTCATACCCCGGTTCATGCAAGCCACCGGCCCCTTTGGGGCACTTCGCGAATTCGAACACGACGGCGAGTCGTATCGCATCGCCGATCTCACGGTCCTCGAGGAGGAGGGTCTTTGCGAACTCGACGAACTTCCGGTCAGTATACGATTGCTGCTCGAGTCGGTCCTGCGCCAGGCCGACGGCGAGGACATCACCGAGGAAGACGTCCGGAACGCGGCCGCGTGGGAACCCGACGTCCCGGAGGCGGAAGTGCCGTTCACGCCGTCGCGGGTCGTCCTGCAGGACCTCACGGGCGTGCCGGCAGTCGTGGACCTGGCCGCGCTTCGTTCGGCGGCCTCTCGAAAAGGACGGGACCCGTCCATCGTGAAGCCGGAGATTCCGGCCGACCTCGTCATCGACCACAGCGTCCAGGTCGACTTCTACGGCTCCGGGGACGCGTTCCAGAAGAACGTCGAGATGGAGTACGAGCGAAACGCCGAGCGCTACCGCGCGATCAAGTGGGCCAACCAGGCCTTCGAGGACTTCAGCGTCGTGCCGCCGGGAACGGGGATCGTCCACCAGGTCAACCTCGAATACCTCGGGCAGGTGGTCCACGATCGGGAAATCGACGGCGAGAACTGGCTGCTCCCGGACACGCTCGTGGGCACCGACAGCCACACGCCGATGATCGGCGGGATCGGGGTCATGGGCTGGGGGGTCGGCGGCATCGAAGCCGAGGCGGCGCTCCTCGGCCAGCCGGTCACGATGAAACTGCCGGAGGTCGTCGGCGTCAAGTTGACCGGTGAACTGCCAGAGGGGGCCACCGCGACCGACCTGGTCCTCCACGTCACCGAGACACTCCGGGGCGTGGGCGTCGTCGACCGCTTCGTCGAATTCTACGGACCGGGAGTGTCCGAGTTGACCGTCGCCGACCGGGCGACGATCTCGAACATGGCCCCGGAACAGGGTTCGACCATCAGCATGTTCCCGGTGGACGAGGCGACCCTCGATTACCTCGAACTCACCGGTCGGGATCCGGAGCACGTCGACCTCGTCGAGGCCTATCTCGAGGAACAGGGCCTCTTCGGCGAGCAGAATCCCGAGTACACCGAGGATGTCGAACTCGACCTCGGGGACATCGAACCGAGCCTGGCCGGACCGAGCGAGCCGGACCAGCGCATCCCGATGGGCGAGATGAAGACCCACTTTCGGGAACTCGTCGCCGGTGAGACCGGGTCCGGCGAGGTTAGCCCCGACGCGCTCAACCGGTGGCTGGAGAACGGCGGCTCGGCCCCCTCTCTCGAGGAGAGCGACGCGTTGCCGGTCGGCGATCTCAACGAGAAGTACGAGATCGAGATGCCGAACGGCCGAACCACCGAGTTCGGCCACGGCTCCATCGCCGTCAGCGCCATCACCTCCTGTACGAACACCTCGAATCCCTCCGTGATGATCGCGGCGGGGCTTTTGGCCCGGAACGCCGTCGAAGCCGGCATCGACGTCCCGCCACACGTCAAGACCAGTCTGGCGCCCGGCAGCCAGGTCGTCACGGAATACCTCGAGGAGTCGGGGCTGCTCGAGGACCTCGAGGCCCTGGGGTACCACGTCGTGGGCTATGGCTGTACCACCTGCATCGGGAACGCCGGACCGCTCCCCGACCCCGTGGAGGACGTCATCGACGAACAGGACCTCTGGGCTACGAGCGTGCTCTCGGGCAACCGCAACTTCGAGGCGCGGATCCACCCGAAGATCCGGGCGAACTACCTCGCCAGCCCGCCGCTGGTCGTGGCCTTCGGACTCGCCGGTCGCATCGACGTCGACCTGGAAACCGATCCACTCGGATACGATCCCAACGGCGAACCGGTCTTCCTCGAGGACATCTGGCCGGATCCAGCGGAGATCCACGAGGTCATGACTGCCAGCGTCCATCGGGAGATGTTCGAGGAGAAGTACGACTCGGTGCACGACGGGGACGACCTCTGGAACGAGCTGGAAGCCCCGACCGGCGACGTCTACGAGTGGGACGAAGAATCCACCTACATCCGGGAGCCACCGTTCTTCAAGGACTTCCCGCTGGAGAAGCCCGGCGTCGACAACGTCGCGGACGCCCGCTGTCTCATGACGCTGGGGGATACGGTCACGACCGACCACATCAGCCCGGCCGGACCGTTCGGCCCGGACCTGCCGGCGGGCCAGTGGCTCATGGAGCAGGGCGTCGACCCGGTCGATTTCAACACCTACGGCTCCCGCCGGGGCAACCACGAGGTCATGATGCGAGGGACCTTCGCGAACGTCCGCATCGAGAACGAGATGCTCGACGG
>JBKGZU010000109.1:0-4484 GCA_046543215.1 Halodesulfurarchaeum sp. | reverse complement strand
CCGAACTCAAACAGCGCCGAACTCGAACAGCCGCTCCGCGTGCCCGGCCTTCGCCAGCAGCACCTCCCGCAACTCCGGCGGGTTCTCGACGTTCGCCGACTCGAGGATCGATTCGGGCACGGCGAGTGCGCCCTCCGGGACCGAAGCGTCCGGGTGGACCGCGAAATGGCTGTGCTCCAGTTTCATGACCAGCGGCCGGTCCAGCCGCTCGATGCCATCGCCCGTGGCATAGAGCTCCCGGTTCGCGCTCTCGTGCTGGGTCTCGTGCAGCACGGCCTCATCGCCCTCGCTCGGCGCGACGTAGAGCCGCCCGAGGTAGTAGCCGCTCGAAAACGGCGCGAACATGTGTGTTACTGATTGCCATGCAAGGCCATAAGTCCGTCGCCCCACAGCACAGACATCCTTTTCCCCGACGGTCCCTGAATTTTGGTCAATGGATTCCGGGGCGCTCCTCGATCTCCTGGGCAACGAGAATCGCAGGCGGATCCTGCGCCTGCTCGCGCACAAGCCCAGTTACGTCACCGAGATCAGCGAGTACATCGAGGTGAGTCCCAAGGCGGTGATCGACCACCTCAGCCGGCTCGACGAGGCCGGGCTGGTCGAGAGCCACGTCGACGACCGGCGCCGGAAGTACTTCCACATCGCCCAGAACCTCCGCCTGGAGGTGCAGGTCTCGCCCTACGATTTCGGGGCCAAGAGCGCCTACCCGGCGAGTGCGGACCTCGACCTCGGTCGGTGTTCCCACCTGCAGGTGACCACGGACTTCGACGGTTCGACCGACGTGGCATCCTTGGCCAGCCGTCTCGATCAACTCCGCGAACTCGAACGGGAACTCTCGATGGCCCAGCGGTGGGTCCAGGGCCGCCTGACGGAGGTCCAGGCCGAACTCTCCGAGACGGTCGACGGGGACAACGGCGGCCACCTCACCGCGGAACTGCTCTCGGCGATGGCGGGTGGGACCCGCACCACCGCCGGGCTGGCACGGGACGTCGAGGTCCCCGAGGAACTGGTCGAGACGGTGCTTTCGCGGCTCGACCGACAGGCGGTGGTCGAACAGGTCGAGGACAAGTGGCGGATTCGAGACCGGACCTAGCAGGGGGGTTGGTCCGGCCGCGGGATTCGGCCAGCCGAGTAGATGGTTTCAAGGGTCGAGCCCGATTATCGCTGTCCATGAACCCAGGGGACCGCGTTCGCGTCGAGCGGGCCGGACAGCGCCACGAGGGCATCATGATGCCCTCCTCGACGCCGGCACATCTGGTGCTCAAGCTCGAAAGCGGATACAACGTCGGGGTAGACCGGGAGGAAGCCGAAGTCGACCTCCTCGAGGAAGACATCTACGACGTCGGGGACGGCGAGCCCACCGAGGAATCGACGGTCACCTTCGACGAGGACCTGCCGACCGTCTCGCTTCTGACGACCGGCGGCACCATCGCCTCGACCGTCGACTATCGCACCGGCGCCGTGACCGCCCAGTTCGACGCGGAGGACGTGCTCCGGGCGGTTCCCGAACTGGCCGGGATGGCGAACTACCGGGGGCGGGTCGTCCGGAACATCCTCTCGGAGAACATGACCCCGGCGGTCTGGCAGGACCTCGCCGACGTCGTCCTCGAGGAGATCGAGGCCGGCGCTGACGGCGTCGTCGTGATGCACGGAACCGACACGATGCAGTACTCCGCGAGTGCGCTCTCCTTCATGCTCGAGACGCCGGTCCCGATCGTCTTCACCGGCAGTCAACGCTCGGCGGACCGACCCTCCTCGGACAACGTCGTCAACGCCGTCGGGGCCGTCCAGGCGGCCCTCGCCGACGCCGCCGAGGTGATGATCGCGATGCACGCGACCAGTTCGGACGACACGGTCGCACTGCACCGCGGCACGCGCGCCCGGAAGAACCACACGTCCCGCCGGGACGCCTTCGAGACCGTCGGCGCGAAGCCGCTCGGCGAAGTCGACTACGAGACTGGCGAGGTGACCTTCCGCCGGCCGTACCGCGAACGGGGAGCAGTCGAACTGTCCAGCAGACCCGAACTGGAAACCGACGTCGACCTCGTGAAGTTCACCCCCGGGATGGATCCGACCTGTCTCGCGATGGTGCGGGAGAAGGAGGGCGTGATCATCGAGGGGACCGGGCTCGGCCACGTCCACACGGACCTGATCGACGAACTCGAGGCGCTCACCGACCGCGGCACGACGGTGGTCATGACCAGCCAGTGTCTCGAAGGGCGCGTCTGTGATCGGGTTTATGACACCGGCCGTGACATCCTCGATGCGGGTGTCATCGAGGGCGAGGACATGCTCCCGGGGACGGCCAAGGTCAAGCTCATGTGGGTGCTGGCCAACCGGGCCGACGTCGCGGACGCGATGCGGACGCCGCTCGCGGGCGAACTGACCGACCGCTCTGTCCCCTGGCAATGAGGATCCGGCCGGCCCGCGAGGACGACGCGGAGGCGGTCGCCGTTTTCACGCAGGACACCTGGGATCGCTACGAGAACGGCGACTACATGTCCCGAATTTTCCCGAAGTGGGCCGCCGAGGACGGACCCGGACAGCAGACCTTCGTGGCCGAACGGGAGGACACGCCGATCGGCCTCGTCCGGAGCGTCCTGCTCTCGGCTCACGAGGCCTGGTTCCAGGGGCTCCGGGTGGATCCGGCCCACCGCAACGAGGGCGTCGGCCGCGACCTCATTCACGCGGCCTTCGACTGGGCCCGGGAGGCGGGGGCAACGGTCGGCCGTGCGATGGTCTTCTCCTGGAACGTGATGGGACTGGGCCTCACCCGGGCAGCCGGTTTCGATCCCGGGGTGGAGTTCCGCTGGGCCCATCCAGAGCCAGACGCCGGGGCGAGCGTCGAGAGCGCCGTTACCCACGCTCCGAACGCGGCCTGGAGCTACTTCCAGCAGTCCGCGGAACGGGAAACACTCGCCGGACTCGCACTCGACGAGGCGGTTCCCTGGGCGCTGTCCGAGCTGACCCGGGCCGACCTCGAAGCCGCGGCGGAGACAGAATCCCTGCTGGCGATCGAACGCGACCGGATCGTGGCGATGGCCCCTCGCGTTCGGGTAATCGAGCGCGAGTCGGAGCCGGGTTCGCCAACGTGGGCCGAATACGGCGTTGCGGCCTGGGAGGACCTGGCGGCTGGCGGGGATCTCATGCACGCTATCGCCCGCGACGCTGCGGCGGCCGGTGCGGACAGAACGCGGGTCCTCCTGCCCGAGACCTCCCGGGCGGTCACGGACGTCGCCGCCCATCGCATCGAACTCGCCGAGGAACCGGACTTCGTCCTGCGCGTGGATCTCACCCGGTCGGCCTGGGACTGATTCGCCACCGGGGAATCACGGTAGCTATCCGCCGCTGACCGGGGGAAAGAGCGCCAGTTCGGCGGCCGAGTCGAGCGCGGTTTCCAGCCCGTCGAGTCCGGAAACGTCCTCGCCGTCGACGAGGAGGTTGACGTGTGTGACGACTTCGCCGTCCTCGAGGACCCGGTCGCGGAGTTCGGGATGGGTCTCGAAGAGCGCCTCCAACGCATCACCGACCGTCGCTCCGTCGGCGAGGCCCACGGCGACCCGCTTCTCGCCGGCGGTCTCGGCGAGGTCGGCGAAGAGCTTCCATTCCATACCCGGCCTTCGGCGTCGGGAGCAAAGAGACTTTCAGTCGGGGGATCCGGCCTCTCAGGCGAGGGCCGCCGCGGCATCGAGCGCGATGTCGATCGCCCGCTCGACGTTGTTCTTCGCCTTCTCGGGCAGCTCGTCCTCGCCTTCGCCCTTCTGTGTCCCGGCGACGAGGTTGCCGTCGACCGTGCAGATGGCTCCCGCGTTCAGGCCCTTCCGCCGCGCGAGCGTGAAGATCGCGGCCGCCTCCATCTCGACGGCCAGGATGCCCGCGGCTTCCCACGATTCGACGTACGCGTCCGTCTCGGCGTAGAACGCGTCGTCTGTCGCGATCGGGCCGACGTGGACCCGACCCTCGGCGTCGCCGCTCACTTCTGCTTCGGCCTGCTCCTCGTTCGCTTCCGCGGCGTCGACCAGCGCCGTGAGCACGTCGTAATCCGGGACCGCCGGATACTCGGTTTTCTCGTAGCGCTTCGAGGTCCCCTCGTCCTTCGCCGCCCCGGTGGCCACGATCATGTCGCCGATGTCGATGTCCGCCTGGAGGGCTCCGATCGTCCCGACCCTGATCACGGTTTCGACGCCTACCTTCTCCAGTTCCTCGACGGCGATGGCGGCGGAGGGCGAGCCAATGCCGGTCGAGACGACGGTGAGCGGAACTCCCTCGTAGGTCGCGTTGACGACCTTGTACTCCCGGTTTTCGGCGACCGTGGTGGCGTCCTCGCAGTGACCTGCGATGCGATCGACCCGGCCCGGATCCCCCGGCAGCAACGCGATCTCGTGGACGTCCCCGGCTTCGATCTGGAGGTGTGGCTGTTTGCCCATACCCGCCGATACCGCGGCTCGACAAAAAGGGATCTGGTGTGATACCCCGGCTCGACA
>JBKGZU010000108.1:0-4546 GCA_046543215.1 Halodesulfurarchaeum sp. | reverse complement strand
CCGCCCCAGGCGGGCGATTGAACGGCTGCAGTAACGCTCTCAGTCGTCTGCCGGTGCCGGCTCGGACTGTTTCATCGACTCTGGCCCGCCCCCGGCGAGCCATTCGTCCACGTCGAGGGCGGCCTGGCTGCCCATCCCGGCTGCCGTGACCGCCTGCTGGTAGTGGAAGTCGACGACGTCGCCCGCGCCGAAGATGCCCTCGACGTCGGTCTTGGTCTGATCGCCGCCGCGGCCGCCCTGCGTGACGAGATAGCCGTCGTCGTCGAGTTCGACGCCCGTGTCCTCCAGATAGGCCGTATTCGGCGTGTGACCGATCGCGAGGAAGACGGCGCCGACGTCCATCGTGTCCTCCTCGACGCCCTCTTCGCCGGCCTCGAGTCGGTCTGTCGGATACCCGTCGGGATGGGAGACGACGTGGACGTGGTCGATCCCGTCCTCGGGGGTGCCGTGGATCTTCGTGACTTCCGTGTTCCTGATGATTTCGATGTCGCCGTCCTCGACGGCTTCCATCGTCCGGTCGATCCAGAAGTCCTCGGCGCGGAACTCCTCGCGACGGTGAACGACGTAGACCGTGTCGGCGAACTTCGTGAGGAAGTTCGCCTCCTCCATTGCGGCGTCGCCCCCGCCCACGACGATCATGTCCTCGTCGCGGAAGAAGGCGCCATCGCAGGTCGCACAGGTGGAGACGCCGTAGCCCATCAGGTCTGCCTCGCCCGGAACCCCGAGCGTCCGGGCGCTTGCACCGCTCGCGGCGATGACGGCGTCTGCGGTGTACTTCGTCCCGTTCGAGAGTGTCACCTCGAAGGGATAGACCGAATCGTCGACGGAGACGACGATCCCGTGTTCGATCTCGGCCCCGAACTTCTGGGCCTGTTTGCGCATCCGGTTGATGAGTTCGGAGCCATTGATCCCGTCCGGGAATCCGGGATAGTTGTCGACCTCCGTGGTGAGCGTGAGCTGGCCGCCCGGTTCGTCGCCCTCGATGAGCAACGGATCGTTGTTGGCCCGGCCCGCGTAAATCGCGGCCGTGAGGGCGGCGATTCCCGAGCCGACGATGACGAGGCGCTGGTGTTCGGCGACCGACTCCTCCGTCTCCGACCCGATCGACGACGTATCCGTTTGTGGGGCTTCCATACAAGACCAAAGTGCCCGAAGTGCCTATTTACCTTGCGCCCTCGGTTTTCGGTTCGGGCTTTCGGGTGGTACTGAGGAGCGATCCTCGCTTACTGGCTCCGGCAGGTTTAGGCCGATTCCGTCCGAAAATCGCCGCATGTCGGCAGATCTCCTGGAGAAGACCGACCGGTACGAATCCCTGCTCGCAGACGCGCTCGAAGCGGCCGAGCCGACCCCCGCTCCAGACACGCCGCTTGGAACCGTCGCGACGGAGTTCGAGGAGATGGCCAGGTCTTACCTCGAGGATGGCCGACACTTCCGCGAGGTGGACGATCCGGTCAACGCGCTCGCAGCGTTTTCCTACGGCCACGCCTGGCTCGATGCCGGGGCCAGACTCGGCGTCTTTTCGGTCCCCGAGGGCAGTGAACTCTTCACGGTCGATTTTTGAGTTCGTTCGCCACTCGATCGAACGAGTCTTTCCGACTGCGGCCACTTTCGGGCACTCGCGGTCCGTCCGGCCGGAACGTGCGTTTTTTAACCGTCACCGCAGTACGGACTTCCAAGACAATGCCGTCGTCCAACGGACCCCTCGAAGGAACCCGGAAGAAACTCTCCAACAAGCCACGCGAACGGGGGACGTCCCCGCCCCAGCGGTCGGTCGCCGAATTCGATGCTGGCCAGACCGTCCACCTCAAGATCGATCCGAGCGTGCCGAAGGGTCGCTTCCACCCGCGATTTAACGGCCACACCGGTGAAGTCGTCGGGAAACAGGGCACCGCGTACAAGGTCGAGATCAACGACCGGGGCAAGGACAAGACACTCCTCGCCGGTCCAGCCCACCTCCACGAGCAGCAGGACTGACATGAGCCTCTTCAAGGAGACTCTCGAAACGGAGTTACTCACCGTCCCGGAGGCCAAGGAACTGCTGGCGGGCGTCGAAGCCGAGCGTGCCGAAGACGAAGACCGGGAACTCCGCTACGAACTCGCCCGGGCGATCGACCACGTCAACCGGTTTGCCGTCCTCGACGTCGAGGAGTCCCTGGAACTCGTCGAGGAACTCGAGGCCCTGGAAACCGTCGACGAGCCCGTCGCGTACAAGATCGCGAATCTCCTCCCGCGAAGCCGAACCGAACTGCGTGCCGTGTTCGCCCAGGAGCGGTACGCGCTCGACGGCGAGGAACTCGACGAGATCCTCGATATCGTCTCGAAGTACGCCTGATCGGCCCGGGGCCGTCTCTCGATCCTTCGGGAATTGGGACCACCGTTTAAGTGACAGCTTCCCGTATGCGGGTATATGCCTGAAGACACCGGCGAGTCGGAGCCCGCATTCGGGGTCGTCCTGGACGTGCTGGCCCACGGTCGCAGCGACGCCGACGAGCCACAGTACCGCCGGTCGCCGGTGATTTACGCGGTCGGGACCGACCACTTCTCGCTTTACGAACTCACGCTGACCGAAGACGCCGACATCACGATCGGTGACCGGATTCGAATCCGACCGGACTTCGACGAGGGGATCAACCGAGGGCGCCAGATCGGGTACGAGGACCTCTCGGACGGCGCGAAATCCGAACTCGAGTACGTCATCGAGGAGATCGTCGAGGCCGAGGAATCCCAGTTCGTCGACTTCTTCAACGAGGCCCAGCCGGTGAGTTTGCGCCTTCACCAGCTCAATCTCCTTCCGGGGATCGGCGACAAGCTCCGAGACACCATTCTCGATCAGCGAAAGCGCCAACCGTTCGACTCCTTCGAGGACCTGGAAAACCGGGTCTCCGGGCTGCACGATCCGAAATCAATCGTCGTCGACCGGATACGGGCCGAGATCACTGGCGAGGAAGATCTCAAGTACGACATTTTCACGGCCTCGTAAGGGGTAAACTTCCCCGCCGCGAATCCCGGGCAATGAGCCCTCGCGATCCGGATCGGTTGGCGGCCACCGCCGGCCGAGGTGACGCCGACCGCGATCAGCACTTTCTCGTCGACGACCGCGTCCTCGACCGGATTCCGGAGTACGCTGCCGACTTCGACCTGGAGCACGTACTCGAGATCGGGCCTGGAGCCGGCGCCCTAACCGATCGACTCCTCCAGGTCGCCGATTCGGTCACGGCGATCGAACGCGATTCGCGTCTCGTGGCTCACCTCGAAGCCGAATTCGCCGAGGAGATCGAGGCCGGACGGCTTACCATCCTCGACGGTGACGCACTCGCGGTCCCGTTTCCGGACTACTCGGTCTGCATCTCGAATCTCCCCTACGGGATCTCGACCGAAGTCACGTTTCGACTCCTCCGCAAGGGGAAACCAGTGGTGTTGATGTTCCAGCAGGAGGTGGCCGACAGACTGGCCGCCGAGCCGGGGACGAGCGAGTACGGACGCCTTTCCGTCGGCGCCCAGCATTACGCCGCCGTAGAGATCCTCGAACCAGTTCCGCCCGAGGCCTTCGACCCGCAACCCGCTGTCGACAGCGCGATCGTTTCGCTCACGCCCCGGACACCGGCCTACGAGGTGCCGGACGATGCGGCCTTCCTCGAACTCGTCAAAGCGCTCTTCACCCAGCGACGGAAGACGGTCCGGAACGCCATCCGGAATACCGTTCACATTTCCGGTATCGAGCAGCCGGAGGCGGTCATCGAGGCCCTTCCCGAGGCGATCCCGAAGAAACGACCGGACGCACTCGAACCGGCCGAGTACGCCGAAATCGCCGCGACCGTGGCACGCATCGATGCCTGACCTGGCCGACCGGCGGGGAATCGAGACCGAGGTGTACGAGCCCGCCGAGGACTCCCAGCTCCTCCTCGAAGCCGCTCGGAGCGAACTCGACGAGGGTGATTTCGTGCTCGAGGTCGGGACGGGGTCCGGGTACGTCGCGAGCGAATTGGCAGCCGGGACTGGGGCGACGGTTCTCGGTTCGGATCTCAATCCCAACGCCTGTCGGCGGGCACGCGAACGGGGCGTCGAGACGGTTCGCGCCGATCTGGTCGAGCCGTTCCGCGAGAGGGTCTTCGACGCCGTTCTGTTCAACCCGCCTTATCTGCCTCGGGTCGAGGCCGCCGAGCGGGACGACTGGGTCGAGGCGGCACTGACGGGTGGTGAAACCGGTCGGGAGGTGATCGAGCCGTTTATCGAGCGGGTGGGTCGTGTTCTGGCGTCGGGCGGGTCGGTTTTCCTGGTCGTCAGTACGCTCACCGGGCTGGAGGAAGTCAAAGCCAGTGCGCGTGAAGCCGGGTTCGGCGTCGAAGCGGTTCGGGAGGACTCGTTTCCGTTCGAAAAGCTGTTTGTGCTTCGGTTCCGCCGACGGTGAGTTTTCCACAGTAGCGAATCGATGAAAAGTCGGTTGGGATCACTGGGGCATGGCTTTCCGTCTTGCCAGCCCGGTTTCCTCGAGAAGTTCGTCCCGCAAAGGTTCTAACTCATCGATCGAGAGCGTTTGGGTCGAGAT
>JBKGZU010000107.1:0-4730 GCA_046543215.1 Halodesulfurarchaeum sp. | reverse complement strand
GCGAGCAGGCGGCCTGACCGCCGACGCGGTCGGCCGCACTCCCGCGAGCCGCGCCGGGTTTTCGGAGTTGGGATGGCCAGTTCTGGCCCGGTGTTCAGATATAAACCCTCGGCCGGTCGCCGTATGCGGTCGGGTCGAGTGAGCCACTGGTGCTCGGTCGACCGATGGTCCTAACCCGATGGTCCGTTTGGGTGTGACCATGGACCCGAAGCGGGAAGTCACGAGCGTCGGGCTGGTCGCCCTGGTGGGGGAGCTGGGGGCCTACACCGGCGCGACCGTCGACAAGGCCTACCTCTACCCGGACGATCTCGTCCGGCTCAAGATGCGGGACTACGACCGGGGCCGGATCGAGTTGCTGGTGCAAGTGGGGGAGCAAAAGCGCGCCCACGTCACCGAGCCGGAGTTCGTGCCGCCCGCCCCCGACCGGCCGCCGAACTTCGCGAAGATGCTCCGCAACCGCATCGCCGGGGCCGATCTCGCCCGCGTCTCTCAACATGGATTCGACCGCATCCTCGAGTTCGAATTCCGTCGCGGTGACGAGGACACCACGGTCGTCGCGGAACTCTTCGGCGAGGGGAACCTCGCAGTCCTCGACGAGAGCGGCACGGTCGTGGACTCCCTCTCGACGGTGCGTCTCCAGTCCCGGACCGTCGCGCCGGGCGCCCAGTACGGATTTCCCCAGACCCGGATCAACCCGCTCGACATGGATCGGGACACCTTCGGGGCGGCCATGGCCGAGTCCGATACCGACCTCGTCCGGACCCTCGCCACCCAGCTCAATCTCGGGGGCACCTACGGCGAGGAACTCTGTACCCGGGCGGGGGTCGAGAAGACGAAGGCCATCACCGACGCCGAGGAGCGGGATTTCGACCGACTCTACGCCGAAATGCGGGACCTGCTCGACCGGCTTCGCGAGGGCAATACCGATCCCCGAGTGTACCGGGAAGACGGCGACCCGGTCGACGTCACCCCGATTCCACTCGAGGAGTACGCCCACCTCGAAAGCGAGGCCTTCGACTCGTTCAACGGAGCCCTCGATTCCTACTTCCGCTCGCTTGCCGAGGCAGAGAGCGAGCCGGAGACGGGCGGCGACTCGGCGGGGCCCGACTTCGACGCCGAAATCGAGCGTCGCAAACGCATCATCGAACAGCAGGAACAGGCGATCGAGGACTTCGAGGCGGAAGCCGACGTGGAGCGGGCCAAGGCAGAACTCCTGTACGCGAACTACGAACTCGTCAACGAGATACTCGAGACGGTGCGGGAGGCCCGGGAGGCAGGCCACGGCTGGACCGACATCGAAGAGCGGCTCGCTGACGGGGCCGACCAGGGAATCGAGGCCGCACAGGCGGTCACCGGGATCGACGAATCCGACGGGCGAATCGTCATCGAGATCGAGGAACGGGAGATCTCGCTCGATCCGCGTTCCGGCGTCGAGAAAAACGCCGACCGGCTGTATACCGGTGCCAAGGAGATCGAGTCGAAGCGCGAAGGCGCGCTCGAGGCCATCGAGGACACCCGGGCCGAGCTGGCCGCGCTCGAAAAGCGCCGGGAGGAATTTATCGCGGGAGACACGGAGACAGAAGACGGCGACCAGGCGGACGAACCCACGGATTGGCTGGCGCGAAAATCCGTCCCGATCAGGAAGCCCGAGAAGTGGTACGACCGCTTTCGCTGGTTCCGGACGAGCGACGGCTTTCTCGTGCTGGGTGGGCGGAACGCCGACCAGAACGAGGAACTGGTCGAGAAGTACATGGAACGTGCCGACCGGTTCTTCCACACCCAGGCACACGGCGGCCCGGCGACGATCCTCAAGACGAGCGAGCCCAGCGAGCCAACCAAAGACATCGACGTGCCCGAACGGAGCCTCGAGGAGGCCGCCCAGTTCGCCGTGACCTTCTCGACGGTCTGGAAGGACGGGCGGTACAGCGGGGACGTCTACATGGTCGACGGCGACCAGGTCTCGAAGACCCCGGAAAGCGGCGAGTACCTCGAAAAGGGCGGATTTGCCGTTCGCGGGGACCGAACCTACTTCGAAGACACGCCGGTCGGCGCCGCCGTCGGCATCGCCTGCGAGCCGGAAACGCGGGTCGTCGGCGGCCCGCCCGAGCCGATCGAAGCCCAGGCCGAAACCTCGATCCGGATCGAACCCGGTCGGTACGCCCAGGGGGACGTGGCAAAGCGACTCTACCGGGAGTTCCGCGAGCGCTTTGCGGACACCTCCTTCGTTCGGAAGGTCGCCAGCCCGGACGAGATCCAGAAGTTCATGCCCCCCGGCACCAGCCGGATCAGCGAGTGAGAAGGGGAATCGACTTAGGCGAACGGGAAAAACGGCCAGTATGCACGTCAGGGAGTGGTCGGCACGGGAGGGCGGTCGCGAGGCGGTCAGCCTCGTCCCCGAGAGTCTCGACGACCTCTGGCATCTCACCTACGTCATCGAGCCCGGCGATTTCGTCTCGGGAGATACCCACCGGCGGATCCAGCGCACGGAGGACAACATGCGGGACACCGGCGGCGAGCGCGAGCACATGCACGTCACACTCGCCGTCGAGGACGTCGAGTTCCACAAGTTCTCGAACCGCCTTCGGGTCGGCGGGACCATCGAGGACTGCTCCCGCGAGGATCAGCTCGGCCTCCACCACACCATCAACGTGGAGGAACACGACACGATCGAGATCGAGAAACACTGGCAACCGGACCAGCGCGAGCGCATCGAGGAGGCCGAGGCGGCGACTGACCAGCCCACCGTGGCCATCGCCACGGTCGGCGAGGGCGAGGCCCACGTCCACACCGTCGCCCAGTACGGCGTCGACGAGTACGTCTCGCTCACGAATACGACCGGCAAGGGCGAATACACGGGCGGGCGCGAGGAACTCTTCGAGGAGCTCGCAGACGCACTCGGCCACCTCGAGGTCGATGCCGTGATCCTCGCCGGCCCGGGGTTCACCAAACAGGACGCCCTCGACCACATCGAGTCCCATCCCGAGATCACCGAGACCGTCACGGTCGTCGACACCAGCGCCGTCGGGGGTCGGGGCGTTCACGAAGTGCTCAAGCGCGGGGCCGTCGCCGACGTCCGCCGCGAGACCCGGATCGCCGAGGAGAGCGCGGCCATCGACGAGTTGACCGGGCGGATCGCCGGCGACGGGGCGGCCGCCTACGGGATCGACGACGTCGCCCAGGCCACCGAGTACGGTGCTGTCGAAACACTCCTCATTCTCGACGAGCGGCTTCGACTGGAGCGAGCCGGCGAGGGCGACTGGGAGGTGGATGCCAACGACCTGATCCAGCAGGTCGAAAACCAGGGCGGGGAGATCACCGTCTTCTCACGCGAGTTCGACCCGGGCAAGCAACTCCGGAATTTGGGCGGCGTCGCGGCGTTGCTGCGCTACCCGATCGAGTGATCGGCGGCGAGACACCGTCCTCACCGGCTCAGACCCCGATCTGCATCCCGTCTGTTGCGATTACCACTTCGCCGTCGAACCGCGATTCGATGGTCCGGGTCATCGCCGCGTGTTTGCCGTCGGTATGGGGGTACAGATGGGTGAGGTAGACGCGATCGAGGTCGGCGCCTTCGAGCACGCGGCTCAGCTTGGTCGGATTCGTGTGCGCGTCCTGGGCCACGTGGTCGGGAAAGGAGCAATCGTGAATCAGGACGGAGCCGACCGCCGCGAAGTCGATCAACGCCTCGAACTCCCGCGTGTCGCCCGAGATCGTGAGCCGATCCTCGAACCGGTAGGCAAACCCCTCCATCGAGTGCCGGTTCGCCATGGCGGCGAGGTCGAATCCCGCGACGGTCGCCGGGCCGGGTTCGAGTTCGCGGACCGCGACCGATAGCCGTCCCTGCAGGTACTCGTGGACCTCGAGCAGGCCCTCGACGAGCGCTTCAGTCCCCGGCGGACCGACGACGGTGAGCGACGATTTCCCGGCCAGCCACCGGGCCTTGAGCAGCGGGAGGAGATCGGCAACGTGATCGAGGTGATGGTGGGTCAAAAGAACGGTATCGACGCCCTCGTAGCTGGTCTCTGTCCCGGCGAGCCGGTGGAGGACGCCACTGCCGGCGTCGACGAGGAGCCGTCTGTCGCCCTCGACGAGGAGCAGTCCGGTTTGTACCCGGTCGGCGGTCGGCATCGCGGAGCCGGTACCGAGGAAGGTAAGGCGCATGTCGGTGGTCGGAAGCGACCGAAGAAAACGGTTGTGGCAGTCCGAACCCCGCTCGGGACCGGTCCCGACGGTCCGGGACGCAAGTTCACTCGACCTGGGCCAACAGCTACAACCCCCCGGACGTCCTACGCGGTACCGAATGGGTACGGAC
Source organism: Halodesulfurarchaeum sp. (assembly GCA_046543215.1). Classification (GTDB taxonomy): domain Archaea; phylum Halobacteriota; class Halobacteria; order Halobacteriales; family Halobacteriaceae; genus Halodesulfurarchaeum. Next base: position 418 of record JBKGZU010000107.1, on the reverse strand, counting down.
ACGCCCGCGACGGTTCCGGATCCAGCGTCGGTCCCCGACGGTGACTTGCTCGAAACGCTCGAACCGGCCGTCCGGGAGTGGTGGATCGAGCAGTTCGGCGAGTTCGTCCCGGAGAACGGGGGCTACTTCACGCCACCGCAGCGCGAGGCGATCCCCCACATTGCCGCGGGCGAACACACCCTCATCGCGAGTCCGACTGGATCCGGCAAGACGCTGGCGAGCTTCACGGCGATCATCAACGAGCTCTTCGTCCGGGAACGGGCCGAGGGACTTGAGAACACGGTCTACTGTCTCTACGTCTCCCCGCTGAAGTCTCTCGCGAACGACATCCATCGAAACCTCGAAGCTCCCCTCGACGGGATATACGAGCGGCTCGACGATCGAGGGGCGGACGTCGCGGAGATCCGCCACGCGATCA
>JBKGZU010000106.1:0-4781 GCA_046543215.1 Halodesulfurarchaeum sp. | reverse complement strand
CAGATGCCCGAGCCGAAGTTCGTCGTGAACATGGGCAACTGTTCGGCCTCCGGAGGCCCGTTCCAGGAGGGGTACAACGTCGTGAAGGGGGCCGAGGAGGTCATCCCGGTGGACATTCACATTCCCGGTTGTCCACCCCGGCCCGAGGCACTGGTGTACGGCATCGTAAAACTCCAGGAGCGGATCGCCAACGGCGAATCCTCGCCGGTGACGGTGAAACCCTACGAACTGGAGGAGTTCGGCGATCTCGAACGCGACGAGGTCGTGGAGTCTCTCGCCAAGGACATCGACGAGGAAACACTCGTCATGCGGTACAACTGGGCTGATTCGCCATGAGCATGCAGGACGAACCCGAAGCCGACGAGCCCGAAACCGCGGAGGCGGGTGCCGTCGACTACGACGCCCTCGAGGAGCTACTCGGTGACAGCGTCGTCGACCGCGAGAGCCACCTCAACGCGGAGGCATTCGTTATCCGTGGCGACGCCGTCACGGACGCGTTATCGACGCTGAAAGACCAGGGCTTCGATCACCTGGCGAGCGTGACTGCGCAGGACTACGAGGACCGCTACGAGTCCATCTACCACCTCCGGAAGTTCGACGACGCACGGGCCGAGGTGAGCGTGGTAGTTCCGACGCCGCGAAACGACCCGAGCCACGAGAGCGCAACCGACGTGTTCTCGACGGCGAACTGGCACGAGCGGGAGGCCTACGACCTGGTCGGGATCAACTACGAGAACCATCCCGACCTGCGTCGGATCCTCCTGCCACAGAGCTGGACGGGCCATCCGTTGAGCAAGGACTACGATCAGGACAAGCCACAGATCGTCACGCTCGAAAAGCACAAGAACCCGATCGAGGAGGACATGCGTGCCGAGGGCATCGAGGACGAACTCGACACCATGTTCCTCAACATCGGCCCCCATCACCCCGCGACTCACGGGGTCCTGCACCTGAAGACCGTCCTCGACGGGGAGCAAGTGGCCGACGTCGATCCGGACATCGGCTACTTGCACCGGTGTCAGGAGCAGATGTGCGAGAAGAGCACGTATCGTCACCAGATCATGCCGTACCCGGACCGCTGGGACTACACGCCGGCCGGCACGATCAACGAGTGGGCCTACGCGCGTGCGGCCGAGGACCTTGCGGACATCGAGGTGCCGGAGTACGCACAGGTGATCCGGACGATGGTCGCGGAACTCAACCGCATCTCGGCCCACTTGCTCGCGGTGGCGACGTTCGGTCTCGACATCGTCGGCGACTTCGCGGCCGTGTTCATGTACGCGATGCGGGATCGCGACATCGTGATGGACATCCTCGAGGACCTGACCGGGCAGCGGATGATGTACAACTACCTCCGCTTGGGCGGGGTCGTCTGGGACCTCCCGGAGCCCAGAGAGGAGTTCCTCGAGAAAATCCGGCAGTTCCTCGAATCCGTCCCGGAGAAGACCGACGAGTATCACAACGTCCTCACGCAGAACGAGCTTTTCCAGATGCGGACGGTCGACACGGGCTATCTCGCCCCCGAAGTCGCCAAGGATTACGGCGCGACGGGGCCGGTCGCCCGGGCCTCCGGAGTCGATTACGACCTCCGTCGCGACGACCCGTACGGGTACTACGACCAACTCGATTGGGACGTGGTCACCCGGGAAGGTGGGGATAACTACGCCCGACTGATGGTCCGCATGCGGGAAGTGGAGGAGGCCGCGAAGATCATCGAACAGTGCGTGGACCTCCTCGAGGACTGGCCGGAAGACGACCGGGAGATCCAGGCCAACGTCCCGCGGAGCCTCAAACCCGACGCCGGTCAAGAGATCTATCGGGCGGTGGAGGGTGCGAAAGGCGAACTCGGTATCTACATCCGCACGGACGGGACGGACAAACCCGCCCGGTTCAAGATCCGCGGGCCGAGTTTCGTCAACCTCTCCTCGCTCCACGAGATGTCCGAGGGCGAGCTCATCAGTGACCTCGTCGCGACCATCGGCAGTCTCGACATCGTGCTCGCGGAGGTGGATCGGTAATGTCCTCTGCAGCACCGATGGTCGACGGAATCTCTGGATTCCTGAACCTCGAAGGCCTGCTCGGCGAGATCGTTGGCGGCCTCCTGGGATCGCTCCTCGTCGCGGTCATCGTCCTCCTGTTCGCGGCCCTCGCCGGGCCGTACATGAAGCGGAAACTGACCGCGGCGTTCACGGACCGGATCGCGGTCGACCGGGTCGGTCCCTACGGCATTCTCACGATCGCCGTCGACGCGATCCGGCTGTTGACCAAGGAACGCATCGTTCCGGAGAACGTCGACCGACCGGCGTGGGACCTCGGACCGATGCTGGTCGTCGTTTCGGCGACCATGGGCTTTGCCGTGATTCCGTTCGGAAGCGGCATTCATCTGGCCGACCCACAAGTCGGCTTCGTTTATCTGTTCGCTGTTTCCTCGATTGCCTCTCTCGGCATCGTTTCCGGGGCCTACGCCTCGAACAACAAGTACTCCATGCTCGGCGGCCTGCGTGGGGTCTCCCAGAACATCGCCTACGAGATCCCGCTCGTGTTGACTGGTGCCTCCGTGGTGCTGTTCGCGGGCTCGCTCCGCATCTCCGACATCGTCGCGTCCCAGTCCGCCGAACTCTTCTCGATCGGGGGCCTGGCCGTGCCGGCGTGGTTCGGGTTCGTGAATCCGTTCGCGTTCGCGCTCTTCATGGTCGCGAACATGGCGGAGATCGGCCGGAACCCGTTCGACCTGCCGGAGGCGCCAAACGACCTGGTCGCCGGCTATCAGACCGAGTACTCCTCGGTGTATTTCGTGCTGTTCTACCTCGGAGAGTTCCTTCATATCTTCCTCGGAGGGGCCATCATCACCACCCTGTTCCTGGGCGGTCCGACCGCCCCGATTTCGGCACTCGACTTCATTCCGGGAATCGTGTGGTTCGTCGCGAAAGTCTGGGGTGTGTTCTTCTTCACCCAGTGGGCCCGCTCCGGCGTTCCGCGGGTCCGGCCCGACCAGCTGCTCGACATCGGCTGGAAGGGCATGCTGGGCCTCTCCTTCGTGAACTTGCTGTTGACGGCCGTCATCATCGGGGTGATCGCATGATAGGCGTACTCAAATCCCTCGCGACGACGATGAAGCACGCACTCGACGGCGAGACGTTCACCGTCGAGTATCCCGACCAGGCTCCAGAAGTCAGTCCCCGGTTCCGGGGGGTTCACAAGTGGAGTCAGGAGCGGTGCATCTGGTGTCGCCAGTGTGAGACCGTGTGTCCGAACGACACCATCCAGATCGTGATGGACGAGGACCGCAACGGCGAGCAGTACAACCTGCACGTCGGGCAGTGCATCTACTGCCGGCTCTGCGAGGAGGTCTGTCCCACCGAAGCGATTCTCCTCACGCAAAACTTCGAATTCACGGGAGACACCAAACACGATCTGGCGTTCAACAAGGAACAGCTGAAAAACGTGCCGTGGTACAAGGACATGGACCCGGTCCAGGCACGGGAATCCGACCGCGAGGCGTGGGTCGGCGAGGGTGACGGCGAGGTGGATTACCAATGAGCGGCTCACGGAGGTGGATCCAATGATCGAGACGCTCGCCTTTGCCCTGTTCGCCCTGGTGACACTCGCCAGTAGTCTCGGCGTGGTACTGGTCGAGGACGTGTGGCACTCCGCCCTCTTCCTCGGCGCCGCACTGCTCAGCGTCGCCGTGCACTTCCTCCTGCTCGAGGCCGCCTTCCTCGCGGCCGTGCAGGTTCTCGTGTACGTCGGCGGGGTGCTGATCTTGATCGCCTTTGCGGTCATGCTCACCCGCGATCCAGGAGGTGTCGGTCAATGACGACGAAACCCGAACTGTCCACAAACGTCGACGTCCTCCCCGGTCTGGCCGCACTCGCCCTCTTTGCCACGATGGCCGTGGCGATTCTGACGGCGACCTTCCAACCGGCCGTGGGATTCGAACCGGGCGCTGCAATCACGAAGAGTATGGGCTATGCACTGTTCAACCTCGAGCGCGGAGCACCGATGGTCGCGAGCGAGGGCTTTCTGCTCCCGTTTTTCGCGGTGGCTTTCGTCCTCGACGCGGCCCTCGGGGCTGCCGTGATGCTCGCCCGACGCGACGGAGGTGAGGACTGATGGTCGTCGAAACCCAATACTACGTCCTCCTTTCGGCCGCGATGTTCAGCATCGGGGTTTTCGGGCTGCTCACCCGCCGGAACGCGCTCAGGTTCCTCATGTCGGTCGAGTTGATGCTCAACGCGGCCAACGTCAACCTGGTCGCGTTCTCGGCCCAGTGGGGCAACCTGACCGGACAGACGTTTAGCCTGTTCGTCCTCGCCCTGGCGGCCGCGGAAGTGGCCGTGGGGATCGGGATCATCCTGATCCTGTTCCGCAACTTCAGGGACGTGGACGTGACCGAGCCGAATACGATGAGGTGGTAAGATGGTAGGTGCATTTGACTTCGCCGCGGCGATTCCGATGCTTCCGTTTGCCTCCTTCGTGGTCGCGATACTCGCGGGGTATTTCACCCCGCGGCTGCTGCCGAAAGGCGGTGCGATCCCGGGGATCCTGGCGACGGGCGGATCGCTGCTCTTGTCCGGGTGGCTTCTGGTCACCGTCAGTGGAAACGCGACGTACAACGAAGAGATCTACACGTGGACGACGGGGATGGCCGGGGAGACCTTTGATCTCTCCTTCGGGATCCTGATCGACCCGCTTTCCTCCTACGTGCTGGTGGTCGTCGCGCTCATCAGCTTCCTCGTGCACGTGTTCAGTCTCGGGTACATGAACGACGAGGGCGAGAC
>JBKGZU010000105.1:0-4785 GCA_046543215.1 Halodesulfurarchaeum sp. | reverse complement strand
CGAAGGTCATCACGGCCGACACCTACGACGACGACGGGTTCCCCATCGACATGGGCCTGATGGACCCGCGATTGGGCGTGATCGACCCCGGACTGGAGTGTAAGACCTGCGGCCAGCGGTCGGGCTCTTGCAACGGCCACTTCGGTCACATCGAACTCGCGGCCCCCGTCATCCACGTGGGCTTTTCCAAGCTCATTCGTCGCCTCCTGCGAGGGACTTGCCGGGAGTGCTCCCGGTTGTTGCTCGACGAGGATTCACGGGCGAAATACCAGGACGAACTCGAGCGCACGCGGAGCCTCGATCAGGACGTCGACGACGTGACCAAGGCAGCGATCCGGGAGGCGCGGAAAACCGACGTCTGTCCGCACTGTGGGGAAAAACAGTACGACATCAAGCACGAGAAGCCGACGACCTATTACGAGGTCCAGCAGGTCCTGGCCGAGGATTACTCAGAACGCATGGCACTGGCCATGCAGCCGGATCCGGAGGACGAGGAGGCAGAACCCGTCTCGCCAAACGACCTCGCCGATAAGACCGGCATCGCACTCGACCGGATCAACGAGATCATGTCGGGAGAGTTCCGGCCCCGGAAAGCGGATCGAGAGGCAATCGAGCGGGCGCTTTCGACGGACCTCACGGTCGAGGACATGAACAAGCTGATGCCATCGGACATTCGGGACTGGTTCGAGGACATCCCCGACGAGGATCTTGACGTCCTCGGCATCGACGCCGAGCATTCCCGGCCGGAGTGGATGATCCTCACCGTGTTGCCGGTCCCGCCGGTGACCGCCCGCCCGTCGATCACGCTGGATAACGGGCAGCGCTCCGAAGACGACCTGACTCACAAGCTCGTCGACATCATTCGCATCAACCAGCGATTCATGGAGAACCGCGAGGCCGGTGCGCCACAGCTGATCATCGAGGACCTCTGGGAACTCCTGCAGTACCACGTCACGACGTTCATGGACAACGAGATCAGTGGGACGCCGCCTGCCCGTCACCGCTCTGGACGCCCGCTCAAGACACTCTCACAGCGGCTCAAGGGCAAGGAGGGCCGATTCCGCGGCTCGCTTTCGGGGAAGCGCGTGAACTTCTCCTCGCGGACGGTCATCAGTCCGGACCCGACGCTCTCGCTCAACGAGGTCGGCGTCCCTGATCGGGTCGCCACCGAGATGACCCAGACGATGGTCGTCAACGAGAGCAACCTCGAGCGAGCCCGCCGGTACGTCTCGAACGGGCCGGAATCCCATCCCGGAGCGAACTACGTGAAACGGCCCGACGGCCGACGCGTCCGGGTCACCGAGAAGGTCTCGGAGGAACTCGCCGAGCGCGTCGAACCGGGCTGGGAGGTCCAGCGCCACCTCGTCGACGGGGACATCGTGATCTTCAACCGGCAGCCGTCGCTGCACCGGATGTCGATTATGGCCCACGAGGTCGTGGTGATGCCCTACAAGACCTTCCGGCTGAACACCACCGTCTGTCCGCCCTATAACGCTGACTTCGACGGCGACGAAATGAACATGCACGCCCTGCAGAACGAGGAGGCGCGGGCGGAGGCCCGCGTCCTCATGCGCGTGCAGGAGCAGATGTTGAGCCCCCGCTTCGGGGAGAACATCGTCGGCTCCATTCAGGACCACATTACGGGCACCTACCTGCTCACCAACACGAACCCGACGTTCAACGAGACCCAGGCCCTCGACCTGCTCCGGCAGACCAGCATCGACCAGCTGCCGGAGCCGGAAACGGAAGAGGGTGGCAGTCCGGCCTGGACGGGTCGCCAGCTCTTCAGCGAGCTGCTTCCTGCCGGTCTCGACCTCGAGTTCACGAGTTCCGCCGGCGACACGGTCCTCATCGAGGACGGCCAGCTGGTCGACGGGACGATCGACGAGGACGCCGTCGGAGCCTTCGGCGGCGAAGTCGTCGACACGGTCGCAAAGCAGTTCGGCAAGACCCGCGCCCGGAAGCTGATCAACGAGATCTCGGCGCTCGCGGTTCGCTCGATCATGCATTTCGGGTTCTCGATCGGGATCGACGACGAGACGATCCCCGAGGCCGCCCAGGAACAGATCGACGAGGCCGTCGAGAACGCCGAGAGGCGGGTTCAGGAACTCATCGATACCTACGAGCGGGGCGAACTCGAGAGCCTTCCCGGCCGCACGATCGACGAGACGCTGGAGATGAAGATCATGCAGACGCTTGGCAAAGCGCGTGACTCCGCCGGCGACATCGCCGAGGAGCACTTCGACGACGAGAACCCGGCGGTCATCATGGCTCGCTCGGGGGCGCGTGGCTCGATGCTGAACCTCACCCAGATGGCCGGCGCCGTCGGCCAGCAGGCGGTTCGGGGCGAGCGGATCAATCGCGGCTACGAGGACCGGACGCTCTCGCACTTCAAACCGAACGACCTCTCCGCGGAGGCCCACGGGTTCGTCGAGAACTCCTACACGGGTGGGCTCACCCCCAAGGAGTTCTTCTTCCACGCGATGGGTGGCCGCGAGGGACTGGTCGACACGGCGGTCCGGACGTCGAAGTCCGGCTACCTCCAGCGTCGGCTCATCAATGCCCTCTCCGAACTCGAGTCCCAGTACGACGGCACCGTGCGGGACACGAGTGACACGATCGTCCAGTTCGAGTTCGGCGAGGACGGCACCAGTCCGGTCGAGGTCTCCTCCTCGGTGGAACACGAGATCGACGTCGACGAGATCGCCGATCGCGTGATCGAGGCCGAATTCGAAGACGAGGCCGAGAAGGCTGCCTTCCTCGGTGAGCGGAGCGAGGTGACGAACCTCTCCGAACACGGCGAAAGTTGGGAGGTGAGCCAATGACGGCAATCGACGACGACATCGAAGGGATCGTCGAAGACTCCGAACTCACCCGGCGGCTCAAAGACGACGTCTACGAGACGATCGAGGACCGCTCGGTCACGGACGAGGAGGTCCAGGAAATCGTCGACGCCGTCGAGGCACGGTATCTCGAAACCCGGGTCGACCCGCTCGATCCGGTCGGGACGGTCTCTGCCCAGTCGATCGGGGAGCCGGGAACTCAGATGTCGGTGCCAGCTGACGAACGGATTCTACTCCGGCGTGACGGTCAGACCGAAGTTGCCGAAATCGGCTCGCTAGTCGACGAACTCATGGCAGTGAGAGGGTCACAGTCCATCGAGGGCCACGAGGTAACCCAGGCACCCGAGGATCTGGAAGTCCTCTCGCTTCGGGCCGACGAACGGTCCGAATGGAAGTCCGTCTCAGAAGTCAGCCGGCACGAAGCTCCGAAGGAACTGCTCCGGTTCGAACTGGAATCGGAGCGGACAATCCGTGCGACGAAATCTCACTCGTTTGTCACTAGGCGTGACAACGAGGTGATTCCGATTGCGGGAGACGAACTCGAGGCTGGCGATTGGATCCCTGTCGTTCGTTCCATGGAAGGGGCCGGGACGGACTCGATCGACCTGCGAACGATCCTTCCCGCCTCGGAGTACTGGTATACCTCTACATTAACGGATGGTGGCGTCGAAACGGTCGTGCCAGGGGGGCCAGACCAACTTCGAAACAAGCGAGATGCACTCGCGTCAGGTCGCCTCGAGGAGGACACCGTCTACCCGGTTCAGGGCACAGTCGGGCTTCCGGAGCAATTCCCGCTCGACCTGGAAACGGGATTTTTCGTCGGCGCCTTCCTCGCTGAGGGGAACCTGACGGATCATTACGTCTCGATTTCGAACGTCGACCCGGCCTTCCAGCGAAGGATCCGGGCCTTCGCGGACCGATTCGACCTCTCGTACAACGAGTACGATAACGAGAGCGGCTTTGCGGACGGGCACGACATCCGCGTGAACGGGACGGTTCTCGTGGATCTCTGCGATACGCTCTGTCTGGAAGACGGACGGAAAGTCGTTCCCGATCAGGCGTTTGGCGCTTCGGAAGCGTTCGTTCGCGGCTTGCTCCGCGGATACTTCAGCGGGGACGGAAACGTCGGGAAACGCTCCGTCAGAGCCAGTTCGCGGTCCCGCGAATTGCTCGAAGGCGTTGCGCTCTTGCTCTCTCGGTTCGACATTTATGCCCGATTCGGCACCCAGGAGGTGTCGACGACGCTTCGGGTTCCGAAGAAATACGTGCCTGCCTTCCAAGATCGGGTTGGCATGGTTGGTGATCGGGGGACTGCACTTCGCACGCTCGCGGCCGACACGGATTCGGAAGGTCCGGACGCCACAGATCAAATTCCCAACTTCGGTGGGGCGCTCAAGACGGCCGCACAGGCAGCCGCGATTCCTACTCGACAGATCAACAGCGCTCACAAACGCCAGCGGATCGGCCGCAACCGTCTCGCGTCGCTCCTCGAGGAGATCGAGGGGGCCGTAGACGGCCGGTCTCCGGAACTCGACGTCCTCGAGCGTGCCGTCGAAGGGGACGTCGTCTGGGAGCAAATCGAGTCGATCGAAACCGTCGAACCCGAACACGAGTTCGTTTACGACGTCTCCGTGGCCGGGCTCGAGACCTTCACGACAGCTCAAGGTGTCATCACGCACAACACGATGAACACCTTCCACTACGCCGGCGTCGCGGAGATCGACGTCACGCAGGGCCTCCCTCGGCTCATCGAGCTCGTGGACGCCCGGAAGGAACCGGACACCCCGATGATGACCGTCCACCTCGAGGAGGAGTACGCCACTGACCGGGACCGGGCCCACGAGGTCGTCTGGCAGATCGAGGCGACCAAGATCCTCGCGCTCGGGGACATCTCGACGAACGTCGCGGACATGATCGTCCGGATCGACCTCAACGAGGACAC
>JBKGZU010000104.1:0-4868 GCA_046543215.1 Halodesulfurarchaeum sp. | reverse complement strand
GTCGAGGCCGTCTGGGAGGCCTTCGACGGCTGTCAGCCCTGCGGACTGGGGGCGCGAGACACGCTCCGACTCGAATACGGACTGCTGCTCTCGGGCCAGGACTTCGATCCAGAGGAGACACCCCGCACCCCCTACGAGGCGGGTGTCGGCTTCACCGTCGCACTCGATACGGACTTCGTGGGGCGGGATGCACTCGCCGCCCAACACGAATCCGGGCCCGAGCAAGCGTTCGTTGGCTTCGTCCTCGAGGAACGCGGGATTCCCCGCCACGGGTACGAGATCACGGACGCCGACGGGACCGAGATCGGCGCGGTCACGAGCGGAACGATGAGTCCCACCCTCAACGAGGCGATCGGGCTGGGCTATGTTACAGCCCCCCACGCGGAGGACGGTGAGACAGTATTTATATCGATCCGCGGCGAAGGCAAGCAAGCGACGATCACCACACCACCATTCATCCACCAATGAGCTTCGACATACCCGACAACCTGTACTACACCGAATCGCACGAGTGGGTCGATCCCGAGACGGGCAAGATCGGGATTACCGACTTCGCCCAGGACGAACTCGGCGACATCGTCTTCGTCGAGTTCCCGGCCGTCGGCGACCACCTGGAGGCAGACGACGAACTCGGCGTCGTCGAGAGTATCAAGGCCGTTTCGGACATCTACTCGCCGGTCGGTGGCGAAGTCACCGACGTGAACGAGGCCCTCGAGGGCGAGCCGGAGACCCTGAACGACGACCCGTACGGTGAGGGCTGGCTGGTCGAACTGGATCTCGACTCGACAGACGAAGTAGAGGCACTCCTCACACCGGACGAGTACGAATCCCAGCTGTAATGTCCCAGAGCCCGTACGCGCCGAACACCGAGACGGACACGTCGGAGATGCTGGAGGCCGTCGGGGTATCGGACGTCGAGGAACTGTTCGACATCCCGGAGGCGGTCCGGTACGACGAGTCCTTCGACATCGAATCCCGCTCCGAGCCCGCGGTTCGGGCGATGGTCGGGGACATGCTCGCGGACAACGAGACCCTCACGGAGTTCATGGGTCGCGGATACTACGATCACTACGTGCCCTCGGTCGTCGACCGGCTCTCCATGCGATCGGAGTTTCTGACCTCCTACACGCAGTACCAGCCGGAGGTCACCCAGGGATTCCTGCAAGCGCTCTTCGAATACCAGTCGATCCTGGTCGAGCTGACCGGACTGCCCATCGCGAACGCGTCGATGTACGACGCCGCGAGCGGGCTGGCCGAGGCCGCCCTGCTTGCCTCCCGGGTCCGGGATACTGACGGCACCGTCGTGCTGGTGCCCGAGTACGTCAGGGCGGATCGGCAAAGCGTCCTCGAGAATTACGTTGCGGGCCACGACATCCAGGTCGAGCGGTTCGGAATCGAGGACGGCACCGTCGACCTCGACGCGCTTGCGGAAGCGGTCGACGAGAACACGCTGATGGTCTATGCGGAATCGCCGACGACCCGCGGTACCATCGAGGAAAACCTCGAACGGATCGGCGAACTCGCCCACGAGAACGACGCAATGTTCACCGTCGGGAGCGACCCGGTCGCGATGTCGCTGCTCGAAGCCCCGGGAGATATCGGGGCCGACGTCGTCGTCGGCGACGCCGTTCTCGGGCTCCCGAACGCCTACGGGATGGGACTGGGCATCTTCGCCACGCGCGAGTCCTACCTCCGTCACGTGCCGGGCCGGCTGGTCGGCATCGGCGAGGACCAGGACGGCAAGCGGGCGTACACGCTCACCCTCCAGACTCGCGAACAGCACATTCGCCGCGAGCGGGCGACGAGCAACATCTGTACGAATCAAGCGTGGGTCGCGCTCAGAACGGCCATTCATGCCGCCTCCCTGGGCCCGGAGGGGCTCATCGAGCTGGCCAAACAGCTGGTCGAACTGCCCCAGCAACTCGCGAGCCGACTCGACGAGTTGCCGGGGATCGAGGCCCCGGTCCACGATCGACACCACTTCCGTGACTTCGTCGCCCGGACTGAGGCCTCGGCCACGACGATCGCCGCCGAGCTTGAGTCGGCCGGCTTTGCCGTCCACGCGCTCGGGGAAGACGAACTCCAGTTCTCGGTGACCGAGACGAACGAACACGCCGTCGACGATCTCGTCGCGGCAATCGAGGAGGTGGTGGTCGAATGAGACACTACGACCAGGCCACCTTCTTCGAGGACGACAGCGAGGTGTACGAGCGACTGCTCTCCGAGAAGTTCGGCACGGAAGAGACGGTCGAGGAATCGCCGCTCCCGGACGAGTTGACACGCGACTCGCTCGAACTGCCGGCGCCCTCCGAGCCCGAGCTGTCCCGTCACTACGTTCGCCTCTCCCAGCAGAACTACGCCATCGAAACCGGTCCCTATCCGCTCGGGTCCTGTACGATGAAGTTCAACCCGCCGTTCACCGAGGACGTCGCCGCGGACCCGAACGGCATGGTGCACCCGGACCGCCCGGGGGAGACGATCCAGGGGAACCTGGAAGTGCTCTACCAGCTACAGGAGTACCTCGCAGAGATCGGTGGCATGGACGCGGTGACCTTGCAACCTCCGGCCGGGGCGGCCGGGGAGTTCACCGGAATCCGAATCGCGGCGGCCTACCACGAGGCAAACGGCGAAGGGTACCGGAGCGAGGTCGTCGTCCCGGACACGGCCCACGGGACGAATCCGGCGAGCGCGGCGATGGCCGGCTACGACGTCGTCGAAATTCCCAGCGGCGACGACGGACGCGTCGAACTCGACGCCCTCGAGGCGGCGGTGGGGGAGGATACCGCCCTGTTCATGCTCACGAACCCCAACACGCTGGGGCTGTTCGAGCGGGACATCGAAGCGATCGCCGAGATCGTTCACGACGCTGGTGGTCTCGTCTACTACGACGGGGCGAACCTCAACGCGCTGCTCGGCCGGGCTCGACCGGGCGACATGGGCTATGACATCATGCACTACAACGTGCACAAGACCTTCGCCACTCCCCACGGTGGCGGTGGCCCCGGTGCCGGCCCAGTCGGGGTCGTCTCGGAACTCGAAGAGTTCCTCCCGACCCCACAGGTCGAAAAGAACGGCGAGGACTTCGAACTCGTCGAGCCCGAGCAGTCGATCGGAAAGGTCCATAACTACCAGGGCAACTGGCTGGTGCTGATCAAGGCGATGGCCTACATCGCTCGGTTGGGAGAATCGGGGCTGTGTGACACCAGCGCGAACGCGGTGCTCAACGCGAACTACCTCGCCGAACAGATCGACCTGGAGATCCCCTTCGAGCCGTTCCACCACGAGTTCGTCGCGAGCGCCGGGGACATCGACGCCTCGGACATGGCAAAACGGATGCTCGACTTCGGCGTCCATCCCCCGACCACGAAGTGGCCGGAAATCGTTTCGCAGGCGCTCATGACCGAGCCGACCGAGGCCGAGAGCAAGGAGTCACTCGACCAACTCGCCGAGGCGTTCAACGCCGCCTTCGCTGCCGAATCGGACGAACTCACGAGTGCGCCCCACCGGACGACGGCACGCCGGATCGACCAGGCCGACGCGGCCCGGAACCCGCGGCTCTCCTGGCACGCCCTCGAGGACGACGCCTAATTCGGCGGGCGGATCTCTGTTCGCTTCGATAGGCCACCTACCGCGTGCGTTTCACCGATCGAGTTCGCTCCGAAGCTGCAGCGACGGTGCGCCTCGTGGCGGCACCCGTAGAATGGTCGGGCCGATCAGGCCGTTGCTTTCGCCGAATCGACTGTCTCGCCGATCAGCACCATCTCGTACCCGCACTCCTTGCACCACCACTTCGTTTTCTTCCCCAGGTGGACCTGTTCGCTCGCCATGAGCGAGAAGGTGCGCTCCTCGCCGCAACTCGGGCAGTAGTGTTCTTTCTCCATCGTACATCCATCTCGGCGGTCCTCCACATTGAAAATACTGGTTCGTCCCGGCCGGGTGCCGAACACATTTACCCGCCCGGGCCGTTCATCGGGTATGTCACTGACGTTGTACGCCCTGGACGGGTGTCCGGACTGCGAGCGAGTCATGGAAACACTCGACGAGCACGAGCTGGAATACGACGTCCACTGGGTCGAAGCGGCCTTCTCCACCCGCGACGTCGTCAAGAAGGTCAGCAACCAGCGGAGTGTACCCGTTCTCGAGGACGACGAGCACTCGGTCGTCATGGCGGATTCGGACCGCATCGTGGACTACATCGAAACGACGCTTGCATGACGATCTACACCGGGCGCGGGGACGAAGGCAAGACTGACCTCTTCGACGGCTCCAGAGTCTCCAAAACTGATCTCCGGGTCGAATCCTACGGGACCGTCGACGAACTCAACGCCCTCGTCGGCGTGGTCCACCCGACTGGCCACGAAGACATCGACGAGCGCCTGGAAGCGATCCAGAACCACCTGCACGTGCTTCAGGCGGACCTCGCCAATCCGGGACCGGACGGCGAGACGGCGATCGACCAGTCCCACGTCGAGAGCCTCGAGGACTGGATCGACGAGATAGATGCAGAGCTGGAGCCCCAGACCGCGTTCATCCTTCCCGGCGGTGGGACCACTGGAGCGAGGTTGCATCACGCCCGGACGGTGTGCCGTCGGGCCGAACGGCAGGTGCTGGCACTGGCGGAGCGAGAGCCCGTTTCGGAGGCGGTGCTCGTGTATCTCAACCGGCTGTCCGATCTACTCTATGTCACGGCGCGGCTGGCGAACAAGCGGGACGGCGTGTCGGAGCACAATCCGACGTACTGAGCGTCCAATCGGCAACGTTTAAGAGCGTCCTGTCACTAGGGATGATCAGCGGGTCGGTGGTCTAGTCAGGCTATGACGGCTCCTTCACACGGAGCAGGCCGGCGGTTCGAATCCGCCCCGACCCAT
>JBKGZU010000103.1:0-4914 GCA_046543215.1 Halodesulfurarchaeum sp. | reverse complement strand
GCAGCCCCGGAAAGGCGGCCTGGGTAGCAGCCCCGAGGAATCGGTCTGGGTAGCAGGCCCGGAACGGCGGCCTGGATGCCAGGCCCGGGGAGTCGGCCCCGGATTCCTTTTCTCCCCCACGCCCCCAGAGGGCGTATGAAACAGACGGAAGGTGGCGTCACCGTCGCGGCCCCGGAGCAGTCCGAGGCGGGGCGCTCGGACGCGGTCTTTTTCAATACCGATCAGGAGCTCAATCGGGACCTGACGATCGCGGCGTTACGGGCCTATCGGGACCGTGAGCCCCGGGCGAAGACGTATCTCGACGCGATGGCCGCGAGCGGGATTCGCGGCGTGCGTGCTGCTGCGGAGGGGTGGGACGTGACCCTCGCCGACGTCGACGAATCGGCGGTCGAACTGGCCCGGGAGAACCTCGACCGGAACGACCTCGACGGGACGGTCCACAACCGCGACGCAAACGCCCTGCTCCACGATCGGGACACGCTTTACGACGTGGTCGATCTGGACCCCTTCGGCTCGCCGATCCCGTTTGCCGACGCCGCCTTCGCCAACACCAGGAATCTCGTGGCGGTCACGGCCACGGACACCGCGCCGCTCTGTGGGGCCCACTTCGAGAGCGGCGTTCGTCGCTACAGTGCGGTCCCCCGGAACACCGACTACCACGCCGAGATGGGCCTGCGAATCCTGCTCGGGGCGCTCGCCCGGACGGCAGCACGGTACGACGTCGGGGTCACCCCGATCCTGAGCCACGTTTCGGACCACTACGTCCGCACGTACCTCGAGCTCTCCCATCGGGCGACGGACGCCAACGCGGCCGTCGAGGAGCTGGGATCGGTCCATCACTGCCGGGAGTGTCTTCACCGCGAAACCGAGCCGGGACTGATCCACCACCCGCCCGAAAGCTGCCCGAACTGCGGAGGCGAAGCGATGGTGACCGCCGGCCCGCTGTGGGTGGGACCGACTCACGATCCGGACTTCGTCCAACTGACCCGGGAATCCCTCGACGAGACGATGGGCACGAAAACCCGGGCCGAACGGTTGCTCGACCGGCTCAAGGACGAACTCGACGTCCCGACACACTTCGACCAGCACGTGCTCTACCGCCAGTGGGGCGAACCCGCGATCGGGATGGACGAATTCCTCGAGGCCCTCCGGGAGGCGGGCCATGGGGCTTCGAGAACCCACTACGGTGGCACCACGTTCAAGACCGACGCGAGTCGGAAAGCGATCGGGACCGCGCTGGGATTCGAGTGAGCCGCCGAGACCGGGGACGATCGGTCTTTCGGCGGTGTTTTGGAGGGCTCCCAGATCAGAAGTAACTGAACGGGCCTGGTCACCGACTGTTCGGTCACCGACTATTTGACCGGTGCCGTCGAATATGCCCGTGTGTCCTGGAATCGTGACGTGCAAAGCGTGCTTCGGGCCGTGTATGCCACCGTCCAGCAGAGCCAGGTTACCTTCCTCGCCGCCGCGATCGCCTACTACGCCTTCGTGTCGATCATTCCACTGGCCCTTCTCGGCATCGCCTTGGGCCAGTTGCTTGGGACAGCTCGCCTGGCCCCGCTTCTGACCGGCGCCGAAGCGTTCTTCACGCCAGAGGTCCTGGCGATCGTGAGGACCTCCCTCGCGGATACCACGGCCCGGGGCGGGGCGACGATCGTCAGTCTGGCGTTTCTGGCCTGGTCGGCGAGCAAGGTCTTTCGTGGCCTGGACGTCGCTTTTTCGCAGGTCTACGGGGTCGAGGGGGCCGAATCGCTGCCCTCGAAACTCATCGATGCGGCCATCGTTCTCCTCGGCATCCCGGCTGCGCTCGTTGCCGGGGCCGCACTCGGCGTCGTCCTCCCGCTTTTCGACTGGCTCCCCCTTTCGGTGCTCACGAGCCGGCTGGCCCTCCTCGCGGTCCTGAGCGTCGTCTTTTTCCCGATGTACTACCGTTTCCCAGACGTCGAGGTGAGCGTCCGGGAGGCGATTCCGGGGACGATAGTGGCCGCAAGCGGGTGGGCCCTGCTCGCGACGACCTTCTCGATCTATACGACCTACGTCACCGACTTTCAGCTCTACGGGGTCCTCGGTGCCGCCCTGCTCCTCGTGACGTGGCTCTATCTCGGGGGGATTATTATCATGCTGGGCGCAGTAGTCAACACCGTGTTGGCCGGAAGCCCAAACGACCTGCGGCCGGATGGCGGCGAACGAACCGAGTCCGGGAGCGACCGCCAGGACCCGGCTCCCGACGTCGAGGAACTCGGTCGGGAAGTCGACCGGCTCCGGGAGGAACTGGACGAGAAGACGATGAGCCGATCGTCCCTGGAGGCCGAGTTGAAGGCCTACGTCCGGAAGCGACAGCGCGAGGGCAAAGCAACTGGGTGGGGTCCCTACCTCGTGCTGCTCTACGGGACGATCATGACCCTCGGTGCGTTCTACTGGCTCGAGGGCGGGTGGGCCATCCTGGCGATGATCGTCGTCTGGCTCTCGACGCTCGGGCTCTACGTCCAGCTGGTCATTTTCGGACTCGGCCTGCAGGCCGCCTCAGTTCCCGGACGCCTCCTTGAGGTGGTCCGTAACTTCCGCTCATGAGGGATCTGGGCGTCACGTCGGCACTCGCCCCGCAGGTTCCGGAGCCGGCAGTCGCGGCACTGATCGTCCTGACGGCCCTCGGGGGCCCGAAACTCGTCGCCATTGCCTCGACGACGGGATCGATTGTGGGGGTCTGGTCCGGGCGGGTCGATCCCGCGCGTGCTCGCCGGTTTCTCGTCGCCGTGGCACTCGTGCTCTCGACCTCGATCGTCGTCAAGTACGGACTCGGACTGCCGCGCCCCCCGGAGACGCTGATGGCGATTCCGGAGGACGGCTACGGGTTCCCCAGTGGGCACGCGACGGCGGCGGCCGGACTGGCGACCGCGCTGGTTGGCACATTCTACAGTAATGGCCGCTGGCCCGCGATCGTGGCCGGAATCTACGTCTCGGCCATCGCCGCGACGCGGGTGCTCCTCGGCGTGCACTATCTGCCGGACGTGCTGGCGGGGATCGTGCTGGGTGTGGCCGTGGGTGCGATCGGGTTGCGGGCCGACCGCCTTCGGCCGCGAATGACCCTCGCCGCGACGATCGGGGTCGTCGCCGTCGCGCTTCCGGTCTGGGCGTTTCTCTAACAGCCGATTGGGGCGACCCCAGACCCTCAGTCGGTCAGTTGGTCGACGAACTCCACCCAGCGCCGCGTTCCCTCCACGTACTCCTCGTGGCTCCGGGATTTCAGGTCCGTCTCGTCGAGATTGCCAAGCGCGGTCAGCGCGCGGTCGAGGCCGAGGATCGTCCGGGCGAGTTCCTCGGCGTTTGCCTCCGTGAGGGACTCGTTCGCCAGTCGCTCTCGCCGCCGCGTGCGCTCCCGAGACAGCGTTTTTCGAACGTCTCGAACCGCCTCCCGCTTTTCAGTGGGAACTCCTCCCTGGGATTTTGTCTCCACGACGAAGTCCCGGAGTTCGAAGGGCTCCCCGTCGATCGTCACGGTCTCCGGAATCTGCTGGCCGATCGTGGCCGTTCGGCGACCGATCCGTTCGAGGAGTTCGGCCCGCCGATCCGGGGAGAGTTCCCCGTCATCCGCCTCGTCCATGGTCAAACGTACGCGGTGGACCGAGGCAGGTGTTTCGGTCCGAAAACGGTGTCCGAGAGAAACGTGGCCGGGGATCTAGAACTTCTCGAGGTAGCGGTCGAGCTCCCACTCGGAGACCTCGAGGTTGTACTCGGCGAACTCCTGGCGCTTTGCTTCGATGAACTTCTCGGTCACGTGCGGGCCGAGAGCCTTTTGGACGACGTCGTCTTCCTCGAGTGCATCGACGGCGAGGCTGAGGTTTTCTGGAAGGGTCTCGATGCCGTACTCCTCGCGGGTCTCCTCGTCGAACTTGTAGATGTTCTCCCGAACCGGATCCGGGGCCTCGGTCTCGTTTTCGATGCCGTCGAGGCCGGCGTGGAGCATGACCGCGATGGCCAGGTAGGGGTTTGAGGAGGGGTCAGGCGAGCGGAGTTCGATCCGCGAGGCAGCGGGGTGCCGGGCGGCCGGAATGCGCACCAGCGCGGTGCGGTTGACGCCACTCCACGCGATGTACACCGGGGCCTCGTACCCCGGAACGAGGCGCTTGTATGAGTTCACCGTGGGATTGGCGATGGCCGTGATCGCCGGGGCGTGCTCGAGAATGCCGCCGAGGAAGTGCTTGGCGAGTTTCGAGAGGCCGAACTCGTCGTCGCCGTCGTGGAAGACGTTCTCTCCCTCATCGTCGAACAAGGAGAGGTGGGTGTGCATGCCGCTACCGTTGACCCGTGGGATCGGCTTGGGCATGAACGTCGCGTGCAGGTCGTGGAGTTCGGCGGTTGCGCGCACGACCGAGCGGAACGTCGCGATGTTGTCCGCGGTCGTCAGCGCGTCGTCGTACTTGAAGTCGATCTCGTGCTGGCCGGCGGCGACCTCGTGGTGGCTGGCCTCGGTCTCGAAGCCCATCGCCTCGAGGTTGAAGATGATCTCCCGGCGGAGATCGGAAGCCAGGTCCTTCGGTCCGAGGTCGAAGTATCCGCCCGCGTCGTGGGTCGTCGTCGTGGCCCGCCCGTCGCCGTTCTTCTCGAAGACGAAGAACTCGGGCTCCGGTCCGACGTTGAGGGTATAGCCCATGTCCTCGGCGCGGGCGATGGCGCGCTTGAGTACCGTCCGCGGGTCGCCGACGAACGGTTCGCCCGTTTTCGTGTCGATGACGTCACAGATGAGCCGGGCGGCCTCCCCGCTCTTTTCGTCCCGCCAGGGGATCACCGCGAACGTCTCGGGATCGGGCTCGAGGCGCATGTCCGACTCCTGGATGCGAACGAACCCTTCGATTGACGATCCGTCGAAGTAGATCCCCTCGTTCATGGCCTTCTCGGCCTGACTCGCGGGGATGG
>JBKGZU010000102.1:0-4919 GCA_046543215.1 Halodesulfurarchaeum sp. | reverse complement strand
TAGAAGCGGTGAGGAGGGGATTTGAACCCCTGAGGCTACAATAGCCACCTGCTCTCAAGGCAGGCGCGTTGGGCCGCTTCGCTACCTCACCACGACCGATAATTCGAGCGGACGGGTTAAGAACTGTCGGTCCCTGCCGCGTCCCGACTCGTGAATTCGCCGTCACGCATCGCGATCTCGCGTTTCTTAACCGTCTCCCACGTGTGCTCGGGCACGGGTTTCCCGGCCAACGTGTCCGCGTTGAGCCGCGAGAGTACCCCCACGAGGTCCGCTGGCTCCCACAGGAGCTCCCGCGATCGCTGGAAATCGACCTCGAGCCCTGCCTCGACTGCTCGCCGGGTGATCTCCTCGAGTGGCCGGGTCTCGAAGACGCCCTCGAAGTCGATCAGGTCCGAGAAGCCGGCGTAGTAGACCTCTCCCCGATTTGCGGGACCGATGACCACGTCGGCTCGCCGGAGTTTGAGGGCGGCCTCGTCGATGACCGAGCGAGCGAGACGGGGCACACACGGTCTGAGAACCGCCGCGGACTGCAGGTCCTCGTCGCGCACGAGGTGCGTGATGGCGTTGCCCGCTTTGGCCGAGAAGTCGCTGCCGACCTGCGGCTCGAATCGAACCCCCTCGAATCGGTCCGGCTCCATCGCCCGCGCGGCGATCTTCCGGAGTTCGGCCTTCGGATCCTCGGGATCGGCGTCCGCAGGGAGATCCTCCTGGGTCGGGTAGTTCACCAGGATGTCGATGGTGCTCCGCTCGAGGGTTACCATGGTGTCGGCGAGCAGCGCGCGATACAGGGCCAGCCCGTCGGCCGGTGTCAGGGACGTCTCCTCGACGAGGCGCTGGCACGCGATCCCCTCGACTGGCGGGTCGGGAAGCAGGACGACGGTCGTCATCGACGGCACCCCCGGGACGGCGATTCACAGCTCATAGCAGTGGCTCGACGGTGGGGCCCCTTGAACTGCTCGCCTGCGGCTCGAAAGGGGCACAATCCGCGCTCGTGAGTGTCGTTTCCCTCTCACTCCGGGCGACTCGGGTGATAGTCGGTGTCGTACTCGCCCGGCTTCCCGTCCAGCCGATCGGGATTGAGTCGGCCCGAGAGGAGCATGAAGTCCGCGATCGTGATCGCGGCGATCGCTTCGATGACCGGGACTGCTCGGGGCGGTAGTACCGGGTCGTGCCGCCCGGTCACCTGCACGGTTTTCTCCTCGCCGGTCTCCCAGTCGACGGTGGTCTGCTCGCTGGGGATCGACGTGGGGGCATGGAGGGTCACCTCGCCGTAAATCGGCTCCCCGGTGGTGATTCCCCCCTGGACGCCACCGTGATCGTTCTCGACCGGGCTCGGATCGCCCGACTCGTCGAACTCCCACTCGTCGTTGCGATCGAGTCCTGAGACGGCGGCCGCCTCGCGACCGAGGCCGATCTCGAAGGCGGTGGTCGCCGGCACTGCCAGCATCGCCTGCCCGAGTCGCGCTTCGACGGCGTCGAACCGTGGCGCTCCCAGCCCGCGCGGCACGCCCTGGATCTCGAATTCCACGGCCCCGCCGACCGAGTTGCCCCGCCGCTGGTATTCCTCGGCCACTTCCTGCATCTCCGCGGCGGTTTCGGGGTGTGCACATCGGACGTCCGTGTCTTCGGTGTGCTCGCCCATCTCTTCGAAGGTGACCGGTGGCGATTCGACGTCGCCAATCTGGCTCACGTGGGCCCGGACCTCGATTCCCTCGGTCGCGAGGAGCTGTTTGGCGATCGCGCCGGCGGCGACCCAGTTGACCGTCTCGCGGGCAGAGGATCGGCCACCGCCGCCCCAGTTTCGGGTCCCGAACTTCGCCGAGTAGGTGAAATCGCCGTGGCTCGGTCGCGGGGCCGTGATGAACGGCTCGTATTTCCCGGAGCGGGCGTCCTTGTTCTGGATCGTGAGCCCGATCGGGGTCCCAGTCGTGTAGCCGTCCTGGACGCCGCTCTGGATCTCGACGCGGTCGGGTTCGTCCCGACTGGTCGTGATCTGTGACTGGCCGGGCTTGCGTCGGTCGAGTTCGCGCTGGATGGCAGCTCGGTCGAGTTCGAGGCCCGCCGGACAGCCCGAGACGACCACGCCCATCGAAGGGCCGTGACTCTCCCCGTAGGTCGCGATCTGGAAGAGCCGGCCGAAGCGATTACCGTTCATACACCCTCCGTCGTGACCCCCCTCATTGAGCCTTTGGAATGACTCACTCGAGAGTGACACTCGCCCCGATCTGCTCGAGGGCCTCGAAAAATCCGGGAAAGGAGACGTCGACGTCCTCGGCGTCACTGATGGTGGTGTCTCCAGCTGCGACCAGCCCGGCAACCGCGAGGGACATGACGATTCGATGATCGCCTCGCCCCGCCAGGTTCGCGCCTTCGAGTGTTGTTTCGCTCCCCTCGATCGTCAGTCGGTCCCGCTCTTCCGTGAGGCTGGCACCCATCGACTCGAGGGCCGCTGCCATGGCGCGCACCCGGTCGGTCTCCTTGTACCGAACGTGCTCGCAGTTCTCGATCACCATCGTTCCGTCGGCGACGGCACCGAGCACCGCCACGGTGGGAAGAAGATCTGGGGTGTCACCCACGTCGACTGTCACACCAGTGAGTTCACCCCCGGCCACCGTTACCCGGCCTTCCTCGTGGTCCCACTCGATGTCGGCACCCATCCGCTCCAGGATCGAAATGATTGCGCTGTCCCCCTGTGGACCCGGATAGAGCCCCTCGACGGTGACGGGTCCCGTCGTGACCGCCCCGGCTGCGAGGAGATACGACGCGGCGGAGAAATCTCCCGGGACGGTGTACCCGTCCGCTGGCGCCCGGTACTGTTGGCCACCCGGCACCGTAAAGCCCGACTCGGTGCGTTCGACCTGGACCCCGAAATCGGCGAGCAGCTCGACGGTGATCTCGACGTACGGCCCGGACTTCAGGGACGACGTGAGTTCGATATCGATGCCCTCCTCGGTCCGTGCGCCGGCCATCAACAGGGACGTGATGAACTGCGAGGACACGTCCCCGGGGATTTCGACCCGCCCGCCGCCCTGCCAGCCCTCGATCACGATCGGGGCCTGTTCGTCGTTCCGGGTGCCTCGAGCACGCCCGCCGAGCTGCTCGATGGCCGAGAGCATCGGTCCCTGCGGGCGCGAGCGGAGCGACTCGTCGCCCGTGAGGACCGTCGTTCCGTCGACGAGTCCAGCCATGCCCATGGCGAGTCGGATCGTCGTCCCGCTGTTCGCACAATCGATGACGTCTGCTGGAACCGTCGGTCGGTCGCCGAATCCGTCCACCGTGAGTGTCTCCTCGTTCCCGTGGACCGTCGCGCCGAAGGCCTCCACGGCTCGCATGCTGGCTTTCGTGTCCGCGCTCACCAGTGGCCGCCTGATGCGGCCACCGTCCCCGTACGCACCGGCGAAAATCGCCCGGTGCGTGTAGCTCTTCGAGGGCGGGGCGACGACCGTTCCGGAGACGGTCGAGGGGGATACCGTCGCGTGCATACCGGACCGTCGGGGCCCCGTCACATCACGGTTCCGGAGCCGACAGGAATTTGGGATCGGGCCGAGAGTGCCAGTCATGGCAAAGGATTTCTCGACACTGGAGACGCTCCTCGCGGAGCAGGCCCTCGAGGGCTATCTGCTCGATGCCGATTCGACCCACGCGAATCAGTACTACCTCTCCGGGTTCGACGCCCCCGACCCGTTTCTCACGCTTTACACGCCCGACCGAACCGCGATCCTCACTTCGGCACTCGAATACGGCCGGGCCGAATCCGAAAGCCGCGCGGACACCGTTCGACAGCTCGCCGAGTACGACTACCGGGACAAGGCAGCCGAACACGGCCGGGACACCGCCAGGGGACTGGTCTACGCCGAGTTCCTCGCCGAGTTCGGGGTGGGCTCGGTCGCTGCGGACCGGCGATTCCCCCTGTTCACCGCCGACTCCCTCCGCGAGCAGGGCATCGAGGTGACGGTCGATCGGGACGACGTGCTCGATTCGATCAGGGCACGGAAGACCGAAGCGGAACTCGATCACATCCGTGAGGCCCAGGCGGCAAACGAGGCGGCGATGGCGGCGGCCGAAGAAATGCTTGCCGAGGCGGCGGTCGACGGCGAGGAGATCCTCTTTCTCGACGGCGAGCCCCTGACGAGCGAGCGGGTGCGAACGACAATCGAGCGGACCCTCCTGGATCTGGGCTTTGCCCTCGACGAGACGATCGTCGCGAGCGGCCCAAGCGGGGCGAAACCACACGATCGGGGATCCGGTCCGATTGCCGCAAACGAACCGGTCATCGTGGACATCTTTCCACGATCGAAGACGACGAAGTATCACGCCGATATGACCCGAACCTTCGTTCGCGGGGAGCCCGACCCCCGCATCCGCGAGTTTTACGACCTGACCAGGGCGGCAAAGGCCGCCGCGATGGACGCGATCGAACCGGGTGCGACGGGGGCTGACGTCCACGACGCAGTCTGTGACGTCTACGAGGATGCCGGACACCCGACGCTCCGCACCGACGAGTCGACGGACACGGGGTTCATCCACAGCACCGGCCACGGCGTCGGCCTCGAGGTGCACGAACACCCGCAG
Organism: Halodesulfurarchaeum sp.; assembly: GCA_046543215.1. Classification (GTDB taxonomy): domain Archaea; phylum Halobacteriota; class Halobacteria; order Halobacteriales; family Halobacteriaceae; genus Halodesulfurarchaeum. The sequence goes on along the minus strand of JBKGZU010000102.1, from coordinate 347 downwards.
GTGAGCCCGGACGGCGGAACACTCGAACCCGGGCACGTCATTACGATCGAACCCGGGCTCTACGACCCGTCCATCGGCGGCGTCCGCATCGAGGACCTCGTGGTCGTCACCGAGGACGGCTACGAAAATCTCACTGACTACCCGGAAACACTGGTGTTGTAGGCAGTTCTCTCGGACCGTCGACTCTTGTCTCGGGATCCGGACTGCTGGACGGGGTGTGAACGAACCGTTGGAGACGGGTGAGCCGACCGGGCCAGGTGAGCCGACCGGGCCAGGTGAGCCGACCGAGCCAGGTGAGCCGACCGGGCCAGGTGAGCCGACCGGGCCAGGTGAGCCGACCGAGCCAG
>JBKGZU010000009.1:0-22364 GCA_046543215.1 Halodesulfurarchaeum sp. | reverse complement strand
CTTGCCGTACCACTCCGCGAGGTACTCGTTGACCAGGACGAAGTGCTGGTCCCGGCCGTAAATGCAGGCGGATTCGAGCATCGAGTGGACCAGCCGCTCGTGGGTTTGTAACTCGCGTTGCTGGGCCGCCATCGCTTGCCGGGCGCGTTCGGCAGCCACCGCGTTCGCGATCCGATTCGCGAGGATCTCGTACTGGTTCGGAACCCGCCCCTTCTGAAAGTAGTCCGTCACCCCCTTGCTTATCGCGTCGCTCGCGACCCCCTCGGAACCTTTCCCCGTGTACAGAATGAACGGGAGCCGCGGATGGTCCTCCCGGACCGACTCGAGGAAGTCGATCCCGTCCCGTTTCGGCAGGTCGTAGTCCGCGACGATACAGTCGATGTCCCGGGTTTCGACCTCGTCCATCCCCGCCTCGACGGTTCGAGCAGTCACGACGGAGAGCCGGTCGTCCGCTTCTTCGAGTTTCGTGGCGACCAGGTCGGGAAGGTCCGGCTCGTCGTCGACGAACAGCACTTCGATCGAATCGTCACTCCGGGTCATTTCGACCGTCTCACTGTCGGTACTTGACACCCCCGGTACTTAAGGGGCACCGGTGAATTGCCCGGAAACGCCCGGTTGTGGCCGGTTCCAACGCGAACGACCCACTCAGATATCGAACTCGAACAGTTCGTCCCCGACGTGGTGCAGCGAGCGGACGACTTTCCCCTCGGGACCGGTCATGTCGCTCCCGTCGGTCAGGGCCTCGCCGATGGCCAGAGCCTTTCCGTGGGCTTCCTCGACGATGACGACGAGATCGCCCGCCTCGATGGCCGGGTCGGCATCGGTGATTCCGGGCCGCATGACGTCTGCTCCGTCGCTCACGAAGGAGATCGCGCCGGTGTCGACGGTGACGAGGTGATTCGCCGGTTCGTAGGCGTTCGCGCCCCGGACCGTGAGAAACGGTTCGGCCGCGGGATACCAGACGTGGGGCTCGCCGTCGATGAGGCCGACGTCGAAATCCTCGTCGGCGAACTCGACGAGCTCCAATGTGTCGGCGTCGATGTCGATCCCGAGCCGGTCGGCCAGGGTCTCCTCGATGGCCCGCACTTCGTCGCTCCGGAGGTGATGGCGGGAGGACACGTTCATGGGCATGCTCGGGCGTGTCCGCAGATAAATCGACCGCTCCGACGGGAACTCCCGCGCCCGACTCGGCGGCCAGCCAATAGGATTAACAGCGGGTCACGAGTAAGGAGAGTCATGACGACGGACGAGCAGGCAGCGGCGGGGACCGCCGAGGGCCAGGGTCCGGTCGAGATCACCCCGGACCTGGCGGATAGGCTGGCGGGAAAACGCGAGGACCTCTTCGAGAAGTTTGAGATCCCGGAGGGCTTTCCGGAGGCCGTCCGGGAGGAGGCCGCAGCGATCACCACCGACGTCCAGCCCGAAGTGGAGTCGGAACTGGAGTCCCGGCGGGACCTCCGCGAGATGACGACCTGGACGACCGACCCGATCGACGCCCAGGACTTCGACGACGCCATCTCTATCGAGGAACGCGAGGACGAATTCGTCCTCTGGGTGCACATCGCGGACGTGACCCACTACGTCAGACCGGGGACGGCCATGTGGGACGAGGCGCTTCGGCGTGGCAACACGGTGTATCTTCCCGGCCACACGGTCCACATGCTGCCGCCGATTCTCGCGGAGACGGTCTGCTCGCTCGTCGAGAAGGAGGATCGCCTCGCCCACACCGTCGAGATGCACCTGGACAAGGAGACTCTCTCCTTCGATGACATCCAGATCTACAAGTCCGTCATCCAAAGTGACGCCCGGCTCACCTACACCGAGGCCGTCGACCGGCTCGAGGATCCCGAGGCCCCGCTGCACGAGAAGATCGACCTGGTCTGGAAAGTCGCCGACCGGCTGCACGAACAGCGAAAGGCCGACGGCTCGCTCGTGTTGAACCCGCGACGGGACAAGGCCCACACCATCATCGAGGAGTCGATGCTCAAGGCGAACAAGGCCGTCACTCACGAGCTAATGTGGGATCGGGGACTGGAGGCGGTCTACCGCGTGCATCCACAGCCCTCGCCCGACGAGTGGGACGAGGCCCTCCGGGAAATCCAGGACCTCGAAGGCGTCTCGATTCCGGGCGACTCCTGGGACGACCCGCGCAAGGCCGTCAACGCCACGCTGGAGGAGGCGCCGGGGCGCCAACTCGGGAAGATCCAGTGGGCCGTGATGAAGGTGATGCCCCGGGCGAAGTACATGAACGATCCCTTCGGCGGTCACCACGCCCTCAACTTCGAGATCTACGGTCACTTCACCAGCCCGATCCGCCGGATGAGCGACCTCGTGAACCACTGGATCGTCTACCAGAACGACGTCCCGGAGAATCTCGTGGACCTCTGTGACCGGGCCTCGGAGCGGCAGAAAGCCGCCGAGCAGTGCGAGCGGGAGTACGAGAACTTCCTCGAGGAGGTCGGGCTCAATCCCGACGCGGTGACGAACCGGGGGATCGAGGTCGTCGAGGAGGCCGAGTGAATCCGGGGACGCCATTTCGAGTCGCCGAAAGCCCGGCGCAGAAGAGGTGGCCAGTTCGGAAAACGACATGATTAATTATGTGGGAGTCGCCGGGTGCAGTATGCCACTGGGCCAGTACGAGTGCTTTCGCTGTGGGTGGACCATGACCGATCCGACAAATCGAACCTGTCCGGAATGTTCGGGTGCCCTCCGGAATCGGGCCCAGGCTCTGGAGTAATCGATGTCTTCTGACACCGTCGACACGGGCGACCCCATCGAGGAGGAATCGACGCAGTCGAACCCGACGCCGCAGGAAACCGCGCTGAAGCAATTGCGCCGGGCGGCCGCAGAAATCGACGTCTCGGAGTACATTCTCGAACGGTTGTCCCATCCCCACGCGGTCCACGAGGTGACCGTTCCGATGGAACACGACGACGGAAGCCATTCGATGTACACGGGCTACCGCGTGCACCACAACGCCGTCCGCGGTCCGTACAAGGGTGGCCTGCGCTATCACCCCGAGGTGAGTCGCGAGGAGTCGATCGGCCTCGCGATGTGGATGACCTGGAAGTGCGCGGTCATGGACCTCCCCTTCGGCGGGGCGAAAGGGGGCGTCGCCGTGGACCCGAAGTCGCTTTCGGACGCCGAAACCGAGCGGTTGACCCGCCGGTTCACCGAGGAGATCAGGGACGTCATCGGCCCGACGAAGGACATTCCGGCCCCGGACATGGGGACCAACGCCCAGACGATGGCCTGGGTGATGGACGCCTACAGCATGCAGCAAGGGGAAACGGTGCCCGGGGTCGTCACGGGGAAACCGCCGGTGATCGGCGGGAGCGAGGGCCGGGCTGGTGCCCCCGGACGCAGCGTCGCCATCATCACTCGCGAGGCCCTCGACTACTACGAGACGCCGATCGAGCAGGCCACGATCGCGGTCCAGGGTTACGGGAGCGTCGGTGCAAATGCCGCCCGCCTCCTCTCGGATTGGGGGGCGACGGTCGTGGCGGTCAGCGACGTGAACGGTGCAGCCTACGACGAAACTGGACTCGATCCCCACGCCATTCCCTCCCACATCGAGGTTCCGGAGGCCGTGACAAGAGAGGCAGAGACGGTCATCGAAAACGAGGCGCTACTGGGACTGGACGTCGACGTCCTGATTCCGGCGGCAATCAGCAATGCGCTCACTGCCGAGACCGTCGAGGCCGTCAGGGCCGACATGGTGGTCGAGGGGGCGAACGGACCCACTTCCGCCGCCGCGGACCAGGCACTCGAGGAACGCGGGATTCCGGTCATCCCCGACATTCTGGCCAACGCGGGTGGCGTGACGGTGAGTTACTACGAGTGGCTCCAGGACATCAACCGGCAAGCGTGGTCGCTCGAGCGGGTCAATCGCGAACTCGAATCCGACATGGAGGCAGCCTGGACGGCGGTTCGGGAAGCGCACGAAACTCACGACGTTCCGTGGCGACTTGCGGCCTACATCGTCGCCCTCGAACGGCTCGAGGCGGCCCACGATGCACGTGGCCTCTGGCCCTGAGCGGTGCCCTGACTGGCCCACGATTCACAGCTCGCCTTCGTATTCGGCCAACATTAGCCCCTCGAGCGTGGCGTCGTTTGCCGGCGGTGCCCGTGCCAGTTCGATCGCTTCCTCTGTTGGTACCCGGCGAATCGTGAGAAACTCGTTGTCGTCGAGCCGGCGGGTCCCCTCCGTGAGGTCCGTCGCGAGGACGATGCCACGTTCGTGTCGCAGGACGCCGGTCGCGACGTCGAACCGCTGCAGCAAGCGGGTGGTTTCCGGCACGCGGCCCGTTTCCTCTTCGAGTTCTCGTCGGGCGGCGGCCTCGTAGTCCTCGCGGACTTCGACGATGCCCGCCGGCAGTTCGAGACAGTGCTCGCGGATCGTCGGCCGGTACTGCTCGACGAACAGGACCGCGTCGGCCTCGATGGCGACGATAACCACGGCGGGTGGCAGTTCCGCCCAGTAGTAACGCTTCTCGGACCCGTCGGGCTGTTCGACGCGATCGTAGCCCCCGGTGTACCAGCCAGTTTCGTACTCGGTCACGGATTCGCTGACCGGCCACTCCGGGCCGGAGTCCGGCCGGTTTCCCCCGGGCCGCTCGACCGGGTCGGTCATCGAGCCTCCAGGATCGAACGGTAGTGGCGACCGAACGCCTGTCTCTGGACCGCCCCCACAGCTGCGTCGGGCCGATCCTCGAACGATGCGGCGACCACGGCGTCCCGCGCCCAGACCGGATGCCAGGCCCGCCCCGAAACGGGTTCGGTCCCGGCGAGTTCGGGTTCGAGTTCGTCGTGCTCGGCGAGCCAGGACTCGTACTCCGCGACCGTGCCGACCTGCACTTCGAGCAACGAGGCAAAAAGCGCCTGCCGGGCCGTCTCGACGGTCTCGCTGCCGGTCAGCTCCCGATAGTCCTCCCGCGTTTCTGCGTTGGCCTCGGCGATCTCCTTCGTGACCGTCTCGGCGGCCCCCGCGAGGGACTCGTAGGTTTCCCTGACCGCGTCTTCGGTCGCCGGTGAGAGGTGGCCCCGTGTCTCCATGGACGAGTGATAGTGGGTGAACCGACTACACGTTTGTGGCTCGGGCCGGGTACCGGGTGGGTGCCCCAACCGCGCTGTGGTCTACCGGGATTCGTCGGTGGTCGGGTCGACTGGGAGCGATCGGGCCAGTAGCAGGGCGTCCTCGCCGTCGGGATAATACCCGTCGTGGCGAGCAAGGACTTCGAATCCAGCTGCCCGGTACAGGGCTCTCGCCCGTTCGTTGCTCGGTCTGACCTCCAGTCGGACGCGGTTTGCGCCGTAGCCCGCAAGCACCCGCAGGGCCCCGTCGAGAAGCCGTCGCCCGCGACCGGTGCCCTGTAACTCGGGCTTGACGGCGAGATCCTTGACGTGGCCGAACCGATTTCCCCGCAGATCGACCGTCTCGCTCACCACGTAGCCGGCGATTTCCTCGCCCAGCGTCGTTCCGTCGGGATCTTCGAGGACGAGAAATCCGGGCGAATCGAGGAACGTCTCGAAGGTCGAGTGGTCCCACGGGCGGTCGAAGGTCCGCCGCTCGATCCGGACGACTCCCAGCAGATCCGCTGGCTCGACGTGGCGAAGTCGGCCGCGGGTGCGGGGCGGTTCGGCCGTCACGGTTCGAACTCGGAACCCGGCTCCGAAGAGTCTCACGGTACTCGGCAACTCAAACGGAAAGGGTCATGGCCCGGCCCACCCCGTGTACGAGCATGTTCAGAAGCGGCGCGTTCGTGGCCGACCAGCTCGGCGACGTCGATCCCGAACAGGTCCAGCCAAACGGCGTCGACCTGCGGCTCGACGCCATCCTCGAACCGGCCGGCGCGGGGTCGATTTTCCGCGACGGGACGACCATCGGCGAGCGGGAACCCCTCGAAACGGTCGCTCTCGTGAACGAGAGCGGGACCGGGTCACGCGAGGGCTACCGACTCGATCCGGGCGGGTACGTCCTCCAGTACGCCGAGACGGTCTCGATTCCCGAGGAACACGTGGGGTTTTTGCTCCCTCGGTCCTCGCTCATGCGCAACGGGGCCATGCTGAACACGGCCGTCTGGGACGCCGGCTACACCGGCCGGGGCGAAGGCCTGTTGCAAGTTCACCACGAGATCGAACTCGAGCGGGGCGCCCGCGTCGCCCAGCTCGTTCTCGCGGGCGCCGATCACGAGGGGACCTACGACGGGAACTACCAGGGCGAGCGGCTGGATCGGGCCTGACTGCCGTCGCCGGTCCCCGATCCGACAGTCACCCCTCGGGTGATTTGGCAACCTCGCCCGCCATGCTGAAACTTATATGCGTTGGCGGAGCCAAGGGTACGCATGTCGATTTCCGCGACCCGAGTCCTCGCCGTCATCGCCCTGATCGGGGCGATTGGGCTCGTCGTCGCGGCCGCCCCCGTCGGGGGGCAATCCGCCGTCACCTTCGTCGATTCGAATCTGACCGAGGATACCACCTGGACGGCCGAAGACGGCCCCTATCGCGTCGTCGGGAACGTGACGGTCGCTTCGAACGCGACCCTCACCATCCGCCAGGGGACGACCGTCGAGTTCGCGGAGGGGGTCACGCTCTCGGTCGCCGGAGACGTGGACGCGAACGGGACCGAGTCATCGGCCGTCAGATTGATCGGCTCCAGGCCGGCCTCGACGGCCGGCTCGTGGGGATCGATCCGAACGGTCGGGTCGGGCTCGCCGACTGTCTCGCTCGCCCATACCGAGATAGCCCACGCGACCCAGGGAATTAGCGTTCACAATCCGGACTCGACCGTTCGGATCTCCGAGTCGACGTTCGCCTCGATCGATGGCACCGGGATCGCGGTGCGGCGTGCCGACGGCCGCACCGACCTGACAGTCCGCGAGAGCCGATTTCAGAACGTCGAGGGCGGCATTGCGGCCGCCCGGACCGAGATACTGCCCCTCGAAGCTGCGTCGAGCTGGTCGATAACAGACACCACCTTCGAGGGAGTCAGCGAGACCGGGATCCGGATCGACGCGGAGCGGATCACGCGGTTGACCGTCCGCGACAACCGGTTCGAAGACGTCGAGGAGACCGGGGTGGATCTCGAATCCGAGCGGATCAGGGCCTCCCGGGTCCGCTCGAACGAGGTGACGGGGCCGAACCGGGGAGTGACTGTCGAGACGGCCGACGTGAGTGACCTCTCCTTCCTCGAAAACGAATTCGCAGTCTCCGAGACAGCGGTCGATCTCCACCTCGAGCGGAACATCCACGGCCTCACCGTCGCCGATAACCACGTCGATGGTGGCCAGAATGGCGTGGCCATCGAACACGACCCCCGCCGGGACGGGTTTTTCTCCTTCGACCTTTCGGTGACCGGGAACGAGATCCGGGAACTGGGGGAAAGCGGCCTCACCCTGGCAACGTCCTCGTTCTCGGATTCCAGCATGGCCATCAGGAACAACACCGTCGCCGAGAACGGGCGGTTCGGGCTTCGATTGACGGTCGCGGATTTCCAGGACGCCCTCGTGGCTGACAACCGGATCACCGGGAACGGTCGCAGCGGGCTCTCCATGGCCGCCCGCAGCGTCCGGGGCACGGCCGTTCGGGGAAACACGGTTCGGGACAACGGCGCCTCGGGAATCGAGATCCGGGCCCGCTCGGCGATGGAACGGGTGGCAGTAACCGGGAACGAACTCCTCGACAACGCTCGTGAAGGACTCGCGATCCGGACCGGCGAACGGACGGACGCCGACTACACGGTGACGGAGAACGTCGTCGCCGCGAACGCCTACGGAATCGCGCTTGCCGGTCCGCAGACCGGGAACCTCTCCAGGAACGCGATCGTCTTCAACACGGTCGAGTTCGGGGCGCTGGAGCGTCGCGCCGACGCCGATCCCGGCGTCGGCGTGCTGGTCACGGAGGCCGCAGCGGACGTCGAACTCAACCGGAACGACGTCTACGGGAACCGGGTCGGCCTGCAGACGATCGTCGACGGGACCGTCACGGCCAAGAACAACTACTGGGGCGCAGCATCCGGCCCGTACCACCGGTCGATCAACCCGGAGGGTGAGGGGAACGCCGTCGTGACTGAGGAAGGCTGGGTCGAACTCATCGAGGTGCGAAGCGACCTCGTCGGCGAGACCTACGCCCGTCCGACGGCGTCACTCGCGATCGACCCCCAACCGGGACACCCCGGACAGGAGGTGACGATCTCGGGGGCCGAATCCGCTGACGCGGACGGGACCATCGAAAGATATCGGTTCACGATCGACGGCCGGACGACAGTCGGGGACTCGTCGGTCAGAACGGCGACCTTCGAGGAAAACGGTTCGTACGAGGTTTCGCTCTGGGTCGAAGACGACATGGGTATCGAGAGCGCCGAGCCCGCGACCGGCCTCGTTCGGATCGAACCAGAGCCGACCACCCGGGAACCGACGACCCGGGAGCCGACGACTGCAGGACCGACGACCACCTCCACCCCGACACCGCCGGATGCGGGCGGATCGGGACTACTCGGCTGGATCGGGGCGGGCCTGGGCGCCGTTTTCTACGGGATCGCGGTCGTGTTCGGCGTCCGTGGCATGTACGAGACCCTCACCGAAAAACCGCTGACGGTCCGGGGCAGACGGATTCAGGTGCTGGCGTTTGCCGGCATCGGGGTCTGGGCGGTCGCGTCCTTCGTCGGGCCGCGTCTCCTGGGAACGGTCGCCCTTGTCTCCCTGGCGCTGTGGCTCGTGGCTACCGGGGCCGCGTTCGCGCTGGTGAAACTCCGTTCGGACTAGTCGTGTGGGACGTGGTCAATACCCGACACCCACTGCGGCAACATTTGCACGTCACGGCCCCACACCACAATTTTTGGCCGTCAACGTATTCCCCCGAAATCCGATACGTAAGCGGGTTGACCGGACGGAGGGTCGGACGGGACGGTCGTTCGCGGTTTTGGGCGAAACATAAAAGCCCCCCGGTATATTGGGTGAGCTACTACTGGGGTACCGAACGTTTCTTTGTGTGTAAATGTCCAGCATAGGTTTCGAGAGACGGGACTTTCTCAAGGCGGCCGGTGGCACGGCAATCGTGACCGCGGCGGGAAGCTCTCGTGTTCTTGCCCAGTCAGACGAAACAGAGAGCGATGACGCCGGCGACGAGCCTGACACCGTCAAAACGATCTGCACCCACTGTGCGGTCGGTTGTGGACTCGAGATGGAGGTCGAGAACGACGCTGTTGTCGGCCTGCAAACCTGGGACGACAACCCGGTCAACCAGGGGGGACTCTGTTCGAAGGGTGCGAGCCTGACGGACACGGTCAACTCCGAGACCCGCCTGAAAGAGCCGATGAAGAAGGTCGACGGGGAGTGGCAGGTCATCTCGTGGGATGATGCCCTCACCGAGATCGCCGACGAACTCGACCGGATCCGGGAGGAGTACACCCCCGATTCGGTCATGTGGATGGGATCGGCGAAGGTCAACAACGAGGAGGCCTACCTCCAGCGCAAGTTCGCGGCCTTCTTCGGCACCAACAACGTCGACCACCAGGCCCGGATCTGTCACTCCACGACGGTCGAGGGCCTGGCGAACACGTGGGGCTTCGGCGCACAGACAAACCCCATCAACGACTATCGCAATCAGGACGCGAACCTCATCATCGGACACAATCCGACCGAGTCCCACCCGGTGATGATGCAGTACCCCCAGATCATGCAGGAAAACGGGGGCACGATCATCGTCGCGGAACCGCGATTCACGAAGACTGCCGCGCAGGCGGACAAGTACGTTCGCTTTCGTCCCGGAACGGACACCGCCTTCATCAACGGCCTGCTGTATCACATCGTCTTCAACCTCGAGGCCCACGACGAGGAGTTCATCCGCGACCGCGTCTACGGCTGGGACGACGTCAAGGAGAACCTCCGTGACTACGACCTCGAGACGGTTTCGGACATCACCTGGGCCGACGTCGAGGAACTCAAAGAGGTCGCCGAGATCCTGGCCGACGCCGAGGTCTCCACCGTCGACTGGGCGATGGGCGCGACCCAGCACAACAACGGCGTGCAGAACATCCGCTCGTTTGCCACGCTCAACCTCGCACTTGGTCACTCGGCCCAGCCCGGCGGCGGCCTCAATGTCGTCCGGGGTCATGATAACGTGCAGGGCGCGACGGACCTCGGGGTTCTTGCGAATACCCTGCCTGGCTACTACGGGCTCGGTGAAAGTGCCTGGCGTCACTGGGCGGACGTGTGGGACAAGACCCCCTCGACGAGTGGGTCGACCTCCTACGACGACCTGTTCGATCGCTTCGACTCCAAGGAGATCATGGAGAAAAACGGCTTCACGGTCTCCCGCTGGTACGAGGGCGCTCACCCCGACAACACCGCCGGCGAGGACTTCTACCAGCCCGAGCCGATCAAGGCCGTGGTGATCTGGGGGCACTCCCTGAACTCCGTCTCCGAGATGAATCGGATGAAGGAAGCCATGGAGGAACTCGATCTTATCGTCGGGATCGACCCCTACCCGGCGCTGACCTCCTCGCTGCCGGACCGCGAGGACGGCATCATCCTCTTGCCGGCCGCGACCCAGCTCGAGACGAAGGGCAGCATCACGAACACGCACCGCTCGATCCAGTGGCGCGACCAGGTCGTCAGCCCGCGACACAACACGCGCTCGGACTTCGAGATCGCCCAGGAGCTCGCCGACCGACTCGGCTTCGGCGAGCACTTCGACTACGACGAGATCGAGGACGTGACCCGGGAATGGAACCTGGGAATGCGCACCATCGGGATGATCGGTCAGACCCCCGAGCGGCTGAAGGCTCACCAGGAAAACGCCGGGGTGTTCAGCCCGAAGGACCTCAAGGCCGAGGTCACCGACGATCACGACCTCGCCGGCGATTACTACGGCATGCCCTGGCCGTCGTGGCACGACGAACATCCGGGCACGCCGATCCTCTACGATGCCGGCAAACATCCCGCCGAAGGTGGCGCCGACTTCCGCACCCGCTGGGGCCCGGAGGGGCCGGACGGGGAGACCCTCATCCGGAACGCCTACGAACCGGACTGGTACGACGAGCCCGTCGAGGGCGTCCCGCAGTACCCGATGTGGCACACGGCGCTGCCCGATCCCGACGATCCGGCAGCCAAGACCATCCCCATCGAGTACGCCGAACGGGAGGACAAGTCCGTCTACGACGCCGCACAGGCGCTCGCGGACGAGGGCTACGACGTCGACCCGAGCGAGTACACCGACTACGATAACCCCCAGCCGGATCCGCCCACGGGGCGGGGTCGGGCCCGCGCGTCAGCGTGGAACCTCTACGACGCGGTGCCGACCCACCGCGAGCCGATCGAGACGCCCCGACCCGACGTGGCCGAGGACTTCCCGGCCTACTGGGACATGGAGGACGTCTTCCGGGTCAACCTCAACAACCAGTCCAAGCAGACCGACCGGTCGGACCTGGCAGAGTCCCATCCGATGATCATGACGACCGGGCGCCAGGTCGAACACACTGGCGGCGGCGCAGAGACCCGAAACAATCCGTACACGGCCGAGCGGGCGCCGTACATGTACGCCGAGATCAACCCGAAGGTCGCAAACGAGATCGGCGTGAAGACCGGCGAGTGGGTGACCGTCGGAACCAAGCGCGGCACGATGGTCGTCCAGGCCCGGGTGACCGAACGGGTGAACCAGGAGGAGATCTTCCTCCCCTTCCACTGGGGTGGCATCTTCGAGGGCGAGTCGCTGCTCGATAAGTACCCCGACGGCCTCGAACCGGTCACCATCGGGGACTCGGCGAACATCGGCACCGCGGACGGCTACGATCCACACACGATGATGCAAGAGACGAAAGCCAACCTCGCGGTCCTCGACAAGGCAGATCCCGAAGACATCCCGGAGCTGCCCGAAAAACAGCAGGCCTACCAGGAAGAGAAAGGGCTCATTCGCCGCCCGCTGGGGGGTGATGACTGATGACGCTCCGAGTCATCCCTGACGTCGACCGCTGTATCGACTGTGGCGGCTGTGAGGTCGCCTGCAAGGTCGAGTGGGAACTGGGCCATACGGAGGAGCGAATCGAGGTCGTGACGCACAACGAGGGCAGCGGCGGCACCCGTTACACCGGCGGCGAATCACACACCCCCATGCAGTGTTACAACTGCGCGGAGGCGCCTTGTATCGACGTCTGTCCCACGGACGCCCTGCACCGGGACGAGAACGATCTCGTCCAGGTCGACAAGGACCTCTGCATCGGGTGTTCGTACTGCTCCTGGGCCTGCCCGTTCGGGGCGCCGCAGTACCCCTCCGAGGAGGAGACCGCCGGTGGCGTCGGGATCATGGACAAGTGCACCACCTGTGAACCGCGGCTGCAGGAGGGCAAGGACCCGGCCTGCGTCGAAACCTGTCCGACCGACGCCCTGATCTTCGGCACCGCAAGCGAGATCTCCGACGAGATGCGTCGCCGCGGCAGCGATACGATGTTTACCGAGGGCGAGCAATCCATCGTCTTCGGCACGGGAAGTGACTGAGCCCCAGGAAAACGATGCACACCGACCACGTCCGATCCATCGTCGCCGCAGTCGCCGCAGTACTCATCACGACGGGGGTACTGTACGCCCTGAATGCCGCATCGCCGGGCCTGACGACCGGTGTGTGGATGCGGGATACGCTCGCGCTCGCCGGTGAGGGCCTCTCCCAGTACGAGTCCATGTCGGGGAACTGGCTCCTCCTGCGCGGGCTCCTGGGCGTGTATCTCACCGGCCTGGTCGCGACGGTCTCGCTGCTGCTCGTGCTCTCGCTTCGCACACACCCGGGGGTAGAACGATGAGCGACGCCGAAAGCGAGACGATCGCCCGCTTTTCGGCCGTCCAGGTCTACTTCCACTTCCTGATGGCCGCAGCGATCCTCGTGCTGTTCCTGACGGGGACTGCGATCACGTTCGGCGGCCATGTTGGCTGGCTCTATGCCATCTTCGGATACCAGACCATCGTGCTGGTCCACATCGTGGCCGGAGTCACGCTCTTCGCCTCGCTTTTGTATTATGTCATTTACGCGATCACGGGATTGGCGACGGGAGACGTGCCCACGGCGTGGATTCCCACTCTCGACACGGTTCGCGAGGCGATTAGGTTCGCGAAACACCTCTTCGGTCGGGGCGAGGAGCCGCGTCCGGGCAAGTACAACTGGATTCAGAAATCGGAGATCCTGATCATCGCCGTCGAACTGACGGTCGTGACCCTGACGGGACTCCTGCTCACGTTCCCCGGGCTCCTGCTCAGGTACCGGCCGGCGTTCCTGGTGTCGAGCGATCTCCACGCGGTCTTCGCGTTCACGCTCCTGATGGGCGTGACCTTCCACCTCTATGACACCCACGTGCTCGAGTTCCCGCTTGACACCTCGATCTTCACGGGACGGGTGTCCCTCGATCGGGCGCGCGAGGAGTGGGCCGGCTGGGTGGATACCCCCGCGGAACGAACCGACGGCGGGACGACTACCGCGGAACCGGCCGACGGCGAGGCAGTCGAGGGCCGGTCCATCCAGCTCGGGGCGGTCGCGGTGGTGCTGTTCGTCTTCGCCGTCATTTATTCGGGGGTCATGATCGACCGCATTCTGGCACCGATTCCCGGCACCCAGACGACCCTGTACCTCCTCGACAGTTCCGAGACGATCCTCGAGGGAACCTTCGGGTTCTTCTGGAGCATCGGATTGAACGTCGCGATGCTGGTGATCATCGCCGGCCTCGTGGCCCTGGTGTACGGAATATCGATACGAATCGGGGAGTGAGACGGGTTTTTAGCTTTCCGGAACCGAACAGCAACTATGACTACTCAGGAGACACCGACCGACGATGCGACGCTGGCAGAGCTCTACGATCTCCTCGCGGGAGCCCTCGCCGATCCCCCCGACGCTGGAACGGTCGAGACCCTCGCCGAGGGACCGCTCCCGGACCCCGGCATCGCCCCGAACGACCAGCTCCAGGCGGGGCTTGAGACACTCGCCGCCTGGGGCGAGTCCGTGTCGGATCCGGCAGCCGAGGCCGAACAACTCGCCGCCGAGTTCACCCGGCTCTTCGTCGGCCCGCGCCCGAAATTGCAGATCCACGAGTCCTATTACGAAGGTGACTACCTCGGGAAACCGCTCGCTGCCGTAACGGAGACCTACAAGCAACTCGGGGTCGCGCCGGCCCCGGACCTCAAAGAGGAGGCCGACCACGCGGCCGTGGAACTCGCCGCGTTGCGCGAACTCACCGCCGAAAACGAAGCGCGAAAGCAAATCTTTCTCGAAGCACACGGCGACTGGTTTGCCGACCTCGGGGCGGATATCGCCGAGGCCACCGACGAGGCCTACTTCGAGGCGATCGCAGACATGGTTTCTGGACTCGTGGCCTTCGACGCGGGTCGGCAGGGGGTGCGCCAATGAGTGTCGCCGTCGTCAGCGACTGTCGCGGGACGGCCCAGATCGACCGCGACGACGTCGCTGCCACGCTCGACGTCGACGAGGCGATCGTCACGAGTGCCATCGGAGCCCACGACGAGGAGATCGCCGAGCGAATCGAGGCGGCCAACACCGACCGGGTATTGTTCGTGGCCGGCCGGGACCCGGCGGTTGCGGAGCTGCAATCGAGTCTTCGCGAAGCGGGCTATCTCACCGATCGAGTCAGCCCCTTTATCGGGGAGGCCCAGGACGCGGAGACGGCCACGGCGATCGTCGCCGGGTCGGCAAACGCCGCCCTGGCGGCCATGGACGCTCAGCGGGACTTCCCGGCAGATCCCGCACCGACGGCGGAGCACGTGCTCGTCGTCGGTGACCCACTCTCGGCACGCGATCTCGCAGGTACGACCGACGTAACCCTGCTCACCGACGGCACCGATCTGGGTGACGTCTCCCTTCCCGAGGAGGTCGCGATACGAACGGGGATTCCGACGGGACTCGAGCGGAAGAACGGCGGGTACGAGGTGACGGTGGAACGCCGCGTCACCGATGCCTGTACCGAGTGTGGGCGCTGTCTCAGGCAGTACCCCGAGGAGACGGCCAGCGTTCCGGTTCAGGTGCTGGGGAACACGGTCGAACCGGGCGTCTGTCCTGAAACTGCCATCAGACCGGCCGCGGATCCGCTCGTCGAGCGACTCGAGGCGACCCAGATCGTCTGGCCCGGCTACGACGGGCCGCTCGTGGGCGATCGCTGGGTCCACGGCATTCGGACGGGCGTGACGGGGGCCGTCAGGCGAGCCGCTCGGATGCGCGCCCGGCCGGAGGTGTCAGTCGAGCCGTCGACCTGTGCCGTGGGGACCGCCGGCAACGAGGGCTGTTCGGCATGCGAGGAGGCCTGTCCCAACGACGCGATCTCGATCTCGCTCACCCACGGCGGTGGCGTCTCGATCGAACCCGATCGCTGTGTCGCGTGTGGGACCTGCGTGTCGGTCTGTCCGACCGATTCGATCGAGCCGACGCGGGTCTACGACGTCGAAACGACGGCCCGGGTCGTCGAAGCAGCCCTGGGACCGATCGCCGAAGCCGCCTCGGGCTCCAGGTTCCCGTGGGGCGCGGATTCGACCCCGTTCGGCGTGGCCTTCGTCAGCGAGGCCATCGCGCCCGCCTTCCGGGCCACGCTCACCTCGCGAGCCGTGCCGGCGATGGTCCCGATCGAGGTCCCGAACGTCCTTTCGGTGCCCGACGTGGCGACGCTGTATGCCGTCGCGCTGGGGGCCGACGGCGTCGTCCTGGCGAGCGATCCGGACCGGGCCACCGAACCGGTCGAGGACGCCGCGCGCCAGGCCAACCAGGCACTCGTGGATCTGGGGCTGGGCGAGCGGGTCCGGGTCAGCGATACGACCGATCCGGACGCACTCGCGAGGCTCATGGACGGGCTCCTCGCGGAGCCGATCGAGTCGGTCCCGACGGGGAGTGTTTCCACGGGGTCCCGCCACGACCTCGGCGTGGGTGCGAGCGTCGCGCTCGCGGCCGGTCACGGGACGAGTGCGGAACTGGTCGCGGTCCCGGGCGGGGGGTCGGTGACGGTCGATGCGGACGGCTGCACCCTCTGTTCGACCTGTCACGACGTCTGTCCGACCCGGGCCCTCGAGCAGAGCACCGATACCCTCGCCTTCGATCCGGTGGCGTGTGTCGGCTGCGGACACTGCGAAACGGCCTGTCCGGAGGACGTCATAACCGTTTCGGGCCAGATGGCGATCGGGGACGGGACGATTCCCGACCGGCACCCGATCGTCGAGAAGGAGATGGTCGAATGCGAGATCTGTGGGGACCCCTTCGCCTCGAAGGACGGGCTCGATGCCATGCGGGAGCAACTCGACGAGGCCGCCCTCGACGCGCTCGATCTGACGGTCTGTCCGGACTGTCGCACCAACCGGACCGCCGAACGAGAACTGGGATTCCAGGGGGATTGAACGGATTCGAGACCGACTACCGCATTTCATCCAGGCGAACGAACGAGTCCGCCGTGGCGCCGACCCACTCCTCGAGTACTGCCCGTTCGGTCGTCGGTGGCGGCGAGATCGTACACACCCGTTCGCCGTCAGGAAGTTCCGTGACGGTCGCAATCACCACTGCATCCGCTCGCCGCGCGGAAAAATCGCGGGCCTCGGATTCGGAGGGGGGCATGGTCAACGTTTTTGGTACATTCCACTACGAGCGACGGTACCATATGTACTGGCCCCGATTCCAAGAAGTTGGGGCCATTGCTGGCGCTGCAGGTCACCGCTGCGCAACTCCGTGACTCGACTTGAATCGGTCCCAACCGGAATGTCTCACTCGATTGGACGGGTGTGGATTCGGCGGCCCGAAGCCACCACTAGTCTCAATCCTCGCCTTCGAGCATCCAGCCAAAGCGCTTCCCCCAGAACTCCTCGCTTTTGGGCTTTTTACTCCTGGCGTAGGTCTTTTTCTCGCGAATCTGCCGTTCCAGGACGTCGCGGGCTTCCGTTATCGCATGTTTTGTGCCGTACCCCTCTCCAGAAGCGATGAACAGCCCCGAATCGGTGTGCAGGCGGATGCGAGCCAGCAAGAGCGGAGTTCCCCGGAGCGTCTCCTCGTGTTTGTGGAGGTGGACTTTCGCGTCCAGCACGTTCATTCCGCGGTCGCGGTCGTCGAATTTCTCGACCATCGCGACGATGTCCTCGTAGGTCATGTCCTCGATCAGGTCGGTGCCGTACACCTGGACGCTCCGGTTCCCGCCTGCCTCCCACGTGAGCGTGTCGAGCACGTCGGTCTTCGTGAGGATCCCCTCGATGGCGTCGTCCTCGATGACGATGAGTGAGCTGCCCCCGGCCTCGGACATTTTCCCCACGGCGACGTCGAGGGTCTCCGTCGGGCTGATCGTTTTGACCGGCGACGACAGCAGATCCCGGACCGGGAGGTCGAGGAGTCTCGCGAGATCACCTTCCCGGGCACCGAACCCCCCGCGACCAGCTCGCGCCGAACTGGCGGTCATCGCACCTCCCACCGAGTGATCGCCGCCTGGATCACCGCCCTGGCTCTTTTCGGTCGCTCGAATCTGCAGATGAGTCACGTCGTAGAGGCTCAGAATGCCACGCGGCTTTCCGGCTTCCACGACTGGCAGATGGGCGAGCCGGTGGTCGCGGAACTCGTGAAGTGCGTCACCAAAGGTCGCGTCCGAATCGAGGGTCACGAGGTCGGTCGATGCCGCATCCCCGACTGTCGCCACGTCGAGATAGGGCCGTACCTGCTCGAGGATGGCATCGGCCGTCACGACCCCCCGCAATTGTCCCCCCTCGAAGACTGGGAGGAGCTGGGAATCGGCTTCGATCATCAACCGGGCGACTTTTCGCAGGTCTTCGTCGGGGGCGAGCCGTGGCACCTGCCAAACGAGCGATCCGATTCGTTCCTCGGGCTGGTGATGTGACCGGGTGAGCTGTCGTCTGGTCACCACGCCTTCGTACGTGTCCCCGTACACGACGACTCCGACGACCTCGGGATCTTCGAAGCGCCCGGAGAGTGCGGAGACCGGTTCCTCCGGGGTGACCTGTGCGAAGTCCGTCGTGACGATGTCGGCAATATCCATGATGGGTAGCACAGCCACATTGTGTGCGTACGCGTGGCGATACGATAGTGTTACTGCCTCACATACGTGCGGGTCGCTTCAAGGCTTCTCGCTCATTCTCACGAACTGGAAACCTCGAACCCGGCTCGGGACACCGTCCCTGTGAGAGCCCGGACGGTGTGAAGGGACCGCGGAGAGGGTTGGACCTGGAACCGGAAAATGCCCAATCGCTTTCAATACGGTGCCCCGGTCGCGAGGCCCGCCCGCCGTGCTCGGGCGGACAGTTCGCAATCAGTGATGGCCGCCACACCCACAGTTGCCGCCGGTTTTCGGGACGTCGACGACGAATCCGTTCCCACCCGGCCCGGAGACGTAGTCCACGGTGGCCCCTTCGACGTGTTCGTAGCTCTTCGGATCGACGAACACCCGAATGTCCCCGTGGTCGAATACCGCATCTTCCGGGTGTGGATCGGACTCGAAGTGCATCCCGTAGGCCATCGATCCACAGTCACAGTCCTTTTCGCGGACGATTACCCGGAGCCCGTTTTCGTCGGGATCGAAAGACTCCTCCTCCATCGCCTTTCTTGCCTCGGCGATGGCTGTCTCCGTAAACTCGAGTCCGCTCGCGTCAGGATCGGTGGGTTCGGCACTCATACCCAAAGTAGTGAGGTCGAAGCTCCTTCACTGTGGCGGCCGTCTGTAACTGGAATGTGTTACGTCGACGGGACCTCTGGGTACCGAGACGGTGACCTTCGCGTTTTCGGTTCGACCGCGTCGAGATCTGTTCACTCGTTTTGTTCGCCAGAAACCCCAATCGTCCCACGAAATGAAGGGGCCAGGCGGGATGGCGGGGCCCGTCGAAGGGACGCTTTTAGGACTCGGGGCGGAAGAACGGGTATGGCAACTGTCGATCTCCACCGGGCGACGGCCGGAAAGAGCCGGGATCTCTATTACGTCGAGACCGGGGACTTCGATCCGGCCACCTACATTTCTGTGTACCTCATCGACGGGGAGCGCCCGGCCGTCGTCGATACGGGGACCGGCGCGAACGCGGACGTCCTCGTCGACGCGCTCGCACAGTTGGATCTCTCGCCGGCGGAACTCGAGGCGATCGTGTTGACCCACGTCCACCTCGACCACGCGGGCGGGGCCGGCTATCTCGCCGAGGCGGCCCCGAACGCAGACGTGTACGTCCACGAGGCGGGGGCGAAACACCTCGTCGACCCGGCCAGGCTCTGGGCGGGAACGAAAGCTGCCGTGGGGGACCAGATACAGTTTTACGCGGATCCGCGACCGATCGAGGAGTCCCGGATCGTTCCACTCGAGGCCGGCGATCGCATCGACCTGGGCGATCGCGAACTGGTCGCCCATCCGGCCCCGGGCCACGCGTTTCACCAGTTCGCCTTCGAGGACCAGTCGACGGGGGGCGTCTTCACGGGCGACGCGGCCGGCATTCTGACGCCGGGACTCGAACGGATCCAGCCCACGAGTCCGCCGCCGGATTTCGATCTGGAAAGCTGTCTCGCCGATCTCGAATCGATCGACGACCTCGATCCCAGTGCGCTCTACCTCGCGCATTTCGGCGATCACGAACCGGCCGGATTCCTTTCCCGCGTCGCCGACGTGCTCGAATCGTGGGTGGAATCGATCGCGGAGACGCGAGCGGAACTCGGGGACGAACAGACTGTCGAACAGTTCGCCGAGCGAGCCGACACCGTGGAGGCCTGGGGCCCAGTCAAAGCCCGGGCGGAGGCCCGGATGAACGTCCGTGGGGCAATCGAATATCTCGACGGGACCGGGGAGTGACTGCTGAGCGACCCCCGGGGACTGGATCCCGACTGCGCTGTCCCTCGGATCCCGGTCCCGGCACTCGGACTCGGATGACGGGGACTGAAACCTCGAGAATCCACCAGTTCGGCAGTATGAATTCCTCGAATTGCACCCCAAAAATCCGCCAGAATCCTCATGACAAATTATTATATTTAATTAAACACCTCCGGGCTGCCACTTTCACCGCCAAATCCTCGGCCATTCATTATATGCTTATATTTAAATAATTAGATGGAGTATGTATAACTGGAGGTGAAAGTCATGCCTGAACCCGAACCAGGGGCCGACGAACCACCCGGTGAGACCCAGTTCCACGGCACAGCCGTGCGTGACCAGAAGGCAACCGAACCGGACACCGAGGTCGTCGTGACCGATCAGGTCGTTTCCGTCCGTCCGATCGATTCGGACCGGCCGGAGTTCGTGGTGCCACTCGAAGAGGTCCGTCGCATGCACTGTGATGGGTTCCTCTGCCGATCGATTACCCTCGAAACATCGGCGGACAGCTACGAGGTCCCCGCATTCGGCCTGGACGAGGGGGCACTCCGTCGGGTGATCGCGGAACACAGCCACCTGTCGAATGACTGTGTTCGGCTGAACCTGGACCGATTCGGACTCTGCCCCTGTACGGTCGGCACGAACGCCGGCTGCGCGCTGTGCGTCGTCGGTATCGCGCTGGTGCTGTCGGTGGTCGGGGCGCTACTGGGGGCGATCGTCCTCGCGGCCGGCATCGCGTTGCTCGGCCTCGCGTACGCGTCCCGAAAGTGCAGTCAGATCCGGGGGGCAAACGTGTGGGAGCGGGAAGTCGAAGGCGACGCGACGACCTGAACCATGCGATTACCCCCTTATTTTTCGAGCTGTTCCTCGACGACCTCACGAACTCGCTCGATGCCCTCGATGATTCGGATATCTGCGACCTGATAGTAATTGTGAACGCCGTCCTTGGTTCGGGTCAAGACCCCGCGGTCCCGCATGAGCTTCAGGTGCTGTGAGAGCGTCGATTGTGCAATGCCCGTTCGTTCGGCCAGTTCAGAGACCGTGTAGGCCTCGCCGGACCCGAGCACGTCGAGGATTTTCAGTCGCTTTGCATTCCCACACGTGCTACAGAAATCGGCGTGGGCCTCGTAATACTCGTTGGATTTGAGATCGGTCATACAATTTCTCTCGGCTTCGATTCCTATAGGTAATTCGCTCGGTTTTCGGGATGCAATTTGGCTCCTCGAAGTCACCGACTTCCTGGGGGAGTGGTTGACCGCCCACATCGCGGGTGCGGAACTCGATCAGGATTACGGAGCGTACTGTGAAACCGAAGCCTGATGTCGAACCGAGAACCGGTGGGTCCCTTTCGGATCGGATCAGAGGCGTCGGTAGGCGGCTTCCATATCCGCCTCCGAGAGCTGGGCGAGCGTCTCGCTGAGGGCTGATTCGAGTTCCGACATCCGACGGACGATCTCCGCGTACTCCTCGCGGTCTTCGAGGTCACTCCCGGATTCGTCACTCGACTCTAGGGCTGCCTTCTTCGAGGCCAGGCGAAAGAACTCCCGGCTTTCCTCGTCGTACTCCCCCCGGGTCAGCAACAGTTCGACGACCGACCGGAGGTAGTCGCCGTCGATCGGTTTCGTGACGTACTCGTCGAAGGGTAATTCGACGATGTCGAATTCGGGTTCGACGGCGGTCACCATTGCGACCGGGAACGTGTACCCCTGCTTGCGGAACTCCCGGAGGACCTCGTCGCCACGCAAATCCGGCATCCGTCGATCGAGGAGGGCCGCATCGATTGATTCGTCGACCACCTCGATCGCCTCTTCCCCACCGTTCGCGGTTCGGACTTCGTACTCCGCCTCGAGGAAGAGCGAGAAGACCTCGAGGAGCTGGGGTTCGTCGTCCACGATGAGGACCGTTGGGTCTGCGTCCGCGGCCTCGGCCATGATATTTCAACTCCGTATCCCGGCAGCAAAACAGTTCGGGATGTGATTACGGCGCCAGTACTGGGCGGATCGCCCTGTGTCGTTGAAATTCGAATGCGGGCCCCAGGGTTGGCACATTTAGGGGTCTCGAAAATCCCCTGATCCATTCCCCTGCTGCAGTGGTTACCCAGTTTGCAACCGCGAGCCGAAGGCTCGCGGCTGCGGTCTTTTACCCACGTTTTTGCGAGCGGGTGCAGCGCACCCGCTCGGAAAAAGTGGCGGCTCGCGGTTTCACCGCTCGCCAATTTCGAGACTCCCTTCGGTCGTCTCGCTGCTCACGGGTCACTTCGTTCCCCGTTCGCCATCGAGGTCTCGCTGCGCTCGACCTCGCTTTGCGAGGGAAGACCGCTCCGGGTCTTCTGCACTTTGCAGTGCCGTTGGAAGACTCACTCCGTTCGTCTTCCAGGCGCTCGCTCGCTTCGCTCGCGAGCACGAGGGAAGGGATTCAGATGGGACTGACTATAGCCGATGTTCGATTTTGGTTTCCCGAGAAGGTTTGCGAGGGAAGACCGCTCCGGGTCTTCTGCACTTTGCAGTGCGAGGGAAGGGATTTGAACCCTTGGACCTCTACAGGAGCGGATCTTGAGTCC
>JBKGZU010000101.1:0-4960 GCA_046543215.1 Halodesulfurarchaeum sp. | reverse complement strand
AATATGCACGTCGCCCCGGATTCGCGCCCCGTCCGGGAGGTGTTTCGTCACGCCCGAGAACAACTGGAGCGCGATCGCGAGTTTCGCCGTCTCGAAGCCGTAGATGGTCGGGGCGATGGAGTCGACGATGCGCTCGTAGATGTCCGGTTCCTCCGAGAGACGGATGATCTCCTCCCGCTCGGCGTCGGTGATCTCCATCTCCTCGAACTCCTCGTCCTCGATCGTGACCGACACGCCCTCGAGGTACATGTCGAAGACCCGGGAGTCCGTCGAGTCGATGTCGCTGTCGTCGAGCCGGAGAATGCCGGTGGCGGTGACGTGATCGCCGGGACTCACCTCGCCGGTGATGTCGTCCTCGATGTGCATGTCGATGTTTTCCGGCGTTTCACCGCCGCCAAGCCCCTCCGGACTCTCCTGGATCCGAAGTTTCTGTGCGTCGACGAATTCGGTCTCGTTGGCGTCCGTGAGGAACTGGAAGGGGCCCTCGCGCTCGCAGCCGTCACACTGGTAAGGATCCTGAAAGTCGCCGTCCGCCTGCGGGACGACGGTGATCGTGCCACAGCGGAGACACTCGAAGGCCGCCTGCTCGATCTTGGGCTTGACGCTCGTCGCCTTCCGGACGATGCCCTGGACGGCGATCAGCGTGCCCAGGTGCTCCGCGCGGATGTCCCGGATCTCGGTCGGCTCCGGGAGGTTCGTGACCCGGACGTGTGCGTTCGCGAGGTCCTTGTCCACCGGCAGGTCGTAGAGCCGCAGAGCCTCCTCGGCGGCGTCGAGAAAGCGCCGCGGCGTCTCGAGGAGGTCGTCGGCGAAGTCCGGATCGAACCGGAACAGGTCCTCGTAATCGATCTCGAGGGACTTCGCCTCGCGGGGATAGCGCCGCGCGAGGTCGGCGATCGCGTCGCTGCGATACTCGCGGAAGAACGTCTCGAATCGGTCGGTGAGTTCCTGGTCCCGGGCCGAAGCCATTCGGACTGGAGTTTTGCCCAATCGGTTAAGAAGGTTCGTACTGACCGCCGATCAGTTCGACTCGAGTGCGGCCTCGAGGGCCGCGAGTCGATCCCGCGCGTCGGCGAGTTCCGCCTCGATCGTTCCCTCCGCGACCATCTGCCGTTCGTCGTCGCTGAGTTCCGAACGCGCCCGGGCGGTCTTCCGGAGTGCTGCATACCGATCCGGGTCCGCGCGGGCCATCTCGAAGGCGTCCCGGAACGCGGCGATCGTCTCCTCCGGGGCGAAGCGGTCGAGCAGTGCGACCAGCTCCCGGCCGCGCCACCGGAGCGTCTCGGCTGCTGGCGGCGGCCACTCGACGGTAAACGGCTCGGCGTCGATGCCGGCGAGGTAGGTCCGGTTCCCGCCGACAACCCGGGCGAAGGTCGCCGGCGCCTCGACGTAGTGGGCGAGTTTCGAGCGCGAGTAATCGGCGTATTCGAGCAGCGTGGGAATGGATTCCTCGCCGGCAGGTGCCGCTTCGACGTACTCGGCGAGGTCCGCGGGCGGTTCGGGAACCGGCACGAGCGGGAACCGCTGGGCTCGCTGGAAAAGCGAGAGCACCGTCCGGGCCGAGGCCGACCGCCTGAAGTCAGTTACGGCCTCTCGAACCGACTCGTTGTACCGATCGATGGGCTCGCGAAGGTCGGAAACCGGGGCGTCGAGGTCAGCGCTGCCGAGCGAGCGGACGGTCTCCAGTCGGTCGATCCGGTCCTTCGTCTCGTAAATGGCCTCCTGGACGTCGCCTTCCAGGGCCGCCACCCTTGCGTTCGCCTCGCTTCGGTCCTCGAGACGGGCGAGCAGGTCCTCG
Organism: Halodesulfurarchaeum sp.; assembly: GCA_046543215.1. Classification (GTDB taxonomy): domain Archaea; phylum Halobacteriota; class Halobacteria; order Halobacteriales; family Halobacteriaceae; genus Halodesulfurarchaeum. The sequence goes on along the minus strand of JBKGZU010000101.1, from coordinate 3,162 downwards.
ACCGGTTCGAGCCGCGACCGGGCCCACTCGAAGTCCGAGTCCGTGAGCCGCCGCTTTTGAAGCCGGTCGTCGATTTCCTCGAAGGTCTCGCGTTCGGGCAGAGCGGCGGGGAGGTCCTCGATGAACGAGTCGAGGCGCTCCTGGAACTCGACGAAGGCCTGGAAGTTCCCGGAGCCGCTGGCGCGGTCCTCGTATCGCCCGAGGAGCGTAATGAACGCCTCGGACCTGTCCGCGAGGCGATCGAGTTGGGCCTCGCCGATCGCCTCGACGCGTTCGATGGCCTGCTCTCGCTCGCGACGGGCCGCCTCGAGGTCCTCGATCAGGGTCTCGGGAGAGTGTTTGAGCTCAGTAGACATCGTCAGGGTCGAAGACGAGTTCGCCGACGTCGGTCCCGTCAGCGGTCCGGTAGAAACACGAGCGGTGGCCGGTGTGGCAGGCCCCACCCTCCTGTTCGACGCGGTAGAGCAGGGCGTCCCCGTCACAATCGACCCGGATCTCCGCGACTGACTGGGTGTGTCCGGAGGTCTGTCCCTTCTCCCAGAGTTCGTCTCGACTACGGGAGTAGTAGTGGGCTCGCCCGGTCTCGGCGGTTCGCTCGACGGCCTCGCGGGTGGCGTAGGCGAACATCAGGACGTCGTTGCTCTCGACGTCCTGGGCGATGACGGGGATCAGCCCGTCCTCGAACTCGAGGTCGACCTCGAGGGAAGTCATGGCCGAAGGAAAGATTTCGTCCCGGAAAGCCGTTTCGTCCTCGTCGAAGTTGGCGCGGACGATTGCGGTGATCACGACTCACGGGCCGACGATGCCGAACCACTCCAACCCGAGGAACAGGAGGTCGCCCACCACGAGTGCCACGATGAGGCCAAGAAACGTCGGGACGATGAACGGAATGCCAGGGGAGACCCAGACGGACTCGTTTTCGACGACCCGATCGAGTCCAGCCCGCAGGTCGTCGGGTTCCGTGCCGTAGGCGGTAGTATCGATGTCCTCAAGGAACGCCGCTGCACCCCAGCGGTCATCATTGGGGCCGTCATTCCAGTCCGCTCGCTCGGCCTGGGACCGAGCGCTCGCTCCCGAGGGGTTCCCGGCCTCGACCGCACCGTCGGTCGGATCGCCCGGCTCCTCGGGGAGCGTGTTCGGGTCCACGAGCTCGGGCGTCGACCGGAGCGTTTCGAGATCGATCCGTCGCCACCGGAGGTACATCCGCAATGCGTCCAGGTCTAGCCCCGACTGTGTGAACGAGCCGTCGGTGTCCAGCAGTGTCCCGTGTCGCTTCGGGAGCGTCGGGACGGCGACCCGTCTGGCGACGAATGAGAGCGGGGAGAACTCCCCCACCCGGGCGTTCCCGGCGGCGAGCGCGAGCGGATACACCGCGCCGACGAGCACGGCGTTCGTCAGGATCGTGAGCGAAAAGATCCCCAGATCGGTGACGACGGCGGGGAGGGTCGTGCCGAAAACCTCGTAGGTCGGATAGGTGGGGAAGAGGACGGCGATCACCAGAAATGCCTTCGCGTCGGCGCCGCCGAAGCTGCCGAGAAACCAGAAGCCCATGGCGAGCGTGCCGACGATGCCGATACCGAGGACGGCCCGGAGGAGAAACAGGCTAAACCGCGGCCCCTCGAGTCCCAACGAAACGGCGTCCCAGAGGAGCAGTATCGCCCCCATGGCCACCAGCGGGTACCAGGTCCGGTTGGGAACTCGCCTCGTCCGGACGTCCTGAATCGCAGCCCACCCGAGGACCGGAACCGCGAGCAGCCGGAGGAGGTCGGGGATGGTCGCGTCCACGAGTGAATCTCTGTCCCGGTCGCGGTTTAGCTGTTACCGTCTCGGGTTCGTTCCTACTCGCGGTTTCGGAGGTGCCGTCTCGAGTAGGTGGCTCCGCCCTACTCCCCACATCCCTCACCAGGACGAATCAAGTGCGGCGAGGAGGGCGTCGATCTCCGCCTCGGTGTTCGGTGCGTGAATCGACACGCGAATCGAATCGGGCAGCGGCAGCGACCGGACGGCGATCCCGTCCGCGTTCAATTCCTCGACCGCCGAATCCGGGTCCGAGACCTCCAGGGTAACGAGCCCGGTCGGCGAATCGGGCGGACTCCTGAGACGCTCGGATGGGATCCCCTCGACGAACCGCGAGCGGAGCGTTCGAATCCGTTCCCGAACGGTCTCGATCCCGACTCGCTGCATCGTTTCGATGGCCGTCTGGAGCCCGGCAAACGGGCCGGGGCTCATCGTTCCGAGTTCGAACCGCCGCGCGCCCTCGTGGAGCTCGTATTCCCCACCCGAGGCCGAGGACACGCTCCGGTACCCGACGTGGATGGGCTCGAGGTCGGCGACGACCGCCGGAGACACGTAGAGATAGCCGGCCCCCCACGGACCGAGCAGCCACTTGTGCCCGGCACCGGCGACGAAGTCCGCGCCCCACTGCCGAAGATCGATTGGGCGCTGCCCCGGGGCCTGCACGGCATCGACGAGGGCCAACGCGTCCTGTTCGTGGGCGATCTCGACCATTTCGGAGACCGGATGGCGCCGTCCGTAGAGCCAGTCGACGGCACTGACACAGAGCAGGTCGGCACCTTGCACCGTTCGCTCGAGGGACGCGAGGTCGATTTGCCCCCGGTCGGTTTCGAGGACCCGAACGTCGATCCCCGCCGCCTCCTGGAGTCGAGTCCACGGGAGACGGCCCGCAGCGTGTTCGAGATCGGTCGTGACGACCACGTCTCCCGGCTCCCACTCGATCGCCGTCGCGACCCGGTTGATGCCCTCCGTGGTGCTGCTTGTCAGTGCGATCGTCGACGGCGAAACGCCCACCAGATCGGCGATCGACTCGCGGGCCCCTTCGAAAATCTCGTCGGCCGCGGGGTACATCCCGACGTCGCGTGGCGCCTGGAATTCGTGGTATTCGATCGCGGCGTTTGCGGCGGAAACGACGGGGCGAGGGCTCGGGCCACTTGCCCCCCAGTTGAAGTACCGCCTGTCATCGAGTGCGGGCATCGCGTTCCGGAGTGCAGGAACGGTGTCGGGAAGCTCGGGTTCGGACGACGAAAGCCATGGCTTGGCTGCCATTAGATCGCCATTCGAGGTGGGATACCTTCAAACCGCTCACTCGAATCGCTTCTGGGTCACTGAAATTGCATAAGCAGGACTATCCGTGGCGTTGCTGCT
>JBKGZU010000100.1:0-5010 GCA_046543215.1 Halodesulfurarchaeum sp. | reverse complement strand
CCGTCGAGGAAAAGTTGTTCAACCAACTGTTCGTCGAGAGCTAGCCGGTCGCCCCCAACTCGACTATCCGATCTGTTCTGCGGCTTCGAGTCCCCGACGTTCCCCTCGCTGCCGATGGCCCCCTCGACCGGGACCGACACGCGCTCGGTCGAGGCGGACCCGGGCAGCGATCTCCGGGAAACGTTGTGGCAGTTGGCCACTGAAGTCATGTTGTAGTCCTCTCGAATGCTCGCTTTCCATGTCCTCTCGAGGAGAACTCCGGACCTGGTCCCCGCGAAGCGGCCACCGTTGGGTCAATCCGTGACGGGTCCCGAGGCGGCCGGGAGTTCGATCGTCACCCGGTTCCCCCGTGGCTCCCGTCGGGTGTAGGAAACCGTTCCGCCGGCGTTATCCACGACGAGTGTGACGAACCACAGCCCGAGGCCGCTGCCGTGCCGGAGCGCCCCCAGTTCGTCCCGGCCGGTGAGAACGTCCCGATCCATTTCGGGAATCGCCGCGTTGTCGTCCTCTACGTGGATTCTTGCCATCTCTCCGACCGTCTCCACCGTTACCGTCGGGGACGGGTGCCCCGAATCGGCGTGAACGACACAATTGGTCAGGAGTTCCGCGACAGCGTCCCCGATTTCCCGGTTCGCCCACACGAAGACCGACCCGGGACACTGAAGTTCGATCGTCGACCGGGGATATTCCGCACCGATCCGCTCGACGACCCGACCGAGGAGCCCCGCCAGTTCGACCGTCTCCTTCGGCCGGGGCTCCGAGAGGAAATCGGTGATCTTGCGCTGTTTGTGGGCGATGGCCAGCAGTCGACTGCTGTTCGAGGCGATCTTCGCGGCGTGACTGGCGATGTCGCCTGTGGCCTCCTCGTGGATCATCTCCGCATAGCCCTGGACGACGTTCATGTTGTTGTTGACGTTGTGGCGGAGCACCCGGTCGAGCACCCGCAGCTGGCGCTCGTGGGTCTCGAGGTCGGTTACATCCCGGCAGATGGCGATCGTGCCCGCGAGCGCCCCCGTCTCGTCGTAATTCGGATACCGGGTCGTGGAGAACGTTCGCTCTCGACCGTCGGGAAAGGTCGGCGTGACCTGATAGGTGACTGGCGACTCGGTCTCGAGGACCCGGGCCTTCATGTCTTCGATCGTCTCCGCACTGTGCTCGTCCATGAACGCCGTCTCGTCGGCCCCGATCAGCGCTTCACGGGACAGCCCGGCGAATTCGGCCGCGGCTCCGTTCAGGACTTCGAAATTCCCCGCACGGTCCTGGATCATGACCGGATCGTCGATTCGCTCGACGATCTCGGCGAAGGATTCGCGCTCGGCTTCGAGGATCTTGGCGTGAATGAAGTACCCGAAATCGGAGCCGATGGTTTCGAGCAGGTCGATCTCCGCCGCCGTGGGTTCGACCCCCGGCGGGAAGTGAACGGTCAGGACGCCGTACCTGTTGCCCTCGTGACCGATGGCGATACCCACCCCCTCGTGGGCGGGCACGTCCTTCTCGTGGTGCGGATCGGGCGGGGCCGTCACGTCGTCGATGCGAAGGGCCTCGGATTCGAAGACCTCTTCGACGTAGCGGTGGGTGTGGAAGGCCTTCGCTTCCAGATCGCTCACGTCCGTGTTGCGGAGACAGAACACTTCGATGTCCGCCGGCTCGAAGAGATTGATGCACGTACAATCGAACAGCGAACTCGACCCCACGATGTCGGCGATCTCGGGGGTCATCTCGTCGATGCTGTCGGCCTTGACGAGGGTCTGATTGACCGCGGAGATGAGCCGCCGGATCTCCGTTTCCCGTTCGAGTGTCCGGATCCGTCGCTTGCGGCCGACGTTGAAGTAGCCATAGACGAAGCCGGTCCCGCCCCCGAACAGCGCCGGGACCACGTACCCGACCAGGCTCCCGACGGGAGCGCCGATGACCCACTTCTGGACGACGGACAAAGAGACGAGAACGACCGTCCCGACGGCTGTCGTGGACCCGACGTAGCGGCGTTGTGAACGGTTCATCGCGGTGTCGAAGCCGGCATAGTACCGGCTGCTTCCAGTTGGTAATTGGTTCGTTTCGGCAATCAAAGACCCGGCGATTCCCAGCCGGCCAATCGATCCCGGATCCGTCCCATTCACTTCGTCGAGTGCGAGCGCACCCACAGCTCGCCGATGCGAGAGAGCCTGATCCGGTAGGATTTCCCTTCGGCCTCCCGCTCGATGTATCCCACCCCGCCCGGGCCGAGCCGGTCGACGTTGTAGATGACTTTCGAGCGGAAGCTGTCTGTGTATTCTTCCTCGAGGTCCTCGGCCAGCGTCTCGGCCAGGTCGCTAATGGACGCGAACTCCCCGTGCTCGCCCAGGGTAAAGAGGATCAGTTCCTCGAAGGGCTTGACGTTCGAGAAGGGTGCCACGGGCAGCTCCTTCACGTGACTTCCGTCGATCTCCTTGGCCCCGATCGTGGTGCCACGCTCGTCGAACTCCGCGCGAAGGCTCCGGGCCGATTCGAGGCGCTCGTCGATCGTCTCTCGATCGATCCGAACGGTCCCCTCGGCGTCCATTTCCCTCCGGAGGGTCTCGAGCAGGTCGATTTCGGCCCGGAGTTCCTCGGCCAGTTCGGTCTCGAGGTACTTCTCGGGGGCCGTGTAATAGGTGTGAATCCGGTCCCGATCGGCCTCGCGTTCGACCATCACCGAGTGGGCGGCGGTGGCGAACGCGAAACTCACCGGCCGGGGCATCGAGGAGACGTTTACCCACACCTCCTGGCCCGCCTCGAGTGCCGCCGTGATGGCTTCGAAGGCCAGCTCGAAGGCGGTATCGTAGTCGTAGACGTCCGCGATCGTCATCCGCTCGGTCGTCGCGCCGAGCAGGTTCTCGAAGTCCGCCTCGAGTTTGCCGGCCAGCCGCTTCGAGTACTCGACGTTCCCCTCGCTGCCGACGGCCCCCTGCAGAAGCACGACGCGATCGACCGGCAGCTGGTCCCTGACCAGCGGGGCGATCAGCCTGTCGTAATCGAATCCCACTGGAACGATGTGTGTCTGCGGTCGTTCGGGGTCGGCTTGTGCTTCCGTCATCGCTCACGCACCTCGATCAGGGACGGATCGGCCCCTGCAACGGGGGTCGAGAGCCTCGAGGCGACGACGGTCACGGCGACCCCGAGCAGGATGGTGTAAAGCGAGAGCCCCCAGCCGAAGTACGTCGACGCGAAGAGGGCCACTCCAGAAACCGTCGTCTCGGGAAGGAAGTTGAACGCGAGATAGATCGCCTGTGGGATCACGATTCCGGCAACCATGCCAGTCCGCGTCGTCCCCCGCCAGTAGAGCGCGAGGACCACCGGGCCGGTCAACTGGGCGAACCCGCCGAAGGCGAGGTCGCCGATCTCGACCAACAGCGAGCCGACGGTGGCCGCCCCGATCCCGCCGCCTTCGGCCCAGAGACTCGCGAGCAAGGCGGCGACCGCGAAGACGACGACGCCGATTCGTCCGAGTCGGTCCTCCCCGCGCTCGGAGAGGTTCCGGCTGACGAACGGCCGGTACAGGTCCCGCGTGAAGTACGACGAGCCAGAGAGGAGCATCGAATCCGAGGAGGACATCATCGCCGCGATGGCCCCGGCGATGACCAGGGCGGCAAACCACGTCGGCGTGTAGGCCTCGAGCAGCAACGGGAGGACACTGTCGCCCGCGCCGACGTCGGCTTCGATCCCCAGCCCGGCGGCCCAGGTCCCGAGCAGGAAGGCCGGCACGAAAAGCAGGAGCACGAGCACGGGCCAGAGCGCGAACGTCCGCTTCAGGACCCGTTCGGACCTGGCGGCGAAAAAGCGCTGGTTGATCTGTGGGAACATGGTGACCCCGAGCGCGATCGAGATCGCGAAGGTGAGCATGAACTGCGGCGTGTACGTGCCCCCACCGAGAGCCAGAAACTCGGGCGCAGTCGCCCGAATGCCCGCGTTGATCGTTCCGATTCCGCCGTCGACGGCGAGAAGCACCCAGGCGAAGGCCAGCCACACGACGCCGAGCATGAAGACCCCCTGGAGCGTGTCGGTCCAGGCGATCCCGCGCATACCGGCGAGCGCGACGTAGACGATCATGAAGACGGTGACGAGCGTCGCGCCGGTCCAGAAGGGAACGACGCCCTCGGTGAGCCCGGCGATGGCGGCCCCGGCGCCGATCTGCTGGAGCATCACGTAGGGAAACAGCCAGAAAAGCGAGATGCCAGCGACCAGCCCCCGGAGGCCCCGGGAGTCGAATCGATCGTCGAGCAACTCCCCGAGAGTGACGTACCCGGAGCGCTGGCCCATGAGCCACTGCTTGTACCCGATCACGTACCACAGGACCGCGAAGATGAGCCCGTCCATCAACCCCATCACGAGGATCCACTCCGGCCCGAGCGAGAACGCGGTGTCCGGCCCGCCGAAGAACGTGAACGCGGAGAGCAACGTGGCAAACACGGTGAAGAGGAGTACGACCGTGCCGAAGGTCCGGCTGGCGAGGTAGAAGTCCTCCGCCGTCCGCTCGGTCACGCGGTAGGCGACGAGTCCGACCCCGAGTGCGAGCAGGAGGTACCCGACGATGATTCCGAGCTGGAGGCCGACGCTCATCGCCGATCACCACCGACTCCATCGTCGTGGGCCGCGGCTGGCCGGTCCGTGATCCAGAGCCCCCATGCCCGAGTGGCGAAGACCCGGAAGACGATCGCTGCAAGTCCCAACCACGCGATATGCCACCACAGCCAGATGGGGAGCCCGAAGAGCAACCGCTCGGACCCCCAGAGAAACCAGGGGATCGCCAGCCCGAGCAACAGGGCGAACACGCCGGCCCACCCGATCGAACGTGCGTCCATTCGTAAACACACTCTCGATTTTCATCGGTTAATACGTTACTATTCTTTTGCATAGTGCTCCTTCGAAGAATCATTTTCTTCAATCGGGTGTGTTGTCGGGGCCGGTCTTCCGAGGGTTACGAGGGTTGCCCGGAACTGGGTATGCGACTTGTCCGGAACCGGACATGCGCCTTGCCCGGAACCGGACATGCGC
>JBKGZU010000099.1:0-5051 GCA_046543215.1 Halodesulfurarchaeum sp. | reverse complement strand
AGGACTATCCGTGGCGTTGCTGCTCGAAAAGTGCTCCCCGGAATGGGGAAACGGGACTGGCAGTCGCGCCGATCAGATGACGCGGTCCTGGAGGAAGTCCAGGTGCTTGGCGTTGTAGACGAGTTGGACCTCGTCGGCCGCCGGCGAGCCGATGCAGGTCAGGCGGACGTTCTCGTCCTCGACCTCCTCGTCCGAGAGGATCTGCTGCATGTCCATCTCGATGTCCCCGTCCTTCACGATCCCGGCACAGTTCGCACAGGCGCCGGCCCGGCAGGAGAAGGGCCAGTCAAAGCCCTGTGCCTCGGCGGCCTCGAGGATGTACTCGCCTTCGCCGACGTCGAGTGTGCCGTAATCCTCACCGTCGAGTCCCGCGTCCGCGGCTTTCTCGAACAGATCGTCGTCGTCCAGGTCCCAGCCCTGGTCGTCGAGTACCTCGTAGTTGACGTATTCTACTGTGGGCATCACCAGCAGTCTTCACACGCAGAGGGGATAGTAGTTTTCCTTTTGCCCCCGTTCACCGGCAAGACCCGCCGACACGTCCGGGACCGGCGGGTCGTCGGTGGCCGGGCGGCGAACAAGCGCCGAGTTAAAAGGCCGGCCGACGAAACCGGAGGCATGCACGAACGTCCGTTCGAAGTGATCCCCGCCGTGGATCTCAAAGACGGTGAAGTCGTTCAACTCGTCCAGGGGGAACGGGGAACGGGGAAAACCTACGGCGACCCGGTGGCGGCCGCCACCGACTGGGTCGAGGCCGGCGCGGAGACGCTCCACCTCGTCGACCTCGACGGGGCCTTCGAGGGCGAGCGACGGAACGCCGGGGCGATCGACGCGATCATCGAGGCCGTCGACGTGCCCGTGCAGCTCGGGGGCGGGATCCGGACCGAGGCGGACGCACTCGAGCTGCTGGACTCGGGCGTCGAGCGCGTGATCCTGGGCACCGCGGCGCTCGAAGAGCCGGAACTGGTCGAGCGGATCAGCGACCGGCACCCCGACGGCGTGCTGGTCAGTCTGGACGCGAAAGACGGTGAAGTCGTGGTCGCCGGCTGGACGGAGGGGACCGGACTCGACCCGGCCGAGGCCGCCAGTCGATACGAGGCCCTCGGCGCGGCGGGGATCCTCTTCACGGACGTCGACGTCGAGGGGAAGCAGACCGGCGTCCGGACCGAACTGGTCGAACGGGTGGTCGACGCCGTCGAGATTCCGGTCGTGGCAAGTGGCGGCGTCGGACACATCGAGGACATCGCGGCGCTCGAGGCGGTGGGCGCGGCGGCTGTCGTGGTCGGGACCGCCCTGTACGAGGGCGCGTTCACCCTCGAAGCGGCCAAATCGGCGGTCGAATAGGCGATCCGAGCACAACGGTCATATGGGTCCCCCGGCTGGAATGGGGTATGAGCGAACGGCAAGCGGCCCGAAAGCGGGAAACCGCCGAGACGGAGGTCTCGGTCACGGTCGACCTCGACGGGACCGGCGAGGCGACCGTCGACACCGGCGTGGGCTTTTTTGACCACATGCTGACCGCATTCGCGCGCCACGGCTACCTCGACCTCACCGTACGGGCGGCGGGCGATCTGGACGTCGACGAGCACCACACCGTCGAGGACGTCGGCATCGTCCTGGGCCAGGCGATCGACGAGGCTCTCGGCGAACGACGGGCCATCCGCCGGTTCGCCGACCGAACCGTGCCCATGGACGAGGCGAGTGCGACGGTCGTCCTCGACGTGAGCGGGCGCCCCTATTTCGCGGCCGAAGGGGAGTTCTCCCAGGACCGCGTGAGCGAGTTCACGAGCGTCCTCGCGACTCACTTCGCCCGCTCGCTCGCGGAGCACGCGGGCCTGACCCTGCAGGTCGCCTTCGAGGGGGAAAACGCCCACCACGAGATCGAGGCGCTGTTCAAGGGCCTGGGGATCGCCCTCGACGACGCGACCCGGATCGACGATCGGCGCGGGGACGCCCCGAGCACGAAGGGCACGATCGAATGACGGGACTGGCTCGGGTTGATCGCTAATGTTTGCGTCCATCATGGAGAAATTCGAGGGAAGCCCTGGCCAGCAGGCCGTCGTGCGGCTGCTGCTCGAGCGGGGGTTTTCCGTCAACGAGGAGGGACGCGTGGTCTCCGGCTCGATCGAGATCCCCAACACGCAGGTCGCCGAGGAGGTCGGCGTGGATCGGCGGGTCGTCGACACCACGACCGACGCCATCCTCGCGGACCCGGAACTCGAGCGGATCTTCCGCAACATCTCCCAGATTCCGAGCCTGATGGACCTCGCGCCCCTGCTGGACCTGACGGTGCTCACGATCGCGGTCAGAAGCGCCGGGGAGTCGGGCATCATCGCCACGATCACGAGTCGCCTGGCCGATCGGGGCATCACGATCCGGCAGGCGGTCAGCGAGGATCCCGAGTTCACCGACGAACCGCGACTCCACATCATCACCGAGCAGCAGGTCCCGGGCGAGCTGCTCACCGAACTCTCCGATCTGGAGTTCGTTCGTTCGATCGAGATTTCCTGATCCACGGCGCGAAAACCGCAACCCCGAAGGCACTCAGCCACAGATTCGACACGATGAGCGATCCCGGCACCGAACCCGAGCCCTACAAGACGGTGGCCGGAGAGGGACGCTCGTACTTCGAAATCCGGGGCTCCGAGTTCACCGGGCACGTCGCGCCGGCGCGGAGCCAGGACGCCGCCGAGGACTACATCGAGGCCGTCCGGGGCGAGTTTTCGGGGGCGACGATCATCCCGGCCTACCGCGTCCGGGTCGACTCCGGCCACGGGTACATCCTCCGGGAGTACCAGGACGACCACTACGAGCCGACGGGCTCGGCGGGGAAACCGGCGCTGAACGTCCTCGTCCAGCAGGATCTGGAGAACGTCGTGGCGGTCGTGGCCCGGTACTACGGCGGGACGAACCTCGGGATCGGCGGGCTGGCCAGAGCCTTCGGTCGCGGGGTCAAAGAGGCCGTGGACGATGCGGGGGTGACCGAGGCGCGACCGGTGGAGACCTTCGACATCGAGGTCGTCTACGACGACTCGGGGACGGTCAGGGGGATTCTGGAATCGGCCGGCGTGGAGTTCGACGCCGACTACGAGGAGCAGGTATCGTTTCGCGTGACGGTCCCGGTCGGGGAGGCCGAGGAACTCAAAGATCGGATCCGCAGCGCGACGAGCGGTCGGGCCGGGATCGACGCGGACAGCGAGGCTGACAGGCCCTGACTGGGCCCGCACCCGGGCGGCGGCTCAGTCGACGATGAGTTCGTCGTCGCCGTCCTCGACGACCGCCGGCTCGGAGCGGGTCTTCATTTCGGTCTCGTAGCGATCGATCCAGTCGGCGAAACACTCCGGGCAGAGCCGCTGGGCGTCGATCTGGGAGCGGTCGACGGTCAGCCGAATCGTCCGTGAAAGTGCGTCCGAGACCGGCTCCCCGCAGCCGTCACACCGTTCTTCGTCGGTCATACCGGAGACACCGGCGCGAATCGGCATATAAGTTGGTTCTTTGCAGACCGAAGGAAACCGCCAACTGCGCTCCGCCTATCTACGCCGAGTCGGTGGTCCCGAAGGCCCGGTCGCCCGCGTCCCCCAGCCCGGGCACGATGTAGCCGTCCTCGTCGAGATGATCGTCGATAGCGACGGATAAGACCCGGACCTCGGGAAATTCCTCCTCGATCCGGATGATGCCGGCCGGAGCACTCACCGCCGCGAGCAGAATGATGTCCGCGTCCGCGGGCGCATCCGCCACCACCCGTTCGAGCACCGTACTGGCCGTCGAGCCCGTCGCGAGCATCGGGTCGGCGACGATGACCGTGTCCTCGGGGGAGATCGCGGGCAGTTTGACGTAATCGATGTCGATGGGAAAGGTGCCGTCCTCGGCCATCCCGCCTTCCTCGTCACGGCCCGCGCTGATGACACCCTGCCGGGCCGCAGGAAAAGCCTTGAGCAACCCTTCGACGAACGGAGTGGCCGCGCGGAGGACGTTGACGATGACCACGCCCTCGAGGCCGCTGACCCGCTCGCCCATCGTCTCGGTGAGCGGCGTCTCGATCTCGACGTACTCGGTCTCCATCGCGCCGTCGATGATCTCGTACCCACAGATGCGACCGAGTTTGACCAGTCCCTTCCGGAACCCGATCTGTTCGGTCCCGCGGTCCCGGAGTCGCGAGAGCGTGTCCGTCGCGAAGGCGTGGGAGATCAGTGCGCCGTGTTCTTGCTCCCGGATTGGCATGTGCGTGTGCTCACACAGCGGCCAATTATCGCTATCGATCTGAATGGTCGCCCCCTGGCCCACGTGGGAGGCTGCAGCAGCCGCCAGGGAAAAGGTGTTTACTCCTCGACGCGGAGACTGTACCAATGGAAGAGAGCATCTCGGGTTTCAAGCAGCGTGGAACCTGGGGTGAGGTCGTGGAGCACGGCGAGCGCATCACCACCGCGCTCAGGGAGGCCGGGGCCAGCGAGTCGTACCCGGAGAGCTTCGAGGAGTGGGTCGACTGGCGACCCAAGATTCACGAGCAGATCGAGTCCGACGTCTCCGAGAAGACCGCAGACCAGGCCAGCGTCGGCGAGGGGAAAGGCGAGGCCGAGGGAAAGACCGCCGACGAGGACCTCCAGTCCGCCGGCGAGCGGCTCACGGAGTCTTACGAGCACATCGAGAACAACGACGCGGGCGGGGCCGTCGAGAAGTGGCAGGACACCCTCGACTACGTGGCCCGGGCGGCGGACACCGCGAGCCGGAAGGCCCTCCGGAAACTCGAGAACACCGTCTACCAGAAGGTGATGACCCAGGTCGCTCCCTACTACTTCGACAACGACCTGATCAGCGCGAACATCCAGCGGGTTCGCTCCCAGGACGAGTTCGTCTTCGAGGTCAACGTCAACGACGAGGCCCTGAAAGAGGAGGTAACGGCGTATCTCCGCTCGTTCGAGGACGTCGATCGCTGGCACGTCGACACCGAGAAGGACATCGAGGTCGCCGAGGCCGTGGAAGGGGTCGAGGCGCCGTCGGGGGCGGACAAACCGGACGATTCGAAGCCGGATTCGCAGACGAACTGAGTGGGTCGG
>JBKGZU010000008.1:0-23218 GCA_046543215.1 Halodesulfurarchaeum sp. | reverse complement strand
CGCACGACGCCGTCGACATCGCGGTCGTCGTCCAGCAGATGGTCGACGCCGAGAAGAGTGGGGTGCTTTTCACCAGTCACCCCTCCACGGGGGCCAAAAAGACGATCATCGAGGCCGCCTGGGGCCTGGGCGAGGCAGTCGTCTCGGGATCGGTCTCGCCGGACAACTACCACGTCGATCGCCGAAGCGGCGAGATCGAGGAGATCACGATTGCCGACAAGAAACTCGAGATGGTCCGTGACCCGGAAACCGGCGAGACGGTCACCGAACCGATCGAGGGCGACAGGCGGACGGCCCGAGTCCTCGCCGACGAGGAAATCGAGGCCCTCGTCGCGATGGGCGAACGCGTCGAAGACCATTACGGCACCCCACAGGACGTCGAGTGGGCGATTCGCGACGGAACGGTGTACATGCTCCAGTCACGGCCGATCACCACGATCGGGGAGCACGCCGGAACCGACGAAAGCGAGGAATCGAACGGCGAAAGTCTCCTCTCCGGACTCGGAGCGAGTCCGGGGATCGCCGCCGGGGCCGTTCGAACGATCCGGAAGCTCGACCAGCTCGACAAGGTCGGGGAAGGGGACATCATCGTCACGCCGATGACGACACCGGACATGGTCCCCGCGATGAAGCGCGCCTCGGGGATCATCACAGAAGAAGGGGGAATGACCAGTCACGCCGCCATCGTCTCCCGCGAGCTCGGCGTCCCGGCGGTCGTCGGGACGGGAAACGCCACGGACGTCCTCGTCGACGATCAAATCGTCACGATCGACGGCGATCGCGGTGACGTTCGCGAGGGTCGAGACACTGCTCAAACCGAGCGGGAACCCATCGAGGAAGCCCGGCCGAAGGCGCCGGTCAAGCCGATGACGGCCACCGAAGTGAAGGTCAACATCTCGATCCCCGGGGCCGCGGAACGAGCGGCGGCGACCGGTGCAGACGGGGTCGGCCTGCTTCGAATGGAGCACATGATCCTCGGGACGAACAAGACCCCCCAGCGGTACCTCGCAGATCACGGCCCCGACGCCTACAAGGACGAGATCGTCTCCGGCGTGCGCGAGGTCGCCGAGGAGTTCTACCCGCGGCCGGTTCGAGTCAGGACCCTCGACGCGCCGACCGACGAATTCCGCCAGCTCGAGGGCGGGAACGACGAGCCGAGCGAACACAATCCGATGCTCGGATGGCGCGGAATCCGCCGGAGTCTCGAGGAACCCGACATCTTCGAGTACGAGCTCGAGGCGCTCAAGCGGCTCTTCGAGCTGGGATACGACAACGTGGAGATCATGTTCCCGCTCGTGAACGACGCTTCGGACGTCGAGCGAGCCAGAGAACATCTCGAAGCGGTCGGTATCGACCCCGAAAAGCGCTCGTGGGGGGTCATGATCGAGACCCCGGCGAGCGTGATGACCGTCGAGGAGATGGCCGCGGAGGGGATCGACTTCGCCTCCTTCGGCACGAACGACCTCACCCAGTACACCCTCGCCGTCGACCGGAACAACGGCCGGGTCGCCGATCGGTTCGACGAGCTCCATCCCGCCGTGCTCAAACTCATCGGCCGGACCATCGAGGTCTGTCGGGAGCACGACGTGGACACGAGCATCTGTGGACAGGCCGGCTCGAAACCGGAGATGGTCGACTTCCTCGTCGAGGAGGGGATCTCCTCGATCTCGGCGAACATCGACGCGGTGCGTGACGTCCAGCACGAGGTCAAGCGGACCGAACAGCGGCTGCTGCTCGATTCGGTCCGGTAAGCTGCCCGACTCCCGGATCGCCAATCGGGAACCACAGAGGGTCGTCGGTCGGGGACGACAGAGGATCGCCAATTGGGAACGACAGAGGATCGCCGGTCGGGAACCACAGAGGGTCGCCAATCGGGAACGACAGAGGTTTTCGGGATTGCGTGCTATCCGAGCCATATGCTCGTCTTTCACGCCGCCTTTCTGCTCCTGGTCGTTGGCTCGACGGCCTTCTTCCTCTGGCTTGCGGCCGCAAACGTCAGCTATGCCGAGCGAACCGTCCGCGACCGGGCCGACTGGCTGGCAGACACCCTCGGAATCGAGGATCCCGACCGCCTCCTCGAATACCACCGGTTGACGACGGCGTCCGGGCAGCTCCAACAGGTCTTCCTGCTCGTGCTTTTCTTGCTCGTCCTGTACTCGGGATTCTTCGGCGACCTGGTGGCCAGCCTCTACACCGCGATCGGAAACGAACTCCTCGCCGGGGTCGCGCTGTTCGTCGGGGCGACGATCCTCATGCAAGTAATTCAACTCCCCTTCGACGCCTTCGGGACCTTCGGGATCGAAGCGGCCTTCGGATTCAACGAACAGTCGCCGCGGCTGTTCGTTCGCGACGCGCTCGTGAGTACGGCCGTGGCCGTCGTGCTGGTCGGGTTGCTGGGCGGGGCGATCCTCCTCGTCATCCGGCAGTTCCCGGACTGGTGGTGGCTCGCCGCGACCGGCGTGGTCGGCGTCTTCAGTCTCGCGAGTCAGGTGCTCGTTCCGCGGGTCATCATGCCGCTGTTCTACGACTTCGACCCGGTCGATGCGGGGGAACTCCGCGAGGCGGTCGAGACGGTGTTCGAACGGGCCGGATTCACCTGCGAGGACGTCTACGAGATGGACGCGAGTACGCGGTCGGGGCACTCGAACGCCTTCTTCACCGGCTTCGGGGCGGCCAAACGGGTCGTGCTCTACGACACGCTGATCGAGCAGCTCTCGACCGCGGAGCTACAGAGCGTGCTCGCCCACGAGCTCGCCCACTGGAAGAAGAACCACGTCTGGCAGGGGATGGCCGCGAGCGTCCTGCAGGCCGGCGTGCTCCTCTTTCTCGCGCAGTTCCTCATGGGAACGTCGTGGCTCTACGCGATGTTCGACGTCCCGGCAGTGCCGGCGGCCGGGCTCCTGCTCGCGACCCTCTGGCTGGAGCCCATCGCGCAGTTCACCCGGCCGCTGTCGAACCGGCTCTGGCTCAAAAACGAGCGGGAAGCCGACGACTTCGCCACGGACGTCGTGGGCGGTGGCGATGCGCTCGCCGACGCACTGGCCACGCTCCAGCGGGAGAACCTCGGGAACCCCTTCCCGCACCCGCTCTACGAGACCTTTCACTACCAGCATCCGCCCGTCCCCGAGCGAATCCGCGCACTGACCGAGGACTGACGTTCTCGCGGCGGAACCGCCGGCGGCGGGCGTCGATGTAAGCGGAACCGATAAGCGGCTGGTTCGACACCTCCGAGGTATGCCCGGATCGCAGTCACTCACTCCCCAGTCCTTCGATCGGGTACTCTCCTCGATGTGCACGCGACCGGCACCGGCCGCCGAGCGGGCCGCCAGCGAGTTCCTGGGGACGAACCCGGGAGATCCGGAAACGTTCGAAGCGGTCGCCGACCTCGAGTCCTCGGTCGTCTCGATGCTCGGGGACGTCGTCGGCCTCGATGCACCACACGGGTACGTCACCGCCGGCGGGACGGAAGCAAACGTCCAGGCGGTGAGGGCCGCCCGAAACCGCTCGAACGTCGAGAACCCGAACGTCGTGGCGCCGGAGAGCGCCCACTTCTCGCTCCGCAAAGCCGCCGAACTGCTCGACGTCGAGGTGCGCTTTGTCGACACCGATTCGGAGAACCGAGCCGACCCGGCGGCGATGGCCGCGGCCGCGGACGAGCAGACGGCACTCGTCTTCTGTGTCGCCGGCTCGACGGAGTACGGACGCGTCGATCCGATTCCGGCTCTGGCCGACCTCGCGGCTGAACTGGGGGCCCACTGCCACGTCGACGCGGCCTTCGGCGGCTTCCTCCTCCCGTTTACCGACCGCGAGTGGCACTTCGGCCACGCCGAAATCGACTCCATGACGATCGACCCGCACAAGACCGGGCGGGCGGCCATCCCGGCAGGTGGGTTCCTCGCCCGGGACGAAGCCGTCCTGGAAGTCCTCGAAGTGAAAACGCCCTATCTCGCCTCCGAAAAACAGGTTTCACTCGGGGGCACCCGGAGCGGGGCTGGCGTGGCGAGTGCCGCTGCGGCGCTCTCGACGCTCTGGCCCGACGGGTATCGGGCGGCGTTCGAGCGGACGATGGAACTGGCGGAGTGGATCGCATCCGAACTCGAATCCCGGGGCTACGCCGTCAGCGAGCCGACGCTGCCCCTGGTTTCGTGGCAACCGGATCCGGGACAGTTCGACACGTTGCGGGCGGCCGGCTGGAAGATCGCTCGAACCCGCAGCGGGGCGATTCGACTGGTACTCATGCCTCACGTGACCCAGTCGGTGCTCGAGTCGTTCCTCGCGGACCTCGAGGAACGCTGAACGACCGGCACCGTTTTGGGGACTGCTGTGACCGTACTATACGCATGTTCGAATCGCTCCTTGACGTCGGTCTCGAAGGCTTCGAGGCCGCGGTGGCCGCCGCATCCGGAGTGAGCGGCCTGGGAGTGATCTTCGTCTACTCGCTTTTGATCGCCTTTCTGCTCCCGCTTCCAGGGGAAATCGTCCTCTGTCCGGTGGGCTACATCTGCCCGGTGAACACCCTCGCGCTCGCGCCGTTGCCCCACTGGATGCAAATCGGACTCGTGATCCTCGTGAGTGCGGTCGGAAAGGCCGTCGGGAGCGTCATCGCCCTGATGATCGGTCACAACGCGAGTCGGTCGGGACCGGTGATCGGCCTCTTGAGACGGCTGGGATTCCGCCCGCTCGAGTGGTCCCAGACGGCGCTGGTCAGGATCGGACAGCGATGGGGCCACCTCGGGATGGCCGTCGGCCTGAGCATTCCGTTTTTCCCCGACACCGCCTCGATTTACGCCTTCTCCGTCATCGGCACCGGGTACCGCAAGTTCGCCGCTGCGGCCTTCGCGGGGAGCGTCGGGCGACTGCTGATCACGATCGGGCTGATCGAAGGTGCCCTGTTCGTGTTCTGACCGACATCGTCGGCTCGGTTCGCCACCTCGGGACCCAAAACGGGGAGCTTTAACCTGCCGGGCTGGCATCCATACCCATGAGCCACGAGCCGTTCCCAACGGACAACCCGGCGGTGGTAACCTGTGGACTCCCGTATGCCAACGGGGACCTCCACATCGGCCACCTGCGCACGTACGTGAGCGGCGACATCCTGACACGTTCGCTGCGGACGATCGGCCAGGAAACCGCCTTCGTGTCGGGCTCGGACATGCACGGGACGCCCATCGCGGTCAACGCCGCCGAAGCCGGGGTGTCTCCCGAGGAATTCGCCCTCGACTGGCACGAGACCTACGAGGAGATCTTCCCGCAGTTCGACGTCGACTTCGACAACTACGGGCATACCCACCAGGAGGCGAACGTCGAGTTGACCACCGAGATCGTGGAGACCCTCGACGAGAAGGGCCACGTCTACGAAAAGGACATCGAAGTCGCCTGGGACCCGATCGAGGACCAGCCGCTCCCCGACAGGTACGTCGAGGGGACCTGCCCCTACTGCGGGGAGCAGGCTCGCGGCGACGAATGTGACGAGGGGTGTGGGCGACACCTCGAACCGGGCGAAATCGAGGATCCGACGAGCATCCTCACCGGCAACCCCGCCGAGTACCGGACTCGCACGCACAAGTTCTTCGAGGTCTCGGCCTTTCAGGAGTACCTCGCCGACTTCATCGACCGGCTGGAGGGGACCAAAAACGCCCGAAATCAGCCAAGAGAGTGGATCGAGGGGGAGTTGCAGGACTGGTGTATCACTCGCGATCTGGACTGGGGCATCGACTATCCGGACCGCGACGGCGAGGAGACGGACCTCGTACTCTACGTCTGGGTTGACGCCCCGATCGAGTACATCGCCTCGACGAAGCAGTACACCGACCACGTGGGGAGTGAGACCTACGACTGGGAGGAAGTCTGGCGGGATGGCGACGGCGAAATCGTCCACGTGATCGGTCGGGACATCATCCAGCACCACACGGTCTTCTGGCCGGCCATGCTCGAAGGGGCCGGCTTCAACGAGCCGCGGGCGGTGATGGCGAGTGGCTTCGTCAATCTCGACGGCGCGGGCTTCTCGACCAGCCGCAACCGGGCCGTCTGGGCCGACGAGTACCTCGACTCGCCGTTCGAGACCGACCTCCTGCGGTACTACATCGCCACCTCGGGAGCCTTCGAACGGGACATCGACTTCTCCTGGGAGTCCTTCCAGGAGCGGGTCAACACGGAACTGGCCGACGACGTGGGCAACTTCGTCTACCGCGCCCTGCTCTTTGCGAGCCGAAACTACGACGGCACGCCCGACGCGAATCTCTCCGCGAAAGTCGAGGCAGAAATCGAGGACGCGATGGAGGACTTCCGCGCCGCCCTCAACGACTATTCGGTCCGCGACGCCGGGGCCGTTCCGCTCGAACTGGCCCGCTACGGGAACGAGTACATCCAGCGAAAGGAACCGTGGAAGCTGACCGACGAGGATCCCGAGGCGGCCGCCCAGGTTATCCGGGATACGGTCCAGCTGGTCAAGGCCATCGCAGTCACGCTCGAGCCCGTTACGCCCCAGACCGCCGAGCAGATCTGGGGGGATCTGAACGAAACGGGAACGGCCGGAGAGGCGACCCTGGATGCCTGTCTCGAGGCGCCGCCGGACACGTTCGGCGAGCCCCGGGAGCCCTTCGAAAAGGTCGAGGACGAACAGGTTCAGGAGCGCCAGGCAGCCCTGCAAGAAAAGATCGAGGAAGCGGACAGTGGAACAGACGACGAATCAGCGACGACGGAAACAAGCGAACACACAACCATGACCGACATCGAACCCGTCACGGAGGATCGCATCAGCTTCGAGGACTTCCAGGACATCGACATGCGGGTCGGCGAGATCGAATCCGCCGAACCCATCGAGGGTGCGGACAAGCTCGTCCGCCTCGAGGTCGGCATCGGCGTCGAAACTCGGCAGGTCGTCGCGGGGATCCGACAGCTCCACGACGTCGAGGAGCTGCCCGGAACGAAGATCGTGCTCCTGGCCAACCTGGAGAAGGCCGAGCTCTTCGGCGTCGAGTCGGACGGAATGTTGCTCGCGGCTGGCGACGAAGCCGACCTCCTCACCACGCAGGGCGACAGTCCGCCCGGGACGAAAATCCAGTAGACCGGGCGAAAATCGGCCGGGTCCGGCGGTATTTGCCACCGAGCGGATAACACCTTTATTCGAGGGGCGGCCGAAGGAAGGGTAATGCGAAACGCGAAGATCGTCTGCACCCTCGGCCCGGCCACCGAGGATCGGGACGCGATACGGGCCCTCGCGGACGCCGGGATGACTGTGGCCCGGATCAACTCCAGCCACGGCAGTCGCGCCGACAGGGCCGCACTCATCGAGCACGCAAAGCAGGTCGACGCCGAGACCGACAAGCCGGTCGCCGTCATGGTCGACCTCCAGGGCCCGGAGATCCGGACCGGCGAGACCGATGAGCCGGTCGAACTTGCTACCGGCTCGACTGTGACCTTCGAGAAGTCCACCGACATTTCGCGGGATCGAATCGGGCTCACGACCGACATCTCACGGGTCGAACCGGGCGATCAGGTGTTGCTCGACGACGGCCGAATCGAGACGGAAGTCGAATCCGTGGAAGACGGGCTCGTGCACGCGAGCGTGGTGAGCGCCGGCAGACTGGGAAGCAGGAAGGGCGTGAACGTGCCCGGCGTCGACCTCGACGTCGACGTCGTCACCGAGAAGGACCGGGCCGACCTCGAGCTCGCAGTCGAGGCCGGCGCGGATTTCGTGGCCGCCAGCTTCGTTCGGGACGCGGCGGACGTGCTCGAAGTCGGTCGCGCGATCGAGTCCCTCGGGGCCGAGATTCCGGTCGTCGCCAAGATCGAGCGGGCGGACGCCGTCTCCCACCTCGACGAGATCATCGGGGCCGCCCAGGGGATCATGGTCGCCCGTGGGGACCTGGGGGTCGAACTCCCGATGGAGGACGTCCCGCTCATTCAGAAGCGGATCATCACCAAGAGCCAGGCGGCCGGGGTGCCGGTGATCACCGCGACAGAGATGCTCGATTCCATGGTCGAGCAGGCCCGCCCGACCCGTGCGGAGGCCTCCGACGTGGCCAACGCGGTCCTCGACGGGACAGACGCCCTGATGCTCTCGGCAGAGACCGCGATCGGGTCTGCCCCCACCCGCGTCGTCGAGACGATGGACCGGATCATCCGCGAGATCGAGGTCTCGCCCGAATACGCCGACATCGTCGAGCAGCGGGTCCCCGAGGCCTCCGGCGAGAGCCGGACCGACGCCCTCGCCCGCTCGGCTCGCTATCTGGCCAGGGACGTCGAGGCGAGCGCCGTCGTGGTCGCCAGCGAGTCGGGGTATACGGCCCGCCGGGTCGCCAAATTTCGCCCGAGCGTGCCCGTCGTCGCGACCACGCCGAGCGAACAGGTCCGTCGCCAGCTCGGCCTCGTCTGGGGTGTCAACGCCCAGTACGCTGACGTGCAAACGGGGACCGCGACCACGGTCATCCAGGACTCGGTTCGAGCGGCCCTCGATTCGGGGGTGATCGATCCCGGTGACACCGTCGTGGTGCTGACCGGGATGATGACCGAACTCGAGGGCGAAGACACGACAAACACGCTCAAGGTCCACGTCGCGGCCGAGACGCTTGCCGTCGGTCGCGGCGTGGTCGACGGCCGGGTCGCCGGCCCCATTTTCGAACTGGAGACGACCGATCTGTCCGCGATCGAACCGGGGAGCATCGCCATCATCGGGGCGGACTCCGAAGCGGAATTGACCGATGGCGTGGAGAACCTGGGTGGCATCGTGAGCGCACGATCCGGAATGACGAGTTACGCGGCGATGGTGGCCAGGGAACTCGAAATTCCGATGGTCAGCGGGGCCGACGTCGAAGATCTCGCGCCGGGTCGGACGGTGACGATCGACGGCGAGCGGGGGGTCGTCTACGAGGGAGACGTGACGAAGTCGACACTCCATCGACGGAGGGGCCGATGACCGACTGGAAATTCGACATCGACGAGGTCGGGCCCGAGGCGGAACCCGACGTCCCGGAGGTCGAACCCGGGCGGCCACGACTCGAAAACGTCCTTCCGTTCCTGTTCGGCGTGGGCCTGGCCATCGCACTGCTGCTGATCAGTCTCTGAACCCGACACTGCTCACGCGGTGGAATCCGGCAAGCCGCGCTGTCCGGGTAACGGTTTTCCCCACCGGGCCCCAAGGATGGGCCATGGTATCGCTCCTCGGCGAGTCCCTGAGTACGCTCCTCCTCGCTGCCGGGCTCATTCTCACCGTCCTCGAGGGATTCGCACCCGGTGCCCACTTTATCGTTCTCGGCGTGGCGCTCCTGGCTGCCGGACTGCTCGGCGTGCTCGTCCCGGCAGCGGCGACGCCGCTCGTGCTGGGCCTCACCGTCCTCGTCGCCGGGGCCGGGTCGTTTTACCTCTACCGACACTTCGAATTCTACGCCGGGACAGACCGGGGGAAGACGGAAGGATCAGCCGAACTCGCCGGGCAGCAGGGGTACGTCCTGGAGCGGGTGACCCCACGGTCGGGGCGCGTGAAGATCGAATCGGGCGGCTTCGATCCGACCTACGCGGCGCGGAGCGTCGATGGCGAGATTACCGAAGGGACGCCGGTCATCGTCGTCGATCCTGGCGGCGGGAACGTCCTGAAAGTCGAGGCGATCGGCGAGGGCGACGACATCGATCGGGAACTCGAGCGGGCGACCCGGACTGCGGAGCGACGTGCCGGCGAGCCCGCCTCCGAACGGACCGAATAACGGTCCACGGCGCGGGAAAGCGGGGCGAGGTTGACCGGCTGGCGCACCTTTATCAGGGATCGGAGGGTAGGTAACGTATGACATTCCTCCCCCTGCAAACGGTCCCGAGCGTGTCGTCGCTGACGATGGTGGGTTTGCTGGCACTGATCCTGCTGATCGTCGCCGTCTACCAGGCCGTGGAGATCGTCGACGCGTACGAAAAGGAAGCCCTGACCGTCTTCGGCGAGTTCCGGGGACTGCTCGAACCCGGGATCAACTTCATCCCGCCATTCGTCTCCCGCACGTACATCTTCGACATGCGGACCCAGACGATCGACGTGCCCCGACAGGAGGCCATCACGCGGGACAACTCGCCGGTGACTGCCGACGCCGTCGTCTACATCCGCGTGATGAACGCGAAGCGGGCGTTCCTCGAAGTCGATGACTACAAGCGAGCCGTCTCGAACCTCGCCCAGACCACGCTTCGAGCGGTCATCGGCGACATGGAGCTCGATGACACGCTCAACAAGCGCCAGGAGATCAACGCCCGCATCCGGAAGGAGCTCGACGAGCCCACCGACGAGTGGGGGATTCGGGTCGAGTCCGTCGAGGTGCGGGAAGTCAACCCCTCGAAGGACGTCCAGCAGGCGATGGAGCAACAGACCTCCGCGGAGCGCAAACGCCGGGCCATGATCCTCGAGGCCCAGGGGGAGCGCCAGTCCGCGATCGAGCGCGCGGAGGGGGAAAAGCGCTCGAACATCATCCGCTCGCAGGGCGAAAAGCAATCCCAGATCCTCGAAGCCCAGGGGGACGCCGTGTCGACGGTCCTCAGGGCCCGCTCCGCGGAGTCCATGGGCGAGCGGGCGGTGATCGAGCGCGGACTCGAAGCCCTGGAGGTCATCGGCGGGGCCGAAAGCACGACCTTCGTCCTCCCGCAGGAACTGACCTCCCTGCTGGGCCGGTACGGCAAACAGCTGACCGACAGTGACGTCTCCGAGGCCACAGAGAAACTCGACAGCCTCGAGTTCGACACGGAGACAAGGGAACTGCTCGGGTTGGACAACATCGAGGAGATCCTGGACGAGATCGGTGCACCCATGAACGTCGAGGAAGGAGATCTCGTACAGGGAACCGGCTCGATCAAGCCGGCCGAAGAGGTCATCGAGGAGATGGACGCCGAACTCGAGGACGAGACCGAGTAACCCCACCAAGCCGTGACAATCGACGAGGAGAAGCGGACGACGCTCCGCAAATTCGCCGCCGTCGGTGCAGGGAGCCCGCTACTGAGCCTTGCCGACGGCGAGGAGAGCGAGAGCGACGCTCGCGACGCGATCGCCGGCTACGTCGAGACCACCCCGGGCGCCCATTTCTCGAAGATCCGGGACGACCTCACGCTCGCCACGGGAGAGACCCAGTATCACCTCCGCCGACTCGCGGCAAACGGTGATCTCGAGGCGTATCGGGACGGCGACTACAAGCGATACTTCGTGGCCGAGCAGTTCTCGACGTTCGAGCAGGTCGCACTCGGGTATCTCAGACGCGACACCCCGCGAGCGATGGTGCTCGCCATGCTCGAAGACCCGGAGCACACCGGAACATCACTCGCCGCGGCCGTCGGCGTCTCCCCGGCGACGATCAGCACGTATACGACCGAAATGGGGGATTCTGGGCTTCTCGACCGCGAAAACGGCTATCGAGTGACCGATCCAGAAACGGTCCTCTCGCTGCTCCTCCGGTATGCGAGTTCCTTCGACGCCGAAACAGAAACGTTCGCCCACAACGCGGCGACGCTTTTCAGCTACGACCCGTGATCGAGTCGGATCAGGCAGTGGTGACCTGCCACGTCGTGGAGGAGGAATAGCCCCACTGTTCGATCTCGAGCCCGTGTTCGGCCCCGGCAATGGCCCGCATGTTCGAGCCGACCTCCTTGGCCGAGAGGTCGAGTTCCTCGCCGATGAGGCGCGATTTGAAGTACGTCTCGGTCGGAACTCGCTCGCGAAGGTAGGCGAGGATGCGACGCTGTTTCGGCGTCAATCCGTCCTGATCCAGTTCGGCGGCCGAGGCACCCATAAAGACCTGTACGGGAGCCACCACAAAAGCCGGTTTGGTACGAAGGGTTAATCTCGATTGGGGCCAGCCGAAACGGGGCCGTTCGAACAGGGCCTTCCCGACGGTTCAGAAAGTTCTTATCGCGGCCTCCCCGACCACCGAGACATGGACCGGTCGGTCGTCGAAGTAAGCGTCGTCCTCCCGGCGTACAACGAGGCGGCCACCATCGAGTCGACCGTCGAGGTGGCAGTTTCGACCCTCGAGGGCTTTCTCCCTCCGGGATCCTTCGAGGTGATCGTCGCCGAAGACGGCTGTGAGGACCGGACGCCGGAGATCGCCGACCGCCTCGCCGCGGCGGACGAGCGGATCCGCCACTATCACTGCGATGAACGCCTGGGCCGGGGAGAGGCCCTGAACCGGGCCTTCGAGGCGGCCGCCGGTGACACGCTCGTCTACTTCGATACCGACCTCGCGACGGACATGGGCCACCTCGAAGAGCTCGTCGAGAGCGTTCGTTCCGGGGAGTACGATCTCGCGACGGGTTCGCGCTGGATGCCGGGCGAGGAGGCCGACCGACCGCCGAAACGGGCGATATCGAGTCGTGGGTTCAATTTCCTCGTGCGGACGCTTCTGGGCTCTGCGCTCAGGGATCACCAGGCGGGCTTCAAGGCGTTCAGTCGAGAGGCCTTCGAGGACCTGCGCCCAGTCGTGAAGGACACCCACTGGTTCTGGGACACGGAGATGCTCGTGAAGGCCCAGCGTCGTGGCTTCGCCGTGAAGGAATTCGCCGTCGACTGGACCCCCAGAGGGGATTCGAAGGTCGATCTCGTCCGGGACGTGCTGGGGATGGGCAGCCAGATCCTCCGGACCGCGTGGGAACTCCGCGTCCGACCGTACGCAAACCGTCGGACCGGGATGGTCGCGGGACTGCTGCTGTCCGTCGTGGCGATCGGGTTGATGTTCGTCTACCTCGACCCGCGGACCGTCTTCGCGGAAATGATGCGGGCCGATCCGGTGTTGATCGTCGTCGGTGCGGCCATCTACGTGCTCTCCTGGCCCATCCGGGGCTGGCGGTACGCTGACATCCTTTCGGCACTTGGCTACAGGGAACGGGCGGGCTTTCTGACCGGGGCGATCTTCATCAGCCAGACGGGAAACCTCGTCTTTCCGGCACGGGCAGGGGACGCCGTTCGCGCCTACGTCGTCAAGGCCCGACGGGCCGTCCCGTACACGACCGGGTTCGCGTCGCTGGCCGTCGAACGGGTCTTCGACCTGCTCACGATCACGCTGCTCGCCGGGAGCGTCCTCCTCGGAATGGCCGCACTCGCCCCGGAACAGGTCGAAGCGCTGACCCGAACGCTCTTCGAAGGCGTCGGGCTCACCGGGGCCCAGCAGGAGAGCGCCCAGACTGCCGTTCTCGTGGCGAGCCTGGTCGGTGCCGGGGCGATCGCCTCCGTGGTCGTGATCGTCCTCTCGGCCCGATCGGACCGGAACCGCATCCGGGCGCTGGTGGAGTGGGCCTCCGAGGACTCCTACGTGGAATTCGTCGCGACGATCCTCGAGCGGTTCGTCGCGGACGTCCAGCGGGTGGCCGCCGAACCGCGAGCCTTCACGCGAGTCGGGATCGCCAGTCTGGCCATCTGGGTGATCGACGTCATCACGGCCCTGCTCGTGTTCCTCGCCTTCGGCGTCGAGGTCCGGCTGGGCTTGCTCCTCGCGGTGAGTTTCTTCGCGGTGAGCGTGGGAAATCTTGCGAAGGTCCTCCCGCTCTCGCCGGGCGGGATCGGGCTCTATGAGGCGGCATTCACGGTGCTCGTGGTGGCCATGACGCCGGTCGCGCCGGCAGTGGCTCTCGGGGCGGCCATCGTCGACCACGGCGTCAAAAACGCCATCACAGTGTTCGGGGGAGCCGCCTCGATGGTCCTTCTCAACGTCTCCCTGACCGAAGCCATGGAGGGCTCTGCAGACGTCGAAGACCAGGTCGACCCGATCGACCAGTCCTGAGTGCCGCGAGCGCCCCGAGACGACAGTCACGCGGACTCCAGCAGTCAGTCGTAGTGCTCGGAGATAAGGGGGCCGAGAGCGACGGCCACGGCGTGGCGCAGGGCGTCCTCGCGACCGATCGTTCCCTCGGTGAAGACGCCGACAGCTCCCGCTTCCTCCTTGATTCCATCGGTGCCGAGTAGCTCGTCCAGCAGGGGTCCGAGTTCGGCCCCGCGCTCGATCTCCCTGGCGATCGAATCGGGGAGGCGCAACCGCGGCCCGGAACCGACCGAGCAATCCGAACCGACGTCGATGGCGGCCCACATCGTCAAAAACTGGCCGTCGAGGCCGTCGATCGTGGCGACACCGCCCTCGATTCCGACGCCGAGGTCGTAGGCTCCTGCCGCCCGGGCCCGACGAGCCCGGTTTTTCGCGCCCTCGATCGTTTCGGCCGTCGATCGGGGCTGTTCGGAAACTCCCGATTCGACCCCGACTCGATCGACGACCGACGCCAGATCACCGAGCGCACCGACACAGGCCGCGTATTTGACCGGATTCCGACTGCCGACAGCAACTCGCATACCGAAGGGTCCGGGCTCCAGCCAATCAGTGTTTCGCCCCGAATCTGGTGTTCGATTTCCACAAAACGATCATTTTCGAAGGGAATCCGAAACGAGGCGGATGTTTTACAAAACGAAAACAAAACAGTTAAGTCCGTTTTGTCGAAACCGATGGGCCACCGAATCATCGCTTCCGGCTTACACATATGTCAAACGCAACACTCAGATCGCGGGAAACCGAGGAGACCGAATCGGAACGAACAGACGGCTGTCCGGAGTGTGGCGGGCTGGTCGTCCACGACGAGGAGCACAGCGAAAAGGTCTGTGCGGACTGTGGCCTGGTCGTGGAGGAGGAAGGGATCGACCGGGGTCCCGAGTGGCGGGCCTTCGACTCCCAGGAGAAAGACGAGAAGTCCAGGGTCGGGGCACCCACCACGAACACGATGCACGACAAGGGGCTCTCGACGAACATCGACTGGCGAAACAAGGACGCCTACGGGAATTCGCTTGGCTCCCGCCAGCGCCAGAAAATGCAACGCCTGCGGAAGTGGAACGAACGCTTCCGGACGCGGGACGCCAAGGAGCGCAACCTGAAACAGGCCCTCGGCGAGATCGATCGCATGGCAAGCGCCCTGGGACTTCCGGACAACGTCCGGGAGACGGCCTCGGTCATCTATCGCCGGGCACTGGAGGACGATCTCCTCCCGGGTCGCTCAATCGAGGGCGTCGCCACCTCCTGTGTCTACGCGGCCGCCCGACAGGCTGGGGTCCCCCGGAGTCTCGACGAGATCAACGACGTCAGCCGGGTCGAGAAGGACGAGATCGCCCGCACGTACCGGTACGTGATTCGGGAACTCGGCCTCGAAGTGAAGCCGGCCGACCCCGCGAGTTACGTCCCGCGGTTTGCCTCCTCGCTGGAGCTGAGCGACGAGGCCCAGCACCGGGCCCGCGAGCTGCTGGAGAACGCGAAGGAGAAGGGCGTCCACAGCGGCAAGAGCCCGGTCGGCCTCGCCGCCGCAGCCGTCTACGCCGCGGCACTCCTGACAAACGAGAAGACCACGCAGGCAAACGTGAGCGAGGTCGCGGACATTTCAGAAGTGACCATCCGGAACCGCTATCACGAACTGCTCGAAGCCGAGGACTCGATTCCGGTCTGAGCGGTTATGGTCGACTTCGACTCGTTTCGGCTGGCGGCCTCGACGGCTTCCCTGGACGCGGAGCCACGGGCCCGTTCACACGCCGACCTTCTCGAGTTCCGCATGGACATGGCCGAGGCTCCACTCGAGGCGTTAGCGGCCTACGACGGTACACTCGACGTCCTGGTCACGAACCGTCCGGAGTGGGAGGGCGGGAACCGGGAAGACGGCCCGGAACGCCGCGAGGAACTGCTCGAAGCACTCACCTCCCCGGCCGTTGGCGCTGTCGATCTGGAACTCCGCGCACTCGAGGATCCACGGCAGGTGACGGACATGGCACCGGTCCTCGACGCCGCCCGGGAGCGGGACATCCCGATCGTGGTCTCGATCCACGATTACGACCACGCCCCCTCGCGGAAGACGCTCGTCGACTTCGCACACCGGGGATGTCAGTTCGGGACGCTCGCGAAAATCGCCGTCACCCCCGGAACCCACGAGGCGATACTGGAACTGCTACAGGCGACCCACGACCTGACCCAGGAGGGTCGCACCGTCGCCACCATGGCGATGGGCGAACTCGGCGCTCACACGCGCGCAATCGCCCCGCTTTACGGATCCAAGCTCGGGTACGCGCCCGTCGACCCGGCAGCCGCGACGGCGCCCGGTCAGTTCGATCTCGAGACCCTCGCCTCGCTTTTGGAAACATTCGACGTGCGGGCGAACCGGATTTAAAGACTTAACCGTCGATGTCACGAATTTCGGGTGTGCAGCGGACCTGGTTCACGCGACGATCCCTCGTCGCCTCGACGTTGGCACTCGTGTACCCCGGGCTGGGTCACCTCTACCTCAGAGCCTGGCTCCGGGCGATCGCGTGGTTCGTCGTGGCCCTCATCGCCGCGGCGATGGTGATGCCCGAGTCCGCCTACGCTGCCTACGAGGCAGAGGGATTCTCGGGCCTCCTCGAGGCGAGTCAGAACATGCCCACGGACGTCATTCTGAGCATGCTCGTGGTCCGCGTGCTGAACGCGGTCGATGCGTACCTCACGGGGCTCCAGCAGACCGTGACCAAAGCCGAACCGGAAACCGCGGCCGGAACCTGTCCGGAGTGTGGCAAGGAACTCGACGAGGAACTTGACTTCTGTCCCTGGTGTACGACCCGCCTCGAAAATGAAGACACGGAACCCGAACCGACCGTCCGACGATAATCGAACGCCTCACTTCTCGATGATCCGCTCCTCGATCGACTCCCCGAAGTGTCGGCCCCCGGGCTGGGTGTAGACCAGGACCTCGTCGCCCGGTTCGAGGTCGGTCACGGCTTTTCGACCCGATTTGGCCTGAACTTTGATCGTCTCGGCGTTCTGGATGAGCGTCTCGATCAGGTCACCGTCCTCGGTTTCTGCCTGGAGGCGGAACATCGGGCGACGTTCGATTTTCGCCCGTCCCACGACAGCCTCGCGGGTGTGGCCCTCCGTGTCGACGACCTGGACCTCGTCTCCGCTCCCGATCTCCGAGAGGTAGGTCGTCGAACCGTCGGGCTGGCGGGCGTACGCGTGGACCGCACCGGCGTTGACCCTGAACGGCCGGGAGGCGACGTAGGGCGAGTCGGCCGTCTCGGCGTGCACGAAGAAGAGGCCGCGGGACATGCTCCCGATCAGCATACCCTCGTCGTGATCGAAGAGGCTGCCCGTGTCCACGCAGACCCGATCGGCGCTTCCGGCCGGTTCGACGGTCGTGACCGCGGCGTATTCGAGGTCCAGATGCTCGCGGTCGAAGTCGTCCCGGACGGCCACGGTCTGCCGGATTTCGTCCGGATCGTCCGTGTCGAGAAGGACGCCGTCAGCACCCATCTCGAGGGTTTCGAAGGCCGTTTCTGCCTCCTCGGCCGTCGTGACGCCGGCGATCAGGTCGGTTTCCTCGCCGATGCGGGCGATGAGGTTTTCGAGCGGAATGATCTGCCAGTCTTCGCCGACCACGATCGTGTGTTCGGCGTCGGTGGCGGCCTCGCTCGCGAACCGCTCGTACTCGGGCCCGAAAATCCGCACGTAGGCCCCGTCGGCGCCGTCCCGACGGAGCGTCGAGAGGTCGGCGCTGCCGGCGAAGTCGGTGGGGAGTTCGATCGTCCCGTCGCCCTCCCCGTCCTTGCCGACGATGTACCGGTCTGCCCGGCCGAGGTCTTCGGCCTGGTCGCCGATGACGTCGACGTCGTTCGTGACGAAGGCCGCCACGTTGATGTCCCCCAGTTCCCGGACCCGGTCGACGTCCCACTCGTCGACGAGGATCCAGTCGACCCCGGCCTCGAGACCGGTGGTGATCCGTCGCTTGCGCGTTTCCCAGTCGCCGACCTCGTCGTCGGCTTTGAGCCAGACGCTGCGTGTCATAGCTGGTCACACACGTGGCCCGGCCTTGAACGTGCCGGACCGACTCGACGAACAATCGCCGCTACGGTTCGACGGGCAGATCGAACCGGTCCATCGCCGCGTCCACGGAGACCCCCTCGTGCACGACGGCCGCGACCGCCGCGGAGATGGCGTAGGGATCTGGATGCTGGAAGATCGTCCGGCCCATCGAAACGCCGGCCCCGCCCGCAGCAATCGAGTCCCGAACCGTTTCGAGGGTTTCGCGGTCGCCAGACGGGCTCCCGCCGGCGATGATGACGGGTTTGCTCGTGGATTCGACGACGTGCTCGAAACTCGTCTGATCCCCGGAGTAGGCCGTCTTCACGAGGTCGGCACCGAGTTCCTCGGCCAGTCGAACCGCGTGGCCCAGATTCTCGGCGTCGTGTTCGTCGATGCCCGGTCCCCGGGCGTACGCCATGGCGAGCACGGGCATCCCGAACCGGTCGGCCGTCTCGGTCACCGCGGCCAGTTCGGTGAGCTGGTCGGGCTCGTGGTCGCTCCCGACGTTGATGTGAAAGGAAACCCCGTCGGCCCCGAGGCGAACGGCCTCCTCGACGGTGGCGGTCTTGCGCTTGTCGGCCTCGTCGGGGCCGATTTCGGTCGAGCCGTTGAGATGAATGAGATAGCCCGCGCCGTTCCGGTTCGGAATGACCCGTTCGGCAAGCCCCTTCTGGGTGAGGACGGCGTCCGCACCGCCCTCCGTCACCGCCGAAATCGTGTCCTCGATGTCCTTGAGTCCCGCCACGGCGCCCATCGTCAGGCCGTGGTCCATCGGCACGGTGACGAACTTCCCGTCCCGGCCGAGTCGTGTCAATCGCGCGTCTGTCCCGATAGCCATTGCGAGGGTATAGCAAGCGGGTGGCTATGTTCGTTGCGGTTTATCGACCTGAACGCACGCCGGCGGCCAACTCCGCGGCCCGTTTTTCGAGCCGTGCAGGCACCTTTTCGCCGTCTGCGATGATGTCAACGAAGACGCTTCCCGCGACCACGCCGTCCGCACCGGCGGCGACGATTTGCTCGGCCTGCTCGCCCGTGCTCACGCCGAACCCGACCGCCTTCGGGACGTCGGTCTCGGGAACTCGTTCGAGCGATCGACCGGTGTGATCGCTCACGTCCGTCTTCGCCCCGGTCGTCCCCATCCGGGCCTGGACGTAGAGAAAGCCACTCGCCCGCTCGACGATCCGCGCCAGACGGTCATCGGTCGTGGTCGGCGCCACGATGAAGATCGTCGCGAGGTCGTGGGCCGCACAGGCTTTTCGGAGCGGCCCGCTCTCCTCGACGGGGAGGTCCGGAACGATCAGTCCCGAAAGCCCTGCCGCGGCCGCGTCGGCGACGAACGGCTCGACGTCGCCGTCGCCGTAGCGATAGAGCATGTTGTAGTAGGTCATCGCGACGAGCGGGACTCCCAGCTCGAGGTCGGCGACGAGATCGAGATACCGGTCGGGGGTCATCCCCGCATCGAGTGCCCGCCTGATACCTGCCTGGATCGTCGGCCCGTCGGCCACCGGTTCCGAGAAGGGGAGCCCGAGTTCGATCAGGTCGGCACCGCCGTCGACGAGCGCCCGGACGTACGTCGCGGTCGCCTCGGGGTTCGGATCGCCAGCGACGACGTAGGGGACGAGCGCGCCGTCCTCGAAGGCGGCGCGGACCGCTCGTTCACTCACCGCTCATCACCCCCAGGTCCGGGGCCGAATCGAGGTTCCGGCGGTCGCTCTCCTCGATCACGGTGTCGAGATCCTTGTCGCCCCGTCCGGAGATCGTCACCAGCACGGGCTCTTCGAAGTCGTATTCCGAAAGCGCGGCGACGGCGTGACTGCTCTCCAGGGCCGGGATGATCCCTTCGGTCCGGGAAAGCCGGTGGAACGCCCGGAGTGCCGCCTCGTCGTCGACCGTCACCGGGTCGACCCGCCCCGTCTCGACGAGGTGGGCGAGTTCGGGCCCGACGCCGGCGTAATCGAGCCCCGCGCTGACGCTGTGGGACTCGACGATCTGCCCCGCGTCGGTCTGCAGGAGACGGGTCTGGGCCCCGTGGAGGACGCCGTCGGTCCCGGTGGAGAGCGAGGCCGAATGCGGGGCGTGTTCGGCTTCGTCGTCGATCGTGAGTGACTCCCCACCCGCTTCGACGGCGACGAGATCGACCGGATCGTCCCGGAAGTGCTCGAAGGACCCCATCGTGTTCGAGCCCCCGCCCGCGCAGGCGAGGACCGTCCCCGGTAATCGGCCCATTTCCGAGCGGGCCTGTTCGCGAGCCTCCTCGGAGATGACCGCCTGGAAGTCCCGGACCATGCTCGGGAACGGGTGCGGGCCGACCACGGACCCGATCACGTAGTGCGTGTCCTCGACGTTCGTCGCCCAGTCACGCAGCGTGGCGTTGATCGCCTCCTTGAGGGTCCCCGACCCCTCCTCGACCGGATTGACCGTCGCCTCGTGGGTCAACATCCGGAAAACGTTGGGTCGCTGCCGCCGGATGTCCGTCCGGCCCATGTAGATCTCGCAGTCGATGTCGAGGTGTGCACAGGCCATCGCCACGGCCGTCCCGTGCTGACCGGCCCCAGTCTCGGCGATGATCCGCTCCTTGCCCATGTAATCCGCGAGGAGCACCTGCCCGAGTGCGTTGTTGAGTTTGTGGGCACCGCCGTGGAGGAGGTCCTCGCGTTTGAGATACACCTCCGTCTCGGCGGCCTCGCTCAGGGTGTCAGCCCGGTGGAGGGGCGTCGGCCGGCCACCGAACTGTCGGAGCCGCTCCCGGAACTCGTCCACGAAACCGTCCTCGTTCTCCCGGACGTACCGCTCGTAGGCGGATTCCAGCTCCTCGACGGCCGGCATCAGCACCTCTGGAACGTACTGCCCCCCGTACTCGCCGAAGCGTCCGGTGCTCATCGTTCGACCAGCCTCCGGGTATTCGCTTCGACGGCCCCGTCCATAATCGCCGACCCGACCAGCAAGCCATCGGCCCCGGCCGCCAGCATTCGCTCGCGGTGGGCGGGCGTTTCGATGCCGCTCTCGGCGATCAGCGTCACCTCGTCCGGAACGAGCGGGGCAAGCTCTTCGACTGTGGACCGGTCGACGGTGAGCGTGGCCAGATCGCGGTTGTTCACCCCGATCACGTCGGCACCGGCCGCCACTGCCGCCTCGACCTCGGCCTCGGTGTGTACCTCGACGAGTGGCGTCATGCCCCGGTCCCGGGCAGCCTCGATCATCCCCTCGAGATCCGAGAGAAAGCGGACGATCAGGAGGACCGCGTCTGCGGCCACGGCGTCCAACTGGGACTCCGCGAGGACGAAATCCTTCCGGAGCACGGGCACCGAAACCGCCTCCCGGACGGCCTCGAGGGCCGCGGTCGACCCGCCGAAGTGATCCGGTTCGGTCAGGACCGAAATCGCGCTGGCCCCACCGGCGATCATGGCCTCGGCAGTACTCACCGGATCGACGGACTGCTCGTAGTCCGCCGTCGGACTGGTCGGCTTGATTTCGGCGATGATCGGAGCCCGCCCCGCGGTGGTTGCCTCCCGGAGCGAGCGGAGAAGCGACGTTGCGTTTACGTTCACCC
This sequence comes from Halodesulfurarchaeum sp., assembly GCA_046543215.1. Classification (GTDB taxonomy): domain Archaea; phylum Halobacteriota; class Halobacteria; order Halobacteriales; family Halobacteriaceae; genus Halodesulfurarchaeum. The sequence continues at coordinate 1,864 of JBKGZU010000008.1, read as the reverse complement.
GGGCGCTGTCAGCGGCACGTGACGCCTCCGCGCCCCGCTCGCTCGCGGCAGCGAGGATGTCTCGCACCGCCGGAGCGAGGGACTCGTCGGTCGCCAGTGTAGTACCCATTATTGTCCATTGATGGACGGATATGTACATAACTGTTGTGACTCGGGGCGCCGTGGGACCGCCGTCCAGGCGAATGTTGAAGGCCGGAGCCGGCGAAGGATCGCTCATGTCGGCGACCGGGATCTTCGCCCGCGCATTCGACGACCTCGACGCGATCGTCCAGATCGGCGTGGCCAACGGCCGGCTCATTAGTCTCTCCGTTCCCGATTCGCCCGAACCCGGAGCCGGGTCCGACCACGAGATCCTCGACTGGATCGACGCGTACCTGGCCGGAACGGCGACGGACGTCACCGATATCGAGATCGGGTTGACCGTCCCGACGGCCCAACGGACCGTTCTCGAGACGGTGCGAAAGGTCCCGTACGGCGAAACGCTGTCACTGGAGCGGCTGGTCGCCCGGAGTCCGGGACTCGATCCCGACGACGCCGAGGACGTGGCTTCCGCCCGGACGGCCCTCTCCGAGAACCCGATTCCGCTCTTCATCCCCGACCACCGGGTTCCTGACGGGCCTGGCGCGTTGCCCCCGGCGATCGAGCAGGTTTTCCGGGACGTCGAAGGGCTGTGATGCCCTGAACCGGCGTTTCAGTCTCCTGCGTGCCGGGCAAACTCCACCAGGTCCACGAGATAGTGGGCCCCGATCACGAGCCAGAGGCTTCCGGACCAGTAGTACACGATTCCGAGACCGACCCCGAGTGCCGTCGCGACCGCCACCCCGAGCCGTCCCTGGGCCGTGTGGGCGGCACCGAAAGCGAGCGCGGAGCCGAGAATCAACACGGGCGGTGCAAGCGGCGTTCCGGCGGCAAACGCACCGATCAGGAGCCCGCGGAAGAGGAATTCCTCGGACAGGGCGATAACCGGAAGCACCAGCCCTGCCAGGACCAGCCAGTCGATTCCCCGTTTCGGGATCAGCAACGCTCGCAGGGGATTGTCCGGGTCTCCGACGGCTCGGGCGATCCGGTCGGCCACCTCGTTGAACGCCACGAGCACGACGGTGAGGCCCACGAGCCAACCCAGTTGCGGGGCCGTCCCGATGCCGAGTGAGAACAGTGGGACCGCCGTCCACCACACGAGCAGTCCGGCGAGTGCCAGAATCAGGGCGTGAGAGACCGCGACGTTGAGATACAGCGTCCGCGTGGATAGCTGCTCGAGCGGGCTTCGATCCGCCCCGAGCAATCCGGCCGTCTGTCGGGCCAGAATGACGACGCCGAGAACCAGCGCCACCGAAAGCACGACGAACACGTCCCAGGCCGGAGTTGCCATCGATTCGGACTCCGACCCGAGCAGTCAAGAATACCGGGGAAAGCGACGACAGATCGGGCTATTGCGGTGACGGGTTCGTCCCGGTCGCCGCGGCTCCCTCGGTCGCTTCGAGGGCCGTCCCGGTGATCGACTTGAGCCGGTCGACCAGCGAGTCCTTCTCCGGTTCGCCCGAGAGGGCGACGTCCAGGACTTCGCTGATGTGGGAAACCGGGATGATCTCGATCATCTCTTCGTACTCCTCCTCGATCATCACGTCCTGCTCGTTGGCCTTCGGGATGATCACTCGGTCGTAGCCGGCCTTCGCGGCGGCCTCGATCTTGTGTGTCACGCCGCCGACGGGCAGAACGTCCCCGCGGACCGAGAGCGAGCCGGTCATCGCGAGGTCCTGTTCGATCGGAATGTTCTCCAGCGCGGAGATGACCGCCGTCGCGACGGTGATCGAGGCCGAATCGCCCTCGACGCCCTGGGTCTGGATGAACTGGACGTGGATGTCCT
>JBKGZU010000007.1:0-23557 GCA_046543215.1 Halodesulfurarchaeum sp. | reverse complement strand
GGGATGATCGCGGCCATTTCGCCGAACCAGATGGCCGAACTGGCTCCGTACTGGGCGGCGAGCCCGATCGTCACCAGTTGGGTCTTGTCGCCGAATTCGCCGGCGGCCATCATGAGAAAGATCGGGAGAAACCCGCCGAGATAGTTGGGCACGTCGTACCCGAACACCGAGACGTCAAGCCCCTCGACCGCCTCCGGATCTTTCGCCGGACCGCTTCCAGATGGCGGGATCGAGCGGTACAGGAGCACGGCAAACAGGAAGAACAAAAAGCCCGTGAACAGCTCGAGGTAGAGTTCCGGGAGCGCCCCTTTCAACGCGTTCCCCAGGATGATTTCGAGGATCGTCCACCCGCCGAAGGCCGTCGCTGCTGCCGCGACGACGATCCAGGGATTGAACCTGGTCGAGAGTCCCGCGATGATCAACTGCCCTTTTTCACCCGGCAGCACCGCGAGCTGGGCGGTCATCGCGATCACAAAGATCTCGATCCAACCGATCATGCCTGCCTGGCCTGCCGATTCTGGGCCGTCGTTTCTTCCTCGATCGGTCGCACGCTGACCGCCTCGGCCGTCGATTCGGGGAGGTGGCGGACGGCATCCCCGACAGCCACCTGGTAGACGTCGAGCGGCGTCACGTCGAGCAGTTCCAGCTCGGTCCCCGGTTCGATGCCGAGATCCGCGAGGTGGGTGAGGATTTCCGGATCGCCGTCTCGCACTCGACAGACGCGGAGATGGGCACCGGGTTCGAACGCCGAGAGGGCCGTCGTGTCGTCGGCGATCGGTTCGAGGTCCATTCCGGGGATCGGATCGCCGTGTGGATCTGTGGCCGGATGGCCGAGTACTTCGGCGACCCGCTTCTCGAATTCCTCGCTGATGTGGTGTTCAAGCACCTCCGCCTCCTCGTGGACCTCGGACCACTCGTAATCGAGGTGCTCGGCGAGATAGGCCTCGAGCAGACGGTGGTGGCGGAGGATCTCCAGCGCGACCGTTTCCCCCTCCTCGGTGAGTTCGACGCCCGCGTATTTCTCCCGGGTGACGAGCCCCTGCTCTTCGAGGGATTCCATCATGCTGGTCACGGTCGGCGGGGTAACCTCGAGCCGCTCGGCGATCATGGTGGGTGGGACCGGCGGCTCCTCGGTTTCCTGGAGCGCAAAAATCGCCTTCAGATAGTCCTCCATCACGTCGCTCAACATTCCGTACGTTTATTAGATAGGTCTAATCTATAAGTATGGCGGTTCGAACAATCCCCTTCAGGAACCTTGAAATTGGTCCGGTCGCTTGGATTCGGTATGGAGTTCACCGAAACCGAGGACGCGATCGTCGTGCTGCTCGAACCGGGCGATAGGGTCATCGAATCGCTCGGGACGGTTCGCGAAAAAGCGGCCATTTCGGGCGGGTTTTTCACGGGAATCGGGGCCGTCGACCGGGCGACCCTCGGGCACTACGACACCGACACGCAGGAATACAGCGAGGAGACCTTCGAGGGACAGTTCGAGGTCACGGCGTTCAGCGGTAACGTCGGCCCGGACAAAATCCACGCCCACATCCAGCTCGCAAAGCGGGACTTCTCCTCGATCGGCGGGCACTGTTCTGCCGCGCGGGTCTCTGGAACCTTCGAGATCGTCATCGTCCGGAGTGGAACCACCCTCGAACACGAACTGGACGAACGGACCGGTCTCGACGTGTTCGACCTGTCCTCATAGGCACCCGACTCCATTCGAGTAGCCGAGTAGCCCCTCGGTCAGCCGGTGTTTTTCATCCCGGCCGCGATCCCCTTCACGGTCAACCGGAGGGTTCGCTCCTCCTCGGGCGTGCGGTGCGAACGGGAGAGCAGTTCGATCTGGAGGAAGTTCAGCGGATCCACGTAGGGATTCCGCCGGTCCAGGCTCTCGCGAAGCCACGAACGGTCGACCAGATCCTCTCGGGGAATGATGTCGAGAACGGTCGAAACGGAGCGTTCGTACTCATGTTCGATGGCCGGGAAAATCCGCTCTCGCAATTCTGCATTCGCGAGGTCGGCGTACTCGTCGGCGATTTCCATCTCGGTTCGGGCCAGGGAGAGCGCCGCGTTGTCGAGCATCGTCTGGAAGAACGGCCAGGATTCGTACATCGCCTCGAGGCGCTGGAGTCCGTCCTCGGTCTCCTCGAGGTAGGCATCGATCGCCGAGCCGATTCCGTACCAGCCCGGGATGATCGCCCGAGACTGGGTCCAGGCGAACACCCACGGAATGGCCCGGAGGTCCTCGACGTTGCGCTCGTCGCTTCGGGAGGCAGGACGGGACCCCAGGTTGAGTCCCTCGATCACCGTGATCGGCGTCGTCTGCTCGAAGTAGGTGACGAAGCCGTCAGTTTCGAGCAGGTCCCGGTAGGTCTCCCGGGCGGTCGCGGCCATCTCCTCCATGGCTTCGACCCAGGGTTCGGGGAGTTTCGTATCGGACTCGGTCAGGTTCGCGTGCCGGGCCCTGATCTGGGCGTTGAGCATTTGTCCCATTTCCCGCCGGGCGATGCGGGCGTTGCCGTACTTCTCGGCGATGGCCTCGCCCTGCTGCGTGAACTTGACCGCGCCGGTCACGGTCTTCTTCGGCAATGCGAGCAGGGCGTCGTTCATCGGGCCACCGCCCCGCGAAATGGTTCCCCCCCGCCCGTGGAAGAGCCGGAGTTCGATGCCGTAATCGTCAGTGATCTCGGCCAGTCGCCGCTGTGCGCGGTCGAGTTCCCAGTTCGCGGCGAGATAGCCGTTTTCCTTGTTCGAGTCCGAATACCCGAGCATGATTTCCTGAACGTCCCCCCGGGCGGCCACCGACGTGCCGTAGGCCTCGTTTTCGAACAGCGTTCCGATGATCTCCCGGGCGTTTGAGAGGGCGTATTCGGTCTCGAGCAGCGGGACGATGTCGAGCCCGGCGTAGCCCGGGAGGTCCACGACCCCGGCCTGGTCCGCAAGGAAGAGGACCTCGAGGACGTGGCTCGGCTCCTCGGTCATGCTGATACAGTAGGCGTCGATGCTTTCCGGACCGAACTCCTCGTGCCAGTCTGCCAGCCGATCGAACCGCTCGAGGACCACGGCGGTCTCCTCGTCGAAGTCCTCGGGATCTTCGAGGTCGATGACGTCGTCCTTGCGGGTGATCGCTTCTGTCAGGAACTCCTGGCGCTCGGTTTCTGCCATCCCGGCGTAATCGATGTCTTCGGCCCCGAGTGCGACGGAAAGGGCGTGTGTGTGCTGTTGCTGGTGGTCCCTGAGATCGAGCGAGGCGAGGTGAAAGCCGAAGGTCTGGACCTGCCGTTCGAGCGGAGTGACGAATTCAGAGACGATGGACTCGAGCCCCTCTGCTCGCAGCGCCGCCCCGAGCGCGGTGAGGTCGGCAAGTAACGCTTCGCTGTCCTCGTACCCGCCGGGCCGAACGCTTTCGACGCGATCCACCCGCTCGCGGATGACCGTGACTGCCTGGCGAAACGGCTCGCGCGGGTACCGCTCGGCTGCCGTTTCGGCGATGGATTCGGTCGTCTTCTCGCCGGTCATGATCGATTCGAGAGTTCCGCTCCCGTCCATCCGGGTGCCGTCCTGGCTCAACACGCCGAGCAGGTCCTCGAGAGAGTCGCGATAGCGTTCGAGGACCAGGGATCGCTGTCGGTGCAGGGTTTTGTCGGTGACCTCGGGCGTGACGTTCGGGTTTCCGTCCGCGTCGCTGCCGGCCCACGACCGGAACTCGAGCACGTGGCTCGGTTCGGGTGGATCCTCGAAGGTCTCCTCGAGTGCGGCCTCGAGTTCGTCGTACACCTCGGGGATGATGTCGAAGATGACGTTGTTCAGGTACCACTGCACGTTTCGTGCCTCGTCGAACGGCTCCGGGCGACGGTCTCGGATGTGCTTTGTCGTATAGAGGCTTTCCACGACGGCTTCGAGCCGGGTCTCCAGGGCCGACTGTTCCTCGTCGGTGAGCCGTCGTTCGTCGAGATCTTCGAGAATCCGCCCGACACGCTGAAGTATTCCCTTGACTGTCTTCCGACGGGCTTCGGTGGGATGGGCGGTGAACGTGGGCACGACGTGGACGTCTCGAAGGACTTTTTCGACGGTTTCGCCGTCCGTCCCGGCTTCCGCGAGATCCTCCATCGCCTCGGTGATCGAATGCGAGAGGGTGCCCTGCTGTCTGAAAGTCCGGAGGGCACGCACCCGTTCCCGTTCCTCCGCGAGGTTGATGAGCTGGAAATAGAGGGCAAACGCTCGCGCGAGAACCGCGTTATTCGACTCGGAGTTCGACTCGACGACGGTCGCGAGGGCGTCACGGCCGTCGGCTCGACCGCGCCGGTAGGCGATCGCTTCGTTGCGTGCGGATTCGACGAGGTCGAATCCCTTCGGTGGGCTGTGATCGGCGACGACATCCCCCAGGAGGGCCCCGAGCTCGCGGACGTCTTTCCGGACGCTCCGACTGTGTAGATCCATGGGTTATCGAACATACGGGCGGGGGGCCCTATGAATATCAGGGAACGGCGAAGTATTGAGTGCGCCTCGAAAGAAACTGGATATTCGTCCAAAAAGGGGGACTGACGCCGCGCAAAATTCGCGCACGCTCCACAACTGATACGGGGCCGGTCCACGATAGCGATCGTATGCGACCGGTTCCCTTCGTCGCTGTCGCGGTGCTTCTCGTTACCGCCGGGTGCGGAGCGGTCCCCGTCAGTCCCGATGACGCTACACCGGAGGCCCGCAACGCCACTGTCGTGGAGGTCGTCGATGGTGACACCGTCGACGTCCGGTTCCCCGACGGGTCCCACGAGACGGTCCGGCTGCTCGGAATCGACACGCCGGAAGTGTACGCGGACAACGAGCCCGACGAATTCGAGGGCGTCCCGGACACCGAAGCCGGAGAAACCTGTCTTCGGGACGCCGGAGAACGGGCGTCACTGGCCGTCACTGATCGAATCGCCGGACAGGACATCCGGCTCGAGTTCGATCCACAGGCGGATCGACGGGGCGGGTACGATCGATTGCTCGCCTACGTGATCCACGACGGGACGAATCTGAACTACTGGCTCCTCGAGCGGGGTGACGCGCGGGTCTACGACACCGAATTTGCGAAGGCCGAGGATTTCTACGCGGCCGAGTCCGCGGCACAGGCGGCAAACCGGGGGCTCTGGAACTGTACGACGCTCGAAACGGCAGCCGGTTGAATTGGGTTTCGGCTCGCTCTTTGACTCCGGCGGAATCGATGGCTACTCGAAAAGTCCTTCCTGCAGGTAGCGCTCGCCCGTGTCCGGGAGAATCGTGACGACAGTTTTTTTCGCGTTCTCGTCTCGTTTTGCGACCCGTGTGGCCACGTCGACAGCCGCGCCAGCGGAGATGCCGGCCAGGAGTCCGGTTTCTCGGGCGAGTCGCTTTGTGGTCGCTCTCGCTTCGTCGCCGGAGACGCGTGCCACTTCGTCGATCAGGTCCAGATCGAGCACCGCCGGAACGAAGCCAGCTCCGATGCCGGGAATGTCCGTGCTGCCAGGGTCCCCACCCGAGAGGACCCTCGAGTCCGCCGGTTCGATGGCGACGACCTCGAAATCCGAGCGGCCCAGCGTTTCTTTGAAGTACTGGGCGATTCCCGTGATCGTTCCGCCGGTCCCCACGCTCGCGACGAGTACGTCGACTTCGGGGAGTTGGGCCTCGATCTCCGGTCCGGTCCCAGTTCGATGGGCAGCCGGATTGGCGGGATTCTCGAACTGGTTCGGTTCGAAGGTTTCTCCCTTGCTTTCGGCGATTTCCACGGCCCGTTCGATGGCCTCCGACATTCCGCCGTCGGCGGATGTCAACTCGAGGTCGGCGCCGAGGCCGCGAAGAATCTGGCGGCGCTCCCGGCTCATCGATTCGGGCATCACGAGTGTGATGTCGTATCCCATCGCGGCCGCCGCGTGAGCCAGGCCAATACCGGTGTTCCCGCTCGTCGCCTCCACGATTGTCGTCTCCGGGCCGAGTTCCCCTCGATCCCGGGCCGTTTCGAGCATGTTGACGGCGACCCGATCTTTCACCGAGGAGAGTGGGTTGAACGATTCGACCTTCCCGTACAGGTTCTGGGCGAACGCGGAGAGGTGGAGGAGAGGCGTGTCCCCGACCAGATCGGTCGCTGTCTCCGCGACTCGCGGGGCATGCGATCCTGGCTCGGTCATTGGTCCCGTTCCGGCGTCGAGACGGAAAAAGCCCCCAGCCGCGGCGAATACGGCGATTCGAGGCCGATTTACGGGCGCGAACCTCAGGTTCCCGCAACTATAACATATGGGCACACATCGATTTGAACATGGTTTTCGGCCTCGTCGTTACTTTCGTCGTCGCACTGCTCATCGGCGGCCTCGGGATCCACATCGGGGCCCGAGTGATGGGTAACCGGGACGATTACGGGTACGCCGTCGTGACTGCTCTCTACGGGGCTATCGCGTGGGCGCTCACGAGTTGGATTCCGATCGTTGGACTTCTGGTGGCACTCGTGGTCTGGATCGCCGTGATCAACTGGCGCTACTCCGGCGGCTGGGTGCAGGCGGCAGTGATCGGCGTGGTCGCGTGGCTCGCTGCAGCGATCATCCTCGGGATCCTCAACGGAATACTCAGGCTGGGTCTCGGGGCCTTCGGGATCCCCGGCGTGTGAACTCCCGGCCCGATTGATCAAACGCGACGGTTTCCCTCGCGAAGGTTCAAATGGAATAGGAGGGCACCTGCTAACGAGACCGATGGAAACCGAATTCACCCACCGACCGTCGTACACCCACCTCGTCGTTGAGCTCGAAGTTGGCGAATCGATCCGTGCCGAACCCGGGGCACTCGTCGGTCACTCTTCGACCGTCGAGGTCGAAACGACGACGAGTCGCGATGGCCTCTTGAGCTCCGCCAAATCGATGCTCGGGGGTGAATCGCTGTTCGCAAACGAGTTCGTCGCGGAGCGCGGGCCCGGGCGAGTTACGCTGGCCCCCGGAACCCCTGGCGACGTAATGGAACACGAACTTCGAAACGAGACCCTGTATGCGACTGATGGGGCCTTTCTCGCTTCGACCCCCGACGTCGATGTCGACTCGGAATTCGGCGGTCTCAAGTCGATGCTCGGTGAAGCTACCTTGACGCCTCTTGCGCTGAAAGGGACGGGGTCGGTCTTTATCGAAGCATACGGTGGACTCGAACGGATCGACCTGGATGCCGGGGAGTCCTACGTTCTCGACAACGAGCACTTGATCGCGTGGGACGACACGATCGACTTCTCGACGAAACGAATCGGCGGGCTGAAATCAACGCTCCTGAGCGGCGAGGGACTGGTCTTCGAGTTCACGGGACCGGGAACGGCCTGGTACCAGACCCGAGATCTCGACTCGTTTGTCTCACAGCTCGCGCCGAAGCTTCCGAACGGGCAGGACTAGCCAGGGGCGAATTCCCGGATTAGCGCTCCGAGCGAGCCTCGCGTCCGAGTTCCCTCTCGACGGCCGAAACTTTCGCCTGCGCGTCGTGGTCTGCGGTGCGCTTGTCGTCGATCTTGAGGACCGTACTCACCCGATCGGCGTCGACGGCCCGATGAGCCGCCTCGACGGCGTCGAAAAGCTCTTCGACGTCCTCGGCTTCGATAGTCGTCGCCATCGGGTTCGTCTCGTAGGAGACCTCGAATTCCTCGAGGGCGTCGACAGCGGCTGCCACGTCGGCCGCCATGTCCCCTTCTCGAACCGGTGCGACCGAGAGGAGTGCAAACACGGTCATACTGATCGACAGGCGCTACAACCGGTTGAATCTATGGTCCCGCGGGACGTCCGGGCCCTACGTATTTAGTCCCGACCGTCGAATCGACTCGCATGAACCCGCTCGTCTCCGACCTGATGGAGACCGACGTGGTGACGATCGACGTCAATCGCTCCCTCGAAGACGTCGGGACGCGGCTTTACGAGGAAGGTGTGGGGAGTGTCATCGTGCTCTCCGAGGAGGGAAATCCGATGGGAATCGTCACCAAACACGACGTCCTCCGGGCCATCGCTGAGGAAAATCCCGTCCTCTCGGAGGTCGGAATCTCCGAGTATATGTCACGCCCGCTCTCGATGATCGAACCGGACCGTCCCATTCGGGGCGCTGTCAGGCGAATGAACGAGGAGGGGGTCGAACAGTTGGCGATCGTGGAGGACTACGAAGTCGTCGGCATTATCTCGAAGAAGGACGTCATCCAGGCCTACGATTCGCTCATCAAGGCCGCACACGAGGCAGAACGGCAGCCGCGAACCTGAATGGTGGGTCGGGGAACTGTCCAGAATCAGTATCGCGGCGTCGCGAGATCGATCATCGTCGCGAGTCCGGGGTCGCCTCCCATGACCCGGGGGACCGAGTTGACGACGACCGCCGGCGTCGTCACGTCACCGTGGAATCCACCCTCGACGGTTACGTCCAGGTCCGGCCTGCCGGTGATCGAGATCTGGTCGCGTGGGTGCTCCGCGCCGAGGTACATGCTGAGGTCGAGTTCGATGCGCGCCTCGCCGTCGACGATTCCGGTGCCGACCTGATGGATGCCGGCGACGTCGCCCGGTTCGGCGGTGAAGTAGTCGCTCTCGGTGGGGGTGTCGGCCACGACCGGTTCGATCGTCTCCTCGACGGCTTCGAGGTCCCAGTCGAGGGCCGCGGCCAGCATGGCGATCGACTCGGGGAGTCCGACGTGTCCCGCCTCGGGGGCGATTTCCGCGTTCCACCGTTTCTCGGAGAGGCCGGCACCGACCTTCTCCTGGAGCGGTTTGCGACGCTGGCTCGCGTTCTGGACCCGGGTGACGCTGATCGCGTCGACCTGCTGGCAGGGAGTCGTGAGGACGGCGGGGAGCGTGTCCATCGCGAAGCCAGGATTGATTCCCGTCCCGAGGACGGTCTGGCCGTGGGTTGTGGCGATTTCGTCGAGTTCCGTCGCGGCCTCCGGGTTGTGATACCAGGGATAAGACAGCTCCTCCGTCGTCGAGACGACGTCGGCCCCGGCGGCGACGGCTGCCTCGATCTGCGAGTCGATCGCGGTGACGTCAGAAATGGTCGAGTGAAAGACCACGTCCGGTGCCGCCGAGAGCGCTGACTCCGGGTCGTCGGTCACCGTCACGCCGAGTTCGGTGTCGAGATCGGCGACCGTGCCGAGATCCTCGCCGACCTTTTCGGGGTCGATGTCGATCGCGCCGACGAATTCGATTCCCTTCCGGTGGGCGACCTGAACGATGCGTTTGCCGATCGGTCCGACGCCGTACTGAACTGCTGTTCGTGTCATAGGATGTGCTCCGTTTGGAGTTCGCGAGCGACCTCGCGGCTCGAAGCGAGGAGGTCGTCGATCTGTGCTTCGGTCGTCGCATACGAGATACTTCCCATGTGGCCGGGGAGGTGGTAGTGGCCCCGATCGATGAGTCGGTCGTGAAACTCGACGAGGGCCTCGCGGTCCGTCCCGTTCTCGACGGCCCCGACGTGTGTCAGGGGTTCGTCCGGGTCGAAATGGGGGCAGAAGAGCGAACTCGTGCCAAGCACCGCGGCGTCGATCCCGAGTTCCTCGAAGATTTCGGCCAGTCCCGTTCGCACTCGTTCGGCCTGGGTTTCGGTGTACTCGTAGACCGGCTCGGATTCGATCACGTCGAGGGTGGCCAGGCCGGCGGTGGCCGTCATCGGGTTCATCGTGAAGGTGCCTCCACCGGCCAGAATGGCCTCCTCCGGTGGGACCCCTCGTGGTTTCGTCGCCTCGAAGAACTCGGCTTTGCCCGCGAGTCCACCCACGGGAAGACCACCACCGGCGACCTTGCCGAACGTGGTCAGGTCCGGTTCGACCCCGACCCGTGCCTGGTAGCTCCCCGGTGAGACCCTGAACCCCGTGACGACCTCGTCGAAGATCAGCCGGACGTCGCGGGTCTCGGTCTCCGCGCGAAGGAACTCGAGAAACGACGGCTCACACTCGACGCCGCCACCGGCGAGCTGCATCGGTTCGACGATGATACCGCCGATGTCGTAGGTGTCGAGCAGCCGGGTGACAGCGGCCTCGTCGTTGACGGGAAACGCGTGAACGTGCTCCTCGACGCCCGGCGGGAGCCCCTTCGTTGTCGATTCCCCGAACGGGCTGTGAACCCCTTTCGAGAGGTCCGTGTTGCCCCCGTGCCAACCACCCTGGGCTTTGAGAATGTGGTCCTTTCCGCTCGTGGCCCGGGCGATACGAACGGCGTACATCGTCGCCTCGGTGCCGGAGGAGGTAAAGCGGAGCCGTTCCGCGGCGGGGAATGCTTCGAGGATTCGCCGCCCGAATTCCAGACCCAATTCGTTCGGAATCCCGTAGTGGAGGCCGTCTTTCGCCTGTTCACGGACTGCTTCGACGACGTCCGGATACGCGTGACCGAGGACGCTCGTCTGATGGTTCATCCAGTAGTCGACGTACTCGTTGCCGTCCACGTCCCGGATCGTCGCCCCGGAAGCGGCCTCGACGTACAGTGGATGTGGCTCGTGATACCTGATGTTGTGCGAGACGCCGCCGGGAAAGACGCCCGTCGCGGATTCGTGGTGGCGCTCGCTTCCCGACCGGTCGGGTGCCGTTTGGTTGGTACTCCCGTTTCCCATAGCCTGTAGCTTCGCGCGGTTTTGCCATTACTTTTTGGTCGAAGCGATCGGGGTAGATGTCCCGGACAATCCCGTCTTTGGGACGTGCGTAGACCTTTGTATCCACCTGCCGAAGCGAGTACATGGCCGTTCCATATCTATCTCTAGGGCTCTCCCTCGCGGTGGCCTTCGGCATCGGGGCCATCATCGGGATGGAACGGGAGCAGAGCGAATCGGCGGGCGTGTACGCGGGGAGCCGTACCTTTCCGCTGTTTGCCCTCTATGGCGCGGTCGTCACGGCCTTCTTCCCTGCGGCGTTCCCGATCGCACTCCTGACGATCGGGCTCCCGCTCACCGTTGCCTACACCGCCAAGGCGTACCTGAAGGAGGACCTCGGGCTGACGACGCTTGCGGCCAGCTTACTCACGGTCGTTCTCGGCGCGATGACTGTACACTCCGATCAGGCGATGGTCGTGGCCATCGTGATCACCGGAATCGTGGTGGTCCTCCTCTCTGCGAAGGGGCGAATCCATCGGGTGGCCGATGCCATCGGCGAAGCGGAGCGACGGGCGAGCGTGAAGTTCATCGTCGTCGTCCTGATCGTGCTTCCGCTGCTCCCCGACCGGAATCTCGACGTGTTACTGGGGCTCAACCCCCGATACGTCTGGCTCATGGTCGTGTTCGTTTCCGGACTGAGTTTTGCGGCTTACCTGCTCGGCCAGACGATTGGGGCCCGCCGAGGAATCGTCCTCACCGGAATCCTGGGCGGGTTCGTCTCCTCGACGGCGACGGCCGTCTCGATGGCCGAAAAAACGCGGGCAGTCCCGGCGCTTTATCACGTCACGGCGTTCTCCGCGGTCGTCGCCTCGGTCGTGATGTTTCCGCGGGCGCTCGTCGAGGTCGCCGTGATCAACCCGGAACTGTTGCCCCTCGTGGCGATTCCCCTCGGGGCCATGACGGTCACCGGAATCGTCATCGGTGGCGTCATGTACTGGCTGGCGGAAATCGATCGCGACGTCGAGACGTCGCTCAAGAACCCATTTCACCTGCGTACCGCGCTCGTGTTCGGGGCCCTCTTCGCTGTCGTGCTGCTGGTTTCGGAATACTCCAACGCCTATCTCGGCGTCTCCGGGGTGTACGGGACCGCGTTCGTGACGGGGCTCGCGGACATCGACGCGATTACGCTCTCCCTGAGCACCCTCTCGGCCAAGGGAGACATCTCGAGCGAGGTGGCGACGACCGGCATCGTCATCGCGGCCATCGCCAACACGGCCGTCAAAGCCGGGATTACCTGGGTGCTCGGGACGAGGAAACTCGGACGGCTGGTGACCACGATTCTCGGTGCGGTCGCGCTGGTCGGTATCGGTGTCGTACTCCTCCTCTGAGCCGATCCAGTCCCCAGACAGGTCGAGGCGACGGCCGCGGGAACCACAACGCCGAAAGTGTCGCCCCACCGAGGGTCGAGTACCGAATGTCATCGACGAATCGATCGGATCACTTCGACGAAATCGGCGAGTTCGACTCCGCGGCGCTTTTCAAGCCGATGGTCCCGGCGCTGGTCGTGAGCAACAGCGAGGAGACGGGGCCGAACGTCATGACGGCCTCGTGGTGGATGCTCGCCGGTTACGACCCGTTCCGGTACATGCTCGCCGTGAGCGAGAAGAGCTACACGCACGAGATCATCGAGGCAAACCCCGAGTTCGTCATGGCCGCTCCCTCGACCCGGCTGATCGATGCCCTGACACTCTCCGGGATGGTGAGCGGTCGCGATCTCGACAAGATCGAACACCTCGACCTGGAGACTGCCCCCGGCCAGTCAGTCGACGTGCCGCTTTTGGCCGACGCGGTGGGCAACATCGAACTGCGCGTCATGGACTCTTTTGCCGTCGAGGGAATCACCTACTTCCTGGCGGGCGTGGAGCACGCCTACGTGACTGCTGGGGCCATGAACGGTCGGATACTCTCCCTCGACGCGGACATCCTCGCCTACATGGGCAGTGACTGGCCCGAGGAGGAGGCGAACTCGAAGCACCGCTATTACGCCGAGCTGTCGGCGGAGGATCTTCGCTCGTTCCCCGGAGACGAGGTGATCGATACCCTTCCGGAACACCTGCGTGCGCAATTCGTCGAGTAAGTGCTCGGATTGCACGTCCACAGTAGGAGACTCCCGGCTCGGAGAGCTTTTCTCCGGGCCACATAAAGAAAGGGCCGCATGGATATCGACCGTTCCAGCCTGCCCGTACTCCCGCTCTCGTTCGGACTCCTCGTCATCATCGTGGTAGTCCTGGGCCAGTGGGGTTTCGGAATCGAGTGGGACGGGTTCCGGCTGGCGCTGGCGCTCGGCGTCCTTCTTGTGGCGACCTTGCTGGTTCTCGCCCGAAGACGCCGTCGGGATTGATTCCCGTCCCAGTAGCCCGGAACACCACTTATACGTCCTCGCCCGTCGAATTCCGGCGCAATGGCACTCGACCTCACGCTGAGCAGCTATCACGCCGACGTCACCCGGCCGCTGATGACTGGCGAGGTGGAGCCCGAGGGGATGGATTTGACGACCGTCTCGGAGTATCCACCCCGGCGACACCGTCGATTTTTCAGGCACGGGGAGTTCGACGCTGCGGAGGTTTCGCTGGCCTCGTACCTCTCCGCTCAGGAAGACCCGGAGCAGTATCCGTTCACGGCGATCCCCGTGTTTCCCGAGCGGAAGTTCCGCCACTCCTTTCTCTACAAACACGTCGAGGCCGACATCGAGGGCCCTCGGGACCTGGCGGACGCGGCGGTGGGCATCCAGTCCTGGCAGACGACGGCCAACGTCTGGATTCGCGGGGCATTACAGGACCAGTACGGCCTGGACCTCGAATCGATTACCTGGTACCGTCGTCGGGAGGACGACGCCGAGATCGATATTCCGGATCGATACGACGTCCGCCCGCTCCCCGACGCGTCGAATCCCGACGCCGTCGAGGAGACGGGGGAGTTCGAAAACGCGCTTTTGACCGGGGACCTCGATGCGGCCATGGACCCGGCCGGCTCGCTTTTCAATACGGTCGTCGAATCGGACGCTGCCGAGCTGTTCTTCGAGGATCCGATCGCCGAAGAGCGGGCCTACTACGAGGAGACCGGCATCTATCCGCCGATGCACGTGGTCGCGATCCGCGACGAAATTCTCGAATCCCATCCCTGGGTCGCCGTGAACCTCTTCGACGCGTTCGTCGAATCGCGGGATCGCTGTTTCGAGCACAATAAAAGTCCCTCGGCAAAGACCTCACTCGCGTGGTCGCATCTCCACCGACACGAACAGCGAGCCGTATTGGGTCCGGGGGCCTGGGAGTATGGGCTCACGAAGCGGACCGAACACGAACTCAGAACCTTCAGCCGGTACGCCTCCGAGCAGGGCCTCACTCGCCGGGAATACGACCCGGCAGAACTGTTCTTCGAGACGACGCTCGACTTGCAGGCCTGACTCAAACGCCCTCCTCGGCGCGATCGGCCATCAGGCCGGCCGCGTGCTCGGCCCAGTCTCCCCAGAGGAACCCGGCAGTCACGACGACGGCCCAGACGACGAAACTCGAAACCAGCCCGACGTAGATTCCCGGGAGTCCCCACCCGAGCGGCAGTGCGAGGAGGTAGCTCACTCCCAGCATGAACCCGAAGGTGCCGATCGCCCGCGCGTAAAACGGCGTGCGCGTGTCCCCGGCCCCCCGAAGACTGCCGGCAAAGGGCGAGAAGACGCCAAACGCCAGCATCGAGACACCGAAGAGTTTCGTGAAGACGATGGCGTACTCGAGGGTCTCCGGGTCGTTCGTGAACACGCCGGCGATGGGCCGGGCCCCGGCCACGAGGACGCCACCGGCGAGACTGAGCGTCAGAATACTCAGCAAAGCGATGGCAAAGCCCGTATAGCGCGCCTCCGAGGGATCGCCTTCGCCGAGTGACTGGCCGACGAGGATGCTCGAGACGGTGTTGATCGCCCGGTAAATCGGCCCCGTCAGTTGTTGATAGATCCGGCGGCCGATGTGATAGGCGGCCGTGACCTCCGTGCCGAAGACGAGCAGTAGGGCATTGAAAGGAAAGTTGGCAATCGAAGTGCTCATCCCCTCCGCGAAGTTCGGGACGCTGATGGCGACGAGTTGACGGGTGATCAGCAGGGACCGGGGCCGGGCAAAGCCCAGATCGGTGAAGGGACTCGCGATGGCGGTCACGATGGCGAGGGCCTCGACTGTCCTGGCCAGGAGCGTCGCCAGCCCGATTCCGAGGATGCCAAGGCGGGGCACCGGACCGACACCGAGTGCGAGAACGAGCGTGGCGATCGCGTTCAGAAAACTCGCCCCGCCATTGACCACCATCGGCGTGAACGTGTCACCAGTCCCCTGGAGGGATCTGGCTCCGACGAGACCGACGATCCGGAGCGGCGAGGCAATCAGGATGAGTGTGAGATACGTGGCCCCGAGCTGCACGACCTCCAACTCGGCCCCCAGGACGGCGATGAAGAACTCCGAGAACAGGAGTCCCAGCACCGTCAACGGCAGGCCGACGAGAAAGCCCAGGATGATAGCCTGCGTAATCGCACGATTTCGGGTCGCCCTCGCCTCGCGGCCGGTGTCCTGGCTGGAGATGGCGATCGACCCTGCCCCCAGCCCGAGGCCGATTCGCAGGGGGATCTGCCCGTAGAGATCAGCGAGCCCGATCGCGGTCACGTAGGCCGGAGCGAACAAGCCCGCGACGACGATGTCCACCGTCCGCATCAGGGTGGTGAAGCCGTGCTGGACGCTCACCGGCCAGGACAGTCTGAAGGCCCGTCGCCAGAGACTCCAGAGTCGGTCACGGTCGATACGCCCCATCATTCGGGCGCGTTGGGGGGACGCCGCAACCGCTCTGTGACCCGCTCGAGCGGCGTCACGTCGGCGTATTTCATGTCCATGTCGAACAGCGACACCTCGTGAGAGAGGAGCGACCGATCCGCCACACACTCCGGCGGCACGATCATCCGGAAGTTACTCGAATGGCCGTCGACCACCGTGGCCCGGACACAGCCACTCGTGGTCATTCCCGCAACGACGAGCGTGTCGATCCCGTAGTAATGGAGTTGATTTGCGAGGTGCGTATCGAAGAACGCGCTCGCTCGTGGGCGTTCGAAGACGAACTCGACGTCTCGGGGCTGGAGTTCGGGCACGATCGTATCGAGTTCGGCGAGCCATTCACGCCGCTTTGGATCGGGATCGGGGTCCTCGGGCGTCTTCGTCGGTTTCTGGTAGTCGGCAGGATAGGTTCCAGCCGCCGTCGGGGTCGTATGAAAGATCGGAATCTCGGCCTCCCGGGCTGTTTCGAGGAGCGAGGCCGTCTGCTCGACGGCGGGTTGGCCGACCGCGGGACGCTCTTCAACGAAGGCCCGGGTCATGTCGACCACGAGCACTGCTGGGGTATCCCCCCAGCCGATGCGGGGGGCCGATTTGCCGTCCGCCTCGAAGAACTCGAGATCCGAATCGGGGATCACGTCGGGAACGTACGGCGTCATACTGTATCGGGTGGCCATCGCGACCAAGAACGTTTCCCCTCCCATGGGGGTCACTTCCCGTCGATCTGGTAGAAGGCGATGCCACGGGCCCGGAACACGAGCAAGACGCCGAGCGTGAGGGCGATGAAGATCGTCGAGATCGCCGAGACGAGTTCGAGATTCGCGCTCTTGGTCCACAGGTTGAACACCGTGACTGGAATGACCTCGGTCCCTGAGGTGTAGGTCATGATCGGAATCGTCAACAGCTGGAAGATGTGGATCAGGAGGTAGAACCACAGGACAGCAGTGGTGTTTTTGAAGAGCGGGAGCAGAACCTCCCGCAGTTGCTGGAGCCAGGAGGCCCCGAACACGCGCGCTGATTCCTCGAGTTCGCTGTGGATCTGGACGATGTTGCCGACGGCGATCCGCGAGGAGACGGGAATGAAGACGATGATGCTCCCGATCATGATGATCCAGAGCGTTCCGTAGATGTCCACGAGGTCGTGGAGTTTGCCGATCCACAGCGAGGCAAAAATCAACCCGGTCCCCATGATGATGCCGGGGACCGCAAGCGGGGATAGCGAGAGGAACTCGACGAGGCCACGGAACCGGTAGGTCGTCCGTTCGGTGTAGTAGGCGGTCAGGACGACCAGCCCGGTCCCGAGGGTGGCTCCTCCCACGCTGATGGCGACGCTGTTGAAAAAGGCCCGTCGCAAGCGGGGTTGGGTGACCGCCTCGGCGAAGTGTACGAGGGTGAGATTCGACGGGTCGACGCTCCCGTACCAGACACCGTGAAGGGCAACGAGAACCATCACCAGGATCGGCAGGATCCAGACGACAAAGAGCACCACCCAGAGTCCCGCGGCGATGGGCCAGCGCCACCTGCCGAGATCCCAGGTCCGCGGTTTGCGGCCGCGACTCGTCACCGTCATGAAGTCCTCCTTTCGCGCCGTGAGCTTCCGGTAGTACCACACGAGGACGGCGGTGACGACGATGAGACTGAACGAAAGTGCGGCGGCCTGGCCGTACTCCGGCGGGGCCCGGAGGGTCACTGCGGCCCAGATGGCCGTCGCGTACACGTCGAACCCGTCTCTGGCACCGAGAATCGCCACGACCGAGAACTCGCCGAGACCCCGGAGAAAGGTGACCAGTAGCGCCGAGAAGATCGCCGGCAGGATCAGTGGAAAACTGATCGAGCGAACGGTCCGGGCGATACTCGCACCGTGAATGCGACTGACCTCTTCGAGTGCGGGGTCCATGTTCTGCAGCGCCGGTGCGGTGAGCAGGTAAAACGTGGTGACGGCGTTGAGTCCGACGATGAACACGATTCCGCCCGGACTGAAAATGTCGAAGGGGGCCGTCTCGAGCCCAAAGAGGTTCATCACGTGGGTCATAACGAGTCCGTTATCGGGACCGTACGTGGCGATGTACATGATCGCGTAGATGTACACCGGCACGGCGTAGGGCGAAATCAGGACCAACTCCATCGCGCCCTTCGTCGGGAGGTTCGTCCTGACGAGCAGCCAGGCAAAGGAGAGCCCGAACCCCATCGCGATTGTGGCCATTCCGGCGGCGACGAACAGGGAATTCGAGAACAACCCGAAGGCGTCGTATGCGCCCTCGAGGTAGACCTCGACGAAGTGCTGGAGCGTAAAGGCGCCGCTAAAATCGCCCGGATAGCCCGACCAGACACTCGACCAGAGGAGAAAGACGAGCGGAATCAACACGAGTACCGCCGTCGAAACCGCGGCGGTCCCGAGAATCACTCGCTTTTCGATTCCGCGTGTGCGGAGTGCCAGACCGAGGTTTCGGACTCGTTCCGGGAGAAGTCGACGGTTCGGGCCCTTCGGGAGGCGGGCTGCGAGCCGGGATTTCCACCGCGCGAGAACCGCGAGAAGCGGTGACAGTACGGACATCAATCCGCCGTTTCGTAGATTTTCATTGCGCCGGGACCGAGCCTGATCGCGACGTCCTCACCCCGATCGAACTGGTGGTGCTGCTCGGTCTGGACGATGACGTCGGTCTCCGTGTCCTCGAGACGAACTGTCACTTCGTAAAGGTCCCCGAGCAGCCCTTCCGCGACGACGGTCCCCCACAGCTCGATCCGGCGCTTGTCAGTCGAACTGACTCGCCCGATGTCGATATCGGCCGGCCGGAGGAAACACTGGATCGACTCCGACTCCGGGCGCCCCGTGACGTTGTCCACGCTCGCGAGCGGAAACGTCCCGAGTCCGGTCCTGACGACGTAATCGCTGTCCTCGTCGACGATTTCGCCCTCGAAGCGATTCCACTGGCCGACGAACTCCCGCGTAAACGTCGAACCCGGTCGCTGGAACAGCTCGTCGGGCGGTCCCCGCTCGACGATCTGTCCGCCCCGCATGACCAGCACGCGGTCGGCCAGGTAGAAGGCCTCTTCCTGGTCGTGGGTGACATACAGCATGCTGATCCCGAGTTCGTGCTGGAGCTTCTGGAGTTCGTACCGCATCGTCGTCCGAAGCTCCCGGTCGAGGTTGCTCAGGGGCTCGTCCATCAACAGGAGTGCGGGGTCGTGAATCAGCGACCGGGCGAGGGCGGTCCGCTGTTGCTGCCCACCGCTGAGATCCGTCGCCGGCGCGTCTTTCAGGTGGCCGATTTCGACCAGTTCGAGCATCTGCTCGACCCGCGATTCGAACTTGGAGGCGGGAATATCGTGGTCCGCGTGCTTCAGGGGGAACACGACGTTTTCGTAGACCGTCTTGTGCGGCCAGATGGCGTAGTTCTGGTATACCATCCCCACCCCACGGGTTTCCGGGGGCGCACTCGTCGATTCGTCCTGGACGACCTCGCCGGCGATGGAGATTTCACCGGATTCGGGCGTTTCGACCCCGGCGATACACCGGAGGACCGTGGTTTTGCCACAGCCACTCGGACCCAGCAGGGCGACGATCTCGTCCTCGGCGATCTCGAAGCTGACCGACTCGAGCACCTGCTCGTCGCCGAAGTGCTTCGAGAGATCTGTCACCTGCAATTGTGGTGTCTCGGGGTGTGGCATGTGGCGGGTTCGTTGGGACCTGCACTTACAGGGCGATGACTTCTTCGATTGCCTGTTCGCCGGTTAGCGTGTGTTCCCGCTCCTCCCAGAAGGAAACCCGGGTAACGTCGGCAGAGAGCAACTGCTGCATGTACGGGTCCGGATCCTCGGCAGTGTAGTCCAAGTCAAGACGCCCGGGAGCGAGTTCACCGGCCTCGTGGACCATCCGCCGCTGCACGGATTCCTCGACGACTGCGCTGACGAAAAAGCGAGCGGCCCACGAGTTCGGGGCCTGGTTGTTGATCGCCAGGTGGCCCGAACTCATCAGCGCCTGAACGCCGTCCGGGAAGTGGATCTCGACCGGGAAGTCGTTCGCGACCCGCTGGACCGTCCACGGGAAGTTGTAAAACATGAACGGCGCATCACCCTGGCCGACGGCCCGGGCTCCTCGTGTGTGGCTCTCGATGCCGGAGAAGTCCAGATGGTCGTACATCTCTTCCATCCAGGCCATCGGCTCCATGTCGCGGGCCTCGGCGTGGTGGTTGATGATCCAGCCGATCCGGTTCGCAACGATGTAGGAGGCGAGGTAGGTTTCGACTCCCTCGTATTGGTCCTCAAAGAGGTCGTTCCACGTCTGTGGGATGTCAAGTCCCATCTCGTCGAATACCTCGGGGTTGATCGCCATTGCCGTCGACGGCCCCCCATTGTAGGCGGAGACGTACCATGACTCCGTCTGAACGTCGTCGAGG
Organism: Halodesulfurarchaeum sp.; assembly: GCA_046543215.1. Taxonomy (GTDB): domain Archaea; phylum Halobacteriota; class Halobacteria; order Halobacteriales; family Halobacteriaceae; genus Halodesulfurarchaeum. Next base: position 3,780 of record JBKGZU010000007.1, on the reverse strand, counting down.
ACGTCGTTGAACCAGTAGCTCTCGTTGAAACCGACCTCGTAATACTTTCCGACTGCCTCCTTTCCCTTCTCGTGAAGTCGATCGTAGAGGTCGGAGCCCTGAGAGATCACGTCGGCCTGGTCCCGATCTGCCTGTCGCTCCTGGATGATTTTCTGGGCGATCTGGCCCCCGTCGCTGACGGTGACAGATGGTTCGAGGTTCGTGCCGAACTCGTCGTTCACGACGGCGACGAGATCCTCCCAGGCTTCTGGGGTCCCGGCGCCCGCGTAAATGGTGAGTGTCGAGCCGTCCTCGACGTGATCGGCGAGTTCCTCGGTCGTCCAGGGTGGTTCGGGATCTTCACTCGTCCCCGCACCGGGGTCCTCCGAAGAATTGCTCGACCCCAGCAGGCCCGAACAGCCAGCGAAGGCGGTGAGCGCTGCAGTCCCTCCGGCCAGGATTGTGCCTCGGCGCGTCGTCGAGACTGGACGATTCGACTTCGACTGCCAGTCCGAACTTGGATCACGGTCCGCCATTCTTGACTAGCTCTATCCGCAAGATTGGGTTAACAGCTCACCTGAATAATCGTCGCTATTATACGTGACTGCGATGTGGCACCCACGGACAGCGATCCCACCTGAGCACACTGGCCGGCCTGCAGTCGTCTCCGAATCGGTTTTCAGCCGAACCGGCCCGTGTGCAGGTGGTCGGTGGCAAAGAGGGAATCGAGGTCGTACGGTTCCGGAATCAGCTCCTGATTCGCGGCGTATTTGATCATCGTCTCGAGGGCGGTTTCGTTGTCCTCGGTCATCCCGTACTCCCACGGGTCCTCTCCGAAGAGCTCCTGCTGGCGTTCGAGGTAGTTCCCGGACCAAACGAGGGGGAGCCAGCCGGTTTTCTCCAGATCGTCGAGGAGGAGCCGTTTGGCCTCCTCGAAGGCGTCATAGAGCTTCTGGGCGATCCAGGGGTGTGCCTCGAGTACCTCGTCATTCACGACGACGGCGTGCATGATCGGGAAGATCGAAGTTTCCTCGTAGTAGGCCTGCTCGGTGGCGACGGGGTCGGGGAAGATCCGCTCGGCGTTCTCGGCCCTGAGGCGGACGGGATGGAAGACGGCGTCGAGTTGTTCGGTTTCGAGCATGTGTTCGAGCTGGTGCCGGCTGCCCGATTTCTCGATGTAGTCAACGTCGTAGTTCTCGAACTCGCCGAGTTCGACGATCTCCGACCCGGCCGCGTGCCAGTTGACCGACGTGATATCGAGGCCGTGACGCTCGCGGGCGATCCCGCGCTGCCAGATTCCCGTGGTGGTCTGCCAGTTGACGATGCCGACGTCTTTCCCTTCGAGGTCGGCCAGCTCGTCGATCCCGGCCCCGACGCGTTTGTACATGTAGGAGTGCCGGAACCGTCGCCAGGGAAAGATCGGCAAGGCGGTGAAGGGATACTCCCGGTCACTGGCGCGGGTAGCAAGGTACGAGCCCATCGAGAGTTCGCAGGCGTCGAACTCCAGCCCGTCGATCATCCGCGTGAACCGGCGGGGGTGGGGTTTGAAATCTACGGTCGTCAGGTTCACGCCCTGTGGCTCGACGCGGCCGTCCCAGAGGGCTTTCGTCCACTCGTACTCGGAGCCGGCGAGGGTGATGTCGATGCTCATGAATGACGCCTTCGAGGCTCGGTTTCTGGGGAACCCGGCAGTTGAACCCGGTCGCGGGTCGGCGGGCAAACGGAGCAGAATGGCCTGCCGGTCTCGACGTTCATGGGTCGACTTTTCGGCGGGCCCTAATAGAGGTTGGTCCGATTACCGGGAATTCGGTGCGTGCTTTTTGAGCCACGACCACCCATCCGGACGAGGTCCCAGTTACCCGGAACGGCCTAAACGCTTACAACTTTCCCCCGCGAAGTGATCAGTTGAAGACGGACCGGACACTTACGAGATAGACATGACCGATCCAGACTACAAGGAAGACGCGAAAAACCTGGACAGTTCGACGCGAAAGTACATCTACGACCACGCGCGCAAGTACGACGGCCTGACCGAGGAGACGATTCCGGAGTTCGTCGATCGAATGGTGCGGGAAGTGAAAGCCGGGGCCGACGAGTACTTCGACATGACCGATCTCGGGCTCCGACAGGCGATCCTGGAGGAGGTCGCCAAGGCCGTCGAGGACATGGCGGCGGAGGGGTACGACGAGAATTTCTGAGCGGGGTAGTCGTGCGCTGGGTTACGAAACGGGAATTGGGCGGTAGCAAATCGGTGACAGCAATACCCACCGGCACAAATCTGGCTGTAATCGCCATCTTCGGGGTTCTGAACGGATGGGAGGCCGCCACGAACCCGGCCGGGTTCCCCACCCCCACAAGGCGACACGGGCCGGATCGAACGACCGCATGACTGGGACACTATGGAGCATCGAGGACGAGGGGGCCCGCGCGGTGGGTAGCCACGTCAAATCGATTCTCCCATCGGACGTCGGGACGTCCTCGAACCTGTACTTCGAACAAGCGGGCGAGTTGGCCGACCGCCTGCTCCCGGAGGAGGGAGAGCAAGCCACAGTCCACGTCGCCGGAGGGATCGGCGCGCACGCCGAATTCAAGGTTTCAGTAATCAAACAAATCGCCCTCAAGTACGTTACCGAAGCGGGCGATCCCGTCGAGCGCAAGGTCCATCTCACCTTTTACCGGGCCGAATCGAAACATCTCGAGCGGCTGGACCCGTTCGAATACGTGGTCCAGATCCGCGTGGTCGAAGGCGGGTCCACCCGGACTGATATGCGACGGGTGACGATCGCCGACGTCGCGTCGGATCGATTTCTGGGAAAGGAAGAGACGGTCGCGGCGCTCGTTCTGGCCGAAATCGTCGCTGAGCGAAAGTCGGCCACCGGCCCGGAACGGGACCGGGGAAAACCGCAGGCGAGTTCCTTCGCCCAGGGCGGATCGATCGAAGCCGCGGCCGACGGGAATGGATTGCATCTCGGTTTCCTCACACCCGACTGGGAGACGATGACCGAATTGCTCGGACCCGAGGCGGAGACGGTAGTCGCCGCGCCGATTGTCAGGACGACGATTCCGGAGCCGGACCAGTTGGGGGGTCCGAACGCCATCGACTTCTTGGCCAGTGACGGCATCCTCCAGCCCGAAAGCGATCGGGAGCGGGCATCGAGTCTCGAAGATTCACTCGAGGAACTCCTGGCTGCCACCATTACGGACGTGTTCGAATCCGAGGACCAGATCATTTCTCGCACGCGTTCGGAACTCCTCGAAGCCCAGGCCAGATACGATTCGACGGTCGATTCGTTCCCTGCGGCATTTATCGAGAACCTCTCCAACGAGAACTTCGGGGCCGCCAAATCGCTCGTGGCCACGGACGCGAACTACGACCGTCTGGTGCTCGAGTATTCGTTCCAGCAGCTCTACGGGGGGGTCACAGCACTTCTCGCCGGTCAGGACAGCATCGAGGACCTTTCGCTCGCGGTGACGGCGTTTGCGAACGGTCTGGCAGCGGGTGACGTCGAAATGGCCCAGCGGGGACTCGACAGGGCCTCCGAGGCTTACGTGGACGTCACTCGGCACCTGCTTGAAAACGGCAAGGACACGATCGAGTCGCTTCGTCCCGTTCTCTCGTTTCACGACCTGGTCGAACCGTTTAACCGACGACTGGCAGCCCAGCCCGAACTCGCCGGTGAGGAGCTGGCATATTACGAATCAGCTGTCGGGCAGCTGGTCGAAGCCGCTCGAGAACAACACGAGCGCGCGGAAAAAGCCCGAGAAGTGTTTCATCGGTATATGGAGTGAGATCGTCGCCGA
>JBKGZU010000098.1:0-5397 GCA_046543215.1 Halodesulfurarchaeum sp. | reverse complement strand
ACGGCGAAACTCGCGTCGGCTCGCTTTCGGTCGGCCAGGAACGTGTCACGGAGAATGCGCGATCGATCAGCCCGAGTATTCGTGATAGTCCATGCCCTGGCTTTTCAGCTCCTCGACGCGCTTGCGCTCGAGGAAGGAGTAGACGGCCCCGTGGGGCGCCCCGTCGAGCAGCATGTCCGCGGCGCTCCGGACGATCTCGACCTCCCGGGGCGAACCGATGATGCCCATTGTCGAGCCGTAAATCACCACGCTCGCGCCCGTCAGCTCCTCCATGAGCTCCCTGGTCCGGCCGCCCTCCCCGATGAGCCGACCCTTCTGTCGACGCAGGTCGTTGTCGTTCCTGGCGACCCGCTCGATGTCGATCAGGTCGAACATCCGCATCTCGTCGTCGAGCAGCGTCAGGGCCTCCTCGGGGGCGAAGCCGCGACCGATCGCCCGGACGATGTCAGAGGCGGTCATTCCCTTCACCGAATCCCCGACCGACTCGATCTTCACGGCCCCGTTCTCCGAGTCGATGGTGAGTTCGACCTCCGCCGCCTCCTCGATGGTCTCGACTGTCTCACCCCCTTCGCCGATCAGCACCCCGATCCGCTCCGTCGGAATCTTCACGTGTTTCATGGCCGGAACTAGCGAGGCTGCGGGTTTAAGGGTTCTCCGGGAACGTGTCAGTCCTCGCGGGGCGAGGCCTCGGCCTCGAGATGGGCACGGAGCGAGTCGGCCGTCACGTCGACCCCGAGGTCGGCGAAAAAGGACGCGACGTTGTGACAGTCGCGTTCGAGGAAGTCCCCCGCGTTGGGGTGGTGGACGGTGACCGCCTGGCCCACGTCGATGACCGTGATCTGGCCGTCGTGGACGACGAGGTTGTACTCGCTGAGGTCGCCGTGGACCAGGCCGGCGTCGTAGAGCCGGCGCATGTACTCCCGGACGACCGAGAAGGCGGTCTCGGGGTTCTCGATGGCGACGTCGTTGAGGGTCGGGGCCGGCCCCTCCTCGTCGCCGAGATACTCCATCACGAGGACGTTTCGCTGGACGGCGAGCGGATTTGGGACGGCGACGCCGGCGGCCTGGGCCCGCTTGAGGTTCGAGTATTCCTTTTTCACCCACGCGATGACGACTTTCGTCGTCGACCCCTGAATGCCCTCGAAGCGGGGGTCCCCCTCGAGGTAGTCGCTCATCTGCCGGAAGTTGCTCGTCGTCGTGAGATAGACCTTCACGGCGACGGTCTCGCCGTCGTCGTCGAGGGCCTCGTAGACGTTCGCCTCCTTGCCGGTCGAAATCGGCCCGCCGAAGGCCTGCAGGTGATCGTCCTGGACGAGTTTGTACAGGGCGGCGTAGGTCGCATCGTCGAAGACCGACCCCTCGACTTTGAACTGTTCTGTGTCCTTCAGGCGCTTCCGGAACGCGGAGAACTCCCGGTCCTGTCGTCTGGCGATTCGATCCGCGGCCGTATCCGCGACGTCGAGTTCCTCCCACTCGTCGCCGACCCCGTCGACGGCCTCGGACTCGACGAATTCATCAGTCACAGCTCACCCGATGTGTCCCTCCTCCCGGAGCTGGTCGGCCTCGCTTTTCTCGTATCGCCAGGCGATGTCGGCCTTCTCGTCCTGCCAGTCCCACGGTTCCACGAGCACGACGTCGTCCTCGCGGATCCAGACCCGCTTTTGCATCCGCCCGGGGATGCGGGCGGTGCGTTCGACCCCGTCCGCACACCTGACTTTCACGCGATTCGCACCGAGCATGTTTTCGACCACCGCGAATACCTCGTCGTCGTCGGGCATCCTGAGGTCGGTCCGGCCACGCTCGTTCTCGCTCATGCGACCGGATTGGCAACACAACGGCTTAAACCCCAGCACACCGAGTCGCCGGGTTCGTGCCCGCAGCGCCGACCGGCCCCTCGATCTCCCGTCCTGGACGAGGAGCCCACCCTGGCGCTCCTGCTCGCCGGCCCCCTCGCTGCGCGTGATCCTCCTCGTTCACCATCGGGTCGGGTTGGCTCCGACGCCGTATCACCGTTGCCCCGGAACCCATCGATCCCTTCCGAAACCCTTTACTTGAAGACTTGATCAAGTATTCATATGGAACCGAAAACCGGCCGCGTCAAGCGACACCTCGAGGAAGAACTCGACGTCTGTCGTCCCGAAGACGTCGAGACCCGGCTCTCGGAACTCGAGACCGTCGTGACGAGGGCCGAGCGGGACGCCATCGAGGACGACCTCGCCGTCTTCTCGGCGCTGGGGAACGAAACCCGGTACCGCCTGGCCAGGGGACTGGTTCACGCGGACGGCGAACTCTGCGTGTGTGAACTGAGCGCCCTGGTCGAGGTCGGGGAGAGCGCCATCAGCCACGCGCTCTCGGACCTCCGGGGGGCCGGGCTCGTCACCCGCCGCAAGGACGGGCGGTGGCGGATGTACCGGGCCACGGAGACGGCGGAGGCCGTGGTCAGGGCCCTCGAGGAGGTGGACCGATGAGCGAGGCGGCCGCACAGGAGAACGCGCCCGAATGTGGGGACACGAAGTCGATGGACGTCCTCGATAAATACCTCAGCGTCTGGATCGTCGGCGCGATGGTGATCGGGGTCGGGCTCGGCTACGTCGCCCCGGGTGTTACCGGTCCGATCCAGCAGTATCACCTCGTGCCGATCGGCCTGATCCTGATGATGTACCCGCCGCTGGCGAAGGTCAACTACGGGCAGTTGCCCCGCGTGTTCGCCCAGTGGAAAGTGCTCGGCCTGAGCCTGCTCCAGAACTGGCTCATCGGCCCGACGGTGATGTTTGCACTGGCCCTCATTTTCTTCAGCGGGATGGTCCCCGGGCTGCCGGCCCGCCCGGAGTTCTTCCTCGGGCTCGTGTTCATCGGGATGGCCCGGTGCATCGCGATGGTGCTGGTCTGGAACGACCTCGCGGAGGGATCCGCCGAATACGCCGCCGGACTCGTCGCGTTCAACAGCGTCTTCCAGATCCTGACATACGGCGTGTACATCTGGTTTTTCGCCCTCTACATGCCCGGGCTGCTCGGGCTCGAGGGACTCGCAGCCGGCATCGAGGCCTTCGGCATCACGCCGAGACAGGTCTTCGAGGCCATCGCCATCTTCCTGGGCATTCCCTTCGCGGCCGGCATCCTCTCCCGGTACGTCGGAACCCGAACGAAGGGCACCGAGTGGTACGAAACGGAGTTTACCCCACGGATCGATCCCCTGACGCTGATCGCCCTGCTCTTTACCGTGATCGTGATGTTCGCGATGCAGGGCGAGCGCATCGTGGCCCAGCCCACCGACGTCCTGCTCATCGCCGTTCCCCTGACGATCTACTTCGTCGTGATGTTCCTCGTGAGCTTCGCGATGGGGCGGGGCATCGGTGCGGACTACTCGACGACGACCGCGATCGGCTTCACTGCCGCCTCGAACAACTTCGAGCTGGCGATTGCGGTCGCGGTGGCAGTTTTCGGCGTCGGCTCCGGCGTCGCGTTCACCACCGTCGTCGGCCCGCTGATCGAGGTGCCGGTCCTGCTCGCACTGGTCAACGTCGCGCTGTACTTCCAGCGGAGATTCGACTGGGGTGGGTACGTGACCGGACAGCTCGATCCCGCGGGCCCTACAGTGGAGGGTGAGGACTGATGGCCGACTCCCCTCGGACGGTCGCGTTCGTCTGCGTCCAGAACGCCGGGCGCTCCCAGATGGCTTACGCCTTCGCCCGGAGAGCGGTCGCCGAGCGGGGTCTCGAGGACGAGATCGAACTGCTCACCGGCGGCACCCGGCCTGCCGATCACGTCCACGAGGCAGTCATCGACGCGATGGACGAGGTCGGGTTCGATCTCCGCGACCGCACTCCCCGGGAGATCACCGTCGAAGAGACCCGCGACAGCGATTACGTCATCACCATGGGCTGTTCGGCCGAGGACGTCTGCCCGGCCGGGTGGGCCGGGGAGAGCCGGGACTGGGACCTCGACGATCCGGACGGCAAATCACCCGCGGCAGTCGCCGAAATCCGGGACGAAATCGAGGCGCGGGTCGAGGACCTCTTCGACGAGATCCAGGGCGGTGACGGCGATGGGGATGAAAACGCGAGCCCGACCGTCGAACCCGAGTTCTAGTCTCGCAACTCCCGCAGTCGCTTCCGGCCCGGTGCGATCAGTTCGTCCAGATGGCTCGCGAGTGCGGACTTGGCGTCTGCCGGATGGAGTTCGCCGGACTCGAGATCGGCGGCGAGGGCCTCGTAGTCCTCGTAGGTCAGGTTCCCGCCGTACTCCTCGGGGCGGTCGATCACCACCCGGTCGAAGCGGGGGAAGATCTGGTACTCGAACAGTTCGAGGACCGGGTTGACCGTCTCGCCCTCGGGATCGCGGGTCGGCGGACAGAACGCCGAATTGACCTTCTCCTCGATCGACTCGGTGGAGTCCTCCATCGAGAGGGTGACGCCCGCACTCGAGGACATCTTCCCTTCGCCGGTTGTCAGATCCCCCAGGATCGGCGTGTGGATCGCCGGCCGAACGTCGTAGCCGAGACTCGGGAGTTCCTCGCGGGCGAGCATGTGAACCTTGCGCTGGTCCAGCCCGCCGACCGCGAGATCGAGGTCCAGATACTCGATGTCGAGCACCTGCATGAGCGGGTAGATCACGTGGGAGACCGTGACCGTCTCGCCGCTCTGGATCTCGGCCATCGCCCGCTGAGCACGGTTGAGCGAGGTCTCCAGGGCCAGCGTGTGAAGGTCGAGGACGTACTCCTCGTCGAGCTGGAATGCGGAGCCATACCGGAACTCCGTCCGTTCGGGATCGAGACCGTAGGCGAGAAACTGGGCCTTCATCTGCTCGGCGGTCTCTCGAATCTCCTCGAAGGTGCCCTTCCCGTTGAGATACGCGTGCACGTCCGCGAGGAGGACCACGACCTCCATCCCGGCCTCCTGCAGGTCGATCAACTTGTTCGCCGTCAGCAGGTGTCCGATGTGAAGTACGCCGGAGGGCTCATAGCCCACGTAAGCCCGCTTGCCGTCGGGATCGGCCGCGATGGCCCGGAGCTCCTCCTCCGTGACCACCTCCGAGGCGTTCCGCGTCAGCAGGTCGTAGGCGTCCATATCCCTTCGCAAACGGGCCGGGGGGTTATGGCTTCTGGAACTTCCCCACCGTCGCGGTTCCCATATCCTGACAGACTCTTTGACATCCTCCCCGACCTAAAGGGCGAGGATTCCCGAGCGTTGGGATATTAAGGTTTACAACCCACCTGTTCGCTCGGTGCGAAACGCCCCGAGGTTTGGTTAAACAGGTAGGCTACTGGTCGTGCCAAACGACCGTTACTCATATCCCCAGTTGGGGGATTCTGAGTTATCTTTCTGCGAATGTTCACTGCACCATTCACGTCCGCGTTCATCGTCGCACCGCACGACTCACAGACGTACAAGCCACGCT
>JBKGZU010000006.1:0-23790 GCA_046543215.1 Halodesulfurarchaeum sp. | reverse complement strand
ACGCCCGTCCGGAGTTCGATGGGTCGCCACTCGGAATCGACCAGTTCGGCGTCGAGCCAGTCGGCGATCTCGTCGGCGTTGCCGATGGTCGCCGAGAGGGCGATCACCTGGAGGGCGGCCACGCGGGACCGGAGCTTGGCGAGGGTGACCTCCAGGGTCGGCCCGCGGCTCCGGTCGTCCACGAGGTGGACCTCGTCGGCGACGACGGTCGAGAGGTCCTCGATCCAGTCTGCCCCGTTTCTGATGAGCGAATCGACCTTCTCGGAGGTCGCGACGACGATGTCCGCGTTCCCCAGCCGGTCGCCGCTGCTCTCGTAGTTGCCCGTCGAGACCGCGACCTCCAGGCCGAATCGTTCGAGTTCCTCGAACTCGGCGGCCTTCTCGCTCGCCAGGGCCCGGAGCGGGACGATGTACAGGGCCATCCCGGCGCCGTCACCGATGGCCGAAAGCATCCCCAGCTGGGCAACGAGGGTCTTGCCGCTCGCGGTCGGCACGCTCGCGACGACGCTCTCGCCCTCGAGCACGCCGGCCTCGACGGCCGCGGCCTGTGGCGGATAGAGCTCCTCGATCCCGGCGTCGGCGAAGTACTCGGCTACCCCGTCGGGCAGCCCCGACAGGTCCCTGAGCTGCATCGCCCGACAGTTGTCCGTCACCGGATAAAAACTGCCGGGCTCGGCGGCGCTCTGGCAGTTGGGCCCGCTCGCCCGATCCGGTCCGGGAAGACCGTCCGAGCCCTGCCGGACAGCCGCGTCACTTTAACCGATCCAGCCCGATTCACCGGGTAATGAGCGAGAACTTCGACAAGGAGGCCGAACGGAAGCGCCTCCGGGAGAAGTACGAGTCAGACTCGGCCGACCGCGAGGTCACCGAGCGCATGAGCCAGCTGCTTCTTCAGGGCGCGACGATGACCAACAAACACTGTGAGACCTGCGGCTCGCCGATTTTCCGCTATCAGGGCCAGGCGTTCTGTCCGACCTGCCAGGCCGGGGCGGACGGAACCCAGGCCGAGACCGCCGGCGAAGACGAAGCAGCGCCGACCGAGGCGACCGCCGCGAATCAATCGAATGCCACGACCCAGCCGGGCGCCGAGGCCGGAACAGGTGGCCAGTCCGTCGACGAATCGGCCCCGGGGGACGCGGGCCACGAGTCGGTCGGTGCCGCCTCGACCGGCACGGCCGAACTCGGGGGGCAGACCCAACCGTCGCCGTCCACAGGCTCCAGTAACAGCGGGTCGACGGCCGGCTCGACGCAGACCGCTGTCAGCCAGTCCCTCGCCGAGACGATCGTCTCGCTGTCCGAGCGCGCGCGGGAGAGCGAGGACCCGAACCAGGCGAAAAAGCTCCTCGAGGCGGCCCGCGAGGCCGCTGAGACCCTCTCGAAAGTGCAGGGTCGCTGAGATGCAAAGCAAAAAGATCCTCGTCCCGATCGACGGGACCGACGTGGGCTTTCGAGCCCTCACCTTCGGGACGGAACTGGCCGCGGCCTTCGACGCCACCCTCGAGGCGATTCACATCACGACCGAGGACGACGACGATCCGACCCCGGTGATCGAACGGGCCGAGCGGATCCTCGGGAAGGTCGACGTCGAGACCTCCCTCGAAGTCGCCCCCGACCTCGATCTCGACTTCCGGCCGGCGGACCGACTCGGCGAGGGCATCCTCGATCTGGTCGCCGAGCGCGGGTACGACCACGTCGTGATGGGACACGAGGAACCGCCGGGCCCAGTCGAGCGAGCCATTCTCGGGAGCGCCGCCGAGACGGTGCTCCGGAGCGAGCGCGTCAGGCTCACGGTCGTTCCCTGATTTTGGCTCGCCGCATTTGCTCGGCGGTCGGGTCGACAGGCGAATCCCCCACTGCTCAGCGGTCGTATTCGCTACCGACGACCTCACGGATGCGTTCGGCAGTCACCGATCCGACCCCCTCGACTTCCTCGAGCTGCTCGGCGTCGGCCGTGAGAACACCCTCCACGCTCCCCAACGCCTCGAGCAGTGCCCGGGCCGTGACCGGTCCGATGTCAGCGATCGAACTGACGACGTACTCCTGCTGTTCGGCGAGGGTCTTCGCCTGGGACTCGCCGTGGACGCTCACCTCGCGGTCCCGTTCCTCCTGTTCCCGTCTGGCGATGGTTTCGAGGAGGGCGGCGGTGTCTGCCTCGTCCCGGGTGAACAGCACCGAGATGCCGAAATCGACGGCGAGACTCGCCAGTGCGCCCCGGATGGCGTTCGGGTGAACGTTCCGCTCCCAGTAGAGGTCGCCCTCGCCCTCGATCAGCAGTACGGGCCGCCCGTAGTGGCGGGTCAGGTTTCCGGCCTGCTCGAAGAGCGCCCGGTCGCCACCGTCCAGGAGGGTCGAGAGGAAATCCGCGATGGACTTGCGCTCGACGGCGACCCGATCGGAGAGCACGTAGTCCCCCACCTCGAGGGTCTCCAGGCGCGTTTCGACGCCGTCGACTTTCGAGAGCGTCCGGGCGATGTGGGCGTCGAGTTCGCGCTGGTCGATCACGATCTCGACGTGGTCGTCCGCGTCTGCCGCCGCGACGATCCCCTCGGGCACCGACTCGGACCCACCCCCTTCGTCTGTCGGTTCGCCCGCTCCCTCGCCAGCGTCCTCCCCCGCCGGATCGAAGTCCCCGATGCCGGACTGGCCGTCGCCCGATCCGTCCGCGGTTCGGGGGGTCTCGGATCCGCTGTCTGGGTCCGAATTCCCTCTCCCTGTGAAGGCCTCGAGGTCGGCCTGACCGCCGAACTCCGCCTCGAGATCCGGGGCGACCGCCCGGAGCGATTCGAGTTCCGCGGCCATCTCCTCCTCGCGGCGCTTCGAGATCCAGTAGTAGGCCTCGTCGCGGGTGTCCTCGGCCATGAGGACGACGACTTTCCCCTCGGTCTGGCGGCCGGTTCGGCCCTTCCGCTGGATCGAGCGGATGGCGTTTGGCACCGGCTCGAAGAAACAAACCAGATCGACTTCGGGGACGTCAAGCCCCTCCTCCGCGACCGACGTCGAGACCAGGACCTCGAATTCCCCCGCGCGGAAGTCCTCGAGGACTGCGGTCTGCTCGGTCTGGGTCATGCCCGAGGAGCCCTCCTTGTCCCCCTGGCCGACGAACCGCTGTACAGCGAAACCCTCCGAGAGAAACTCGGTCAGGGCCTCGGCGGTGTCCCGGGACTCGGTGAAGACGATCACCCGGTCACCGCCCTCGATTCCCAGGGTCTCCGCGAGGAGGATCCGCACCCGCCGGAATTTGGGATGGAGGTCGTCGAAGCTGCGGGCCTGTTCCATCGCCCGGCGGACCTCGGGATCGGAGACGAACCGCTGGCTCGCCTTCGAGGCGCCGGATGAGCGGGCGGCGTTTTTCTGCCGCTCGAAGTACCGGTCGAGGGCGTCGACGCTCTGGGTTGCGACCAGCTCGACCGCCCGCTTGACCTTCATGATCTCCGCGTGGACGGACATGCCCTCGTAGCCGGCCGGATCGTCTCGATCGATCAGCCGCTGGAGCTTCGACCGGATCTCGTGAAGGTCTCCCTGGGAGATCTCGGGGTCCGTGGAGTTGGTCACGCCCAGCTCCGCGAGCGTCTCGAGCCGGTCCGAGAGCACGCCCTGCAGGCGATCCCGGATCTCGAGGACCGCCTCGGGGAGTTCGACCCGGAGCCACTCGACGTCGGTCCCGTAGGTGTACTCGGCGACGTCCGGGTCCGACTCGGTCTTGACCGCGACCCGCTCCAGCCCGAGGTTCGCCATGACCGTCCGGATTGCCTCCTCGTCGTCGCCCGGCGAGGCACTCATCCCGGTCACGAGCGGGTCGGCCGCTTCCTCGTGGTAGCGCTCGGCGATGTAGGCGTAGGGGTAGTCCCCGGTCGCCCGGTGGCACTCGTCGAACGTCAGGTGGACGACCGAGTCGAGGTCGATCCGGTTGCCCAGCAGGTCGTTCTCGACCACCTGGGGCGTGGCGACGATCACCCGGGCGGATTCGAACAGGTCGGCGCGGTCCTCGGGCCGCGTCTCGCCCGTGAACACGACGATCTCCTCGTCCGGAACCCGCAGGGCCTCCCGGTAGAACGCGGCGTGTTGCTCGACGAGTGGCTTGGTCGGGGCGAGCAACATCGCCATCGCGGATGAGCCCGCGTCGTCGAAGCGGTCGGCGGTCACGCGCAGGCTCACCGCCGTCTTTCCGAGGCCCGTGGGGAGCGACACCAGCGTGTGGGCCGCCCTGGCCTGCTCGACCAGATCGGTCTGGTAGGGGCGGGCCTCGATGGTGCCCGGCTCGATCAGCGGATGATCCACGGTGGTCGCCTCGCCTGCAGCCATTCCTGTGGGAGTTGTTCGCTCTGGCGGTTAAGGGTTCGTGTCCCACAGGTCAGAGCAGGAGGAATCCGACCTGCATCGCCGCCGCCGCGCCGATCGGAATCGTGAGGTTGTCGTCGATGACGTATCCCGCAATCGTCGGCTTCACGCCGTCGGCGACTGTGGCGGCGGTCGCCCCCAACACTGCCGGCACGGGCGGGACGAGCAGCAGGCCGGCGATGGCCAGGCAAATCCCGAAGGTGGCGAGCAACACGTATCCCTGTTTGACCTCCAGGCTGCCACTGGAGAGGATCCCGCTCACCGGATCCGCGATCGTCAGCATGAGCAGTGCGGGGACGGCTACCCGCGGGCCGAACGCGAGCACCGTCACGGACGCGCCGACGAGCGCGAGCGCGTATCCGGCGGGCCAGTTTGCCTCGTAGTCCCGCGTGAACCGGTCATACACCCAGAGGTCGAGGCGCCCGGAGAGTCGCAGTCCCTCGAGGACGGTCGCGATGGCCATCGCGAGCAGGACGAGTCCCTGGACCTGCGGCCAGGCGAGAATATCCGCCACGTACGCGATCGGAACCAAACTCCCGCTCGCGTGTACCAGCCGACGGCCCGGTTCGCTCACAGCTGCTCGACGGTTTTTTCGCCGTCCCGGAGCCCGGCGAGTGTCTCGGGCAGGTCCTCGATTGCGACCCGAACCTGCTCGGTCGTGTCCCGGTCCCGCACCGTGACCGTGTCGGTCTCCAGGCTCTCGTAGTCGACGGTGACACAGTAGGGAGTCCCGATCTCGTCCTGGCGGCGGTATCGCCGCCCGATCGCGCCCGAATCGTCGTAGGTGACCGACAGGCCCGCGTCCCGCAACTCCCCGGCCAGCTCTTGGGCCCGTTCGCCCAGGCCGTCCTTGTCCATGAGCGGGAAGACCCCCACGAGCGTGGGCGCCATCTCGGGCGGCAGCCGGAGGACGGTTCGCTCCTCGCCGTCGATTTCGTCCTCGTCGTAGGCGTGGACGAGCACCGCGTAAACCGCCCGATCGATTCCCATCGACGGCTCGATCACGTGTGGCGTCTTGTGCTCCCCTCGCTCGGTGACTTCCTCGACGGCGAAGCCGGTCTGCTCGACGGGAATCTCGACGGTTTCGCCCTCGAGTTCGACGCTAACGGTTTCGCCCTCGAAGGCGTCGGGTTCGTTCTCGGCCAACGCCTCGAGAGCCGCCGCGATGTCGGCGGCCTTCGAGCCGTATTCCGGGCCGAGTGCGCCCATGTCAGGGTCGACGGTGGCCCGCTCGACGGTCCGGGGCTCGTCGTACTCCCCGAACACCTGGTAGCGCTCGCCGGTGTGTTCCTCGTGGTGGCTGAGGTCGTAGGTGCCCCGGTTGGCGATGCCGGCGAGTTCGATCCACTCGGGTTCCTCGTTCGGCCCGCTCACGTCGGCCTCGGCGTCCCAGCAGTCCCGGGCGTAGTGGGCCCGTTCGGCCGGCTGATGCTGTCGAAATCGCAAGCGATCGAGGTCGACGCCGATTCGGTCGTACCACTCCGTGGCGATGCCCACGTAATAGCCGACCCAGGCGTCCTCGATGGGCCCCATTGCGACGGCCTCGCCGATCGACTGGAAGGACGGCTCGCCACCGTCCTGCTGGGCTGTGGCACTGTACAGTGGCGCCTCCACGTTTGCGACGCTTTCGAGGTCCGGGACGTCGGAGTCGGGGTCGAAGAAGAGCTCGAGTTCGGCCTGGTTGAACTCCCGGGTCCGGACGATGGCGTTCCGGGGGCTGATCTCGTTCCGGTAGGCCCGGCCGATCTGGGCCACCCCGAAGGGCAACTCGCCGCGGGCGTACTCGCGCAGTCGCGGGAAGTCCACGAAGATGCCCTGGGCCGTTTCGGGCCGGAGGTACCCCCGGTTACTCGAGCCGGGCCCGATCGCCGTCTCGAACATCAGATTGAACTCCTCGACCGGCTCGTCGGCGAGGGGCGCCCCGCAACTCGGGCAGGAGATCCCGTGTTCGGCCAGTAGCGCCTCGATCTCCGCGGGCGAGAAGGCCTCGGCCTCCGTGATGTCGGTCTGGTCCTCGAGGAGGTGGTCGGCGCGGTGGCTCCCCTCGCACTCGGGGCATTCCACGAGCAGGTCGTCGAAGCCGTCGAGGTGGCCCGAGGCCGCAAAGACCGCCTCGGGGAGGATCGTGGGCGCGTCGATCTCGTCGTGACCCTCGCGGGTCGCCCAGCGCTCGCGCCAGCTTCCCTCGATCTTGGCCTTGAGCGTCGCGCCGTGGGGGCCGTAGGTGTAAAACCCCGAAACGCCGCCGTAGGACGACCCGGTCTGGAAGAAAAATCCCCGGCGCTTCGCCAGTTCCGTCAGTGCCTTCATATGCCCGCGAGCAGGTCCACGTCCCGGACGATGCCGGTCAGTTCGTCCCCGCGCTGGAGCGGCACCTGCTCGATGTCGTTGTCGAGGAGGAGTCCGGCGACCTCCCTGGCGGTCCGTCCCCCGGTGACGGTCACGAGGGAACTCGACATGTACTCCCGGACCGGTTCGTTGGGGAACTCGACGTCCCGGGTGGGCAGGTAGCGGTTGCCGACCGCCTTGATTCCCTCCCACATCCACTCGTCGTCCTGGTTGGCGATGCTCTCGCCGGTGGCGTCCTCGCCCTCGACGACCCGTGCGACGTCGATGATGTCCACTTCGGTGATGATGCCGGCCATGTCGCCCTCGTCGTCGAGCGCGATCGCGTAGGGCACGTTTGCGAAGGCGATTTCTCGCTCGGCGACGGTCAGTGGCGTGCCGACGTAGACCGTGTTCACGTCGTAGCTGGCGAGTTCGCCGACTTCCACGTCGCCGTCGGCGTCCCCGTCCGCGATGGCCCGGATCACGTCGGTGACGGTGATCATTCCGGTCAGGCCCCCGCCGTTGACGACCGGAATCCGTCGTTCGCCGGTCTCGCGGATGAGTTCGGCCACCTCGTGGAGGGTGGCGTCGCTCGACGTCGTGGGGACCTCCTCCATGAGAATGGCCAGCTGGTCCTCGTTGGGCCTGAGGATCAGGCTCTCGCGGGAGACGAGCCCCCGATACTGCTCGCCGTCGTCGGTATCTTTGACGACCGGGACCGAGGAAAAGGACCGCTCCTGCAGGTACTCGAGGACGTCATCACGGGTTCCGGGGAGCGACACCGTGACCACGTCGGCCCGGGGTGTCATCGCGTCGGCAACCTTCATGTGAGCGGCTTACAGGGTCCTTGCATATGTAGGCTACGGCCGAGGTGCACCGTCGGAACGTCTGAAAGACGGCTGTGTGGCACTCCTCCCGAATACGGCCCGCCGTCTTGTGTCGAGGCGATTCGAGCGCACTCGCCTGGCGAAGATCGACCGATTTTCCTGGCGAAAGGGCGACCGGGGCCGCTATCGGCGATGGACCTGGCCCGCCGTCTGTGGAAGCGACGACCGGCTCGCTATGAATCGATATACGCGATTCCGTCCGGGTGAAGGTCGGTCGAAAATCGGCCCACCTCGGCACGGGTCGAGACGTCGAGGACGGACACGTCGTTTGTCTTGTTGTTGGCGACGAACGCTCGCGTTCCGTCCCCATCAAAGACCGTCCCGCCGGGCCATCGCCCGACCGGAATCCGTTCGACTTCCCATGGAGTCCGCTCCCCGTCCCGCTGGAAGTCGGTATCGACGACCGACACGTCGTGGGACTCCCGGTTCGCGACGAACGCGAATCGACCGGCGGGTTCGAAGACCACGCGGATCGGCGTTTCGCCGAGGAGCGAGACGACGTCCGTTTCGAGCGTGTCGGGGTCGAGCCGGTAGAGACGCGCCTCTTCCTGGCTTGCAACGAGCACCTCGCCGGTCGCGGGATCCACGGCGATTCCCTCGGGCTCCTCGCCGACGACCGGGTCGGCGACGATGTTCCGGCTTTCCGCGTCGATCACGGTAACCGACCCGCTCCCGATATTCGCGATGTAGGCCCGCGATTCGTCCGGTGAGAACGCGATCATGTGGGACTTGTCCTGATGGGTCGAAAACGTCTCGCGGAGCTCGACCGATTCGAGGTCGAAGACGAACACCTGGCTGCTATAGGTGGCCACGAGCCACAGTTCGCCCGCAGATTCCCGGACCGCCAACCCGTGTGGGAAATCGAAGGCGTCGTGTTCGAACCGGGCCCGTATTTCCCGCGTCTCGTTGTCGATCACACACAGTGACCCACCCAGCGAACAGGTCACGAAGCTCGTGGTTCCGTCCGGAGAAACGGCCACCTCGTGGGGGTTGAAGTCCGTGTCGACCGTTCCGCGGTGCTCGCCCGTGTCCGCGTCGATAAACCAGACCGAATCTGCGTCCTTGTTCAAGACGACGAGTTCGCCCATGGACGGAACTGCACAGGACGCCACATCAAGGTGGCGTGTCTTCGGACTTCTCGGCCCAGTCGAGTGGGTCTGCGGGGAACCGGTCGTCGTAGCGGTGGCACTTGACTGTTCGATCGCCCACCGACACGGCGGTCGGCTCCCGGGCCGAACAACTCGTTTCGAGTGCCGCATCGAGCCGATCGAGTGCCGCTTCCGCCCCGCCATCGAGAAACGCCGCGAGTGCCGCGTCGACTGTCCGATCGAGGGACGCGTCGGGAAGTTCGGGGGGCAGGGAGAACGCGTCACGAACCGTCTCCGCGTCGAGTTCTCCGGACGCCGATTTGCCGTCGAGTGACTCGGGGAGCGCGCCCGACCGAAGGGAGAAATGGAAGGCGGCAATCTGTCGCCAGGTCTCCACCGGGACCGCGAGATCCGTCGGAGCGATGACTTCCACACAGCGTGGATGGAACGAACACCCACTCGGCGGATCCGACGGGTCCGGGGTGATGTCGGTGAGCGGGCTGGGCGGAGTCCAGTCCCCGGGGGTGAGGCCTGGAACCGAACTGACCAACAACCGCGTGTACGGGTGGGCGGGCGCATCGAGAATCGCTTCGGCCGCTCCTCGCTCGACGATTTCCCCGAGATACATCACGGCGACCCGGTTACAGAACCGGCCGACGACGTCGATGTCGTGGCTGATGAACAGGATGGCGATATCGTGGTCCCGCCGGAGCTGTTCCAGCAAGGCGAGCACGTCCGATTCGACTCGCTTGTCGAGCGCACTCGTCGGTTCGTCGGCGATGATGAGGTCGGGGTTGGGGACGAGGGCCCGGGCGATCGCGATTCGCTGTTTTTCCCCGCCCGAAAACTCGTGGGGATACCGCTCGGCGTCCGCGGCCGAAAGGCCGACCCGCTCCAGCATATCCGTCACGACCAACTCCCGGCGTTCCTCGTCGTCTAAACCGTGCAAACGGAGCGGTTCGGCGACGGCCTCTCCCACCGTCATCCGCGGATTGAACGCCTCGTTCGGGTCCTGAACGATGAGCTGGACGCGTCGACTGAAATCGCGGAACCCCGGATCACGATGGGGCCTAACCGTCTCACCGTGGAACCGAATTGTGCCGGCCGTCGGCGCTTCCAAACCGAGAATCGTCTCGGCCAGGGTCGACTTGCCGCTGCCGGATTCCCCGACCAGCCCGAAAGCTTCCCCGGCGCTGATGTCGAAACTGACCCCATCTACTGCCCGTATCGTCCCGGTTTGCCTGCGGAGCCAGCCGCTCCGGATCGGATAGTGTTTCTCGAGTCCTTTCACTGACAGGACCGGATCTGGCCCCGTTGTGTCCCCGGCCGTCGACGTCTCCTCGCTCCCTGTCATTGTCTTTCCGCTTGCCCGGGTCGAACTTCTCCGCCCGCTTCGAGAATCGGCGACTCGTCTTTTCCGGGCCCATAATAGACACAGGAGACCGCGTGGGCGTCGCCGGTCGCCGGATGGAATGCCGGCTGGGTTTCGGACGCACAGGCATCGATTGCGTGGGGACATTCGTCCCTGAATCGACAGCCTGTCGTCGGAATATCTCCCCTTGCGGAGCGGTCGGGACGGCGGTCGAACCCGTCGTAACTGTCGAAGAGGGCCTGGGTATACGGATGTGACGGATGGAAGAGAACGTCTTTGACGGCACCCCGTTCGACGATCGTCCCGCCGTACATCACGTACACTACGTCGGCGAGGGCGGCGATCATCCGGAGGTCGTGTGTGATCAGTAACATGGCCATTCCCTCGGCTGCCAAGTCGCCCAACAGGTCGATGATTCTGGCCTGCACCGTGACGTCGACGGCCGTCGTCGGCTCGTCGGCCACCAGCAGATCCGGGTTCGCACTGAGCGCGATCGCGAGCGCGATCCGCTGGGCCATTCCGCCCGAGAACTCGTGGGGATAGTCGTCGATTCGGTTGGTCGGATCCGGTATCCCGAGCCGACGCAGCAGTTCGACGCCCCGCTCTCGCGCCCTGGTTCTCGAAATCGGCTCGTGAATGGCGATCGACTCCCGGAGCTGTTCGCCGACCGAATACACCGGGTCCAGGCTCCGCGTCGGGTTTTGAAAGAGGTGCGCGATTCGGTTGCCCCGGATCGACCGGAGTACTGGCTCGCTTGCCCCGAGGAGGTCCAGCCCCTCGAATCGCACCGACCCGCCCACGATCTCGGCTGGTGGTTGCGGGAGGAGTTTCGTCAAGGATCGGGCGGTGACGCTCTTGCCGCTCCCGGATTCGCCGACCAGGCCGACGGTCTGTTGCCGACCGATCGAAAAATCCACCCCGTCGACGGCATGGACGGTCCGTTCCTCGGTCTGCATGTAGGTGCGAAGGGCGTCGACCTCGAGCAACGGGCCGTCGCTGCCCGTCTGGACGGCGTCGTGTGCATTCCCCGTTGGCTTCTCGTGGCGAGGGTTCACGAGTGACCACCTCTCGGATCGAGTTCGTCCCGCAACCCATCCCCCAGCACTTTGAGCGAGGCCAGTGTTGCGGTCAGCGCGAGCGCGGGCCACGTCGAGACCCACCAGAGTTTGTACCCCGGCTCGGCGGCTCTGGTTTGCATTTGCCCGGCCACCTCCGCGTTAATTCCTTCGCTGATCGTCGCGCCCCACGAATACAGTTCGAGTTCGTGATAGCCGAGAAACGCCACTCCGGCTTCGAAGAGGATCAGCAATGCGAGCACCTGGAAGACGGCTGGAACGAGCGTATTCGTCACGTTCGGGAGGACGTGGCGGCGGATCACGTACCGGTCCGGCGCTCCCAGACTCCGGGCAATCCGGACGTGTCCGGCCTCGCGGCGCTGGATCACCTCGCTTCGGACGAGTCGAGCGATACCACCCCAGCTCAAAAGCCCAAAGGCGACGATCAACAGCAACAACGACGGCCCCCAGTAGGAATACCCGAGAAAGTAGAACACGATCGCCGGAATGGAGAGCTGGATGTCGACGTAGGAGACCAGCACCGTATCGACGAGGCCACCCCGGAAACCGGCGATGAGACCGACGGCTGCCGCGATTGGAACGACCGTAACCAGGGAAATCACGAGGACCATCACCGCCGTTCGCGCCCCGGAGACGAGAAGGAAACCGAGCGGGAGGCCCCGGTGATTGGTCCCCAGCGGGTACGTCCAGGTTCCGTGACACAACTCCGTGAACGGGCCCCCCGTCACGGCACCGAGACACGTCGGCCCGGCCACCTGGCTGGTGAACCCGACAGGCGGCTGGAAGGCGTGGTCGAACCGAAGCCCCGGATTCGAGATGATCGCGGGCCCAACGAGGCCCACGACGACGAACACGACCAGATAACCGAGGGCGACCGTCGCAGCCGGTCCCAGGCCCGCGACGATCGATCGGACCCGCTCTCGTCGCTCCAGGAGGGGGACGATACCATAGGCGACGAGGACGACTATCGAGAGCAGAAACACGAAATCGAGGGTGGTGACCCGCCACGAGCCGAGCGTATAGATTCCAGCAAATATGCGGTCGTAGCCGTACAGGAGACTCAGGAAACCCACACCCAGGAGGAGAACCACCCGTTCCCGGGTCAGGAATCGCCTCGACCGGGAAATCGCCTTCCAATCGACGTGTTCGAACCCGGGCTCGTCCCGTTTCATGGAGGGGCATTTCAAGCTTGACAGAGACACACATAAATCCGCCGTCGAATCCGGGACTGGTTTTTTACCCCCCGACCACATCTTCACGGCTGAATGGGCCCCGTTGGTACCCACGATGGCCACCAGCCCGCAACTGGAGCCACTCGGGGGCTACCGATCCCGTCTCACGCCAGTGGTCGAGCTTCGTCAGCGACAGGGCCTGGATTCGACACTATGGCGGCGAGGGGTCTCACATGAGCGTCCTCCGCATTCTCGCCAAACGGGTGGCCCTGGGGATCTTCGCCGCCTGGGCCGTCCTGACTGGCGTCTTCGCCGCCTTTACGCTGACTGAGGACTGGGTCAAGCGGGCGCTCGAAGGACAGTTACGCTTTGCCGGCATCACGGGGGCGGAACTGGAACGACGCGTCCAGTCGTATCTCGCGGCCCGGGGGCTCGACCGCCCAGTTCACGAGCAGTACATCGATTGGATGGGCAATATGGTGACGCTCCAGTGGGGAGAATCGGTAATCAGCCAGGAATCGGTTCTGCCGCTCGTCGCCGAAGCCGTCGCCCGAAGTGCCACGTACGTTCTCCCGGCGATCGTGCTCGGGATCGTCATCGGCGGGGCGATCGGCCTCTATGCAGCGACCCATCCGAACAGCCGGCTCGAAAGCGTGAGCAGGGGGACGGCGTACCTGCTGTTTGCCGTTCCGGGCTTTTGGGTCGGGGGGCTCTGCGTCTCACTCGTACAGGGGGGTGTCATCTCGCGTCCCGATCTCCTCTTCGATCACTTGCTTCCGATCGCACTCGCCACGACGACGCTTCTCGGCGGGTACGTGAGCTATTCCCGCGCCCATACGCTGGAATACGCCTCCGCGGAGTTCATCACGCTGGTCAGGGCCAAAGGCGCGACGCCCTACCTGGTCACCGTCCATCTCGGCAGAAATGCGGCGATCCCGCTTTTCTCGATGCTGTTCACCGAGGCGTTGGCGTTGCTGGTGCTTGCCGTGTTCGTCATCGAAGTCCTCTTTGGCATCGATGGATTCGGCCTCCTTTACTTGCAGGCCATCCAGTCGAGGGACATCCCCGTCGTGCTCGGTGGCACTCTCGTCGTCATCGGGCTGGGCATCCTCGGCAACATCGTGCAGGATCTCTCCTATCGCTATCTCGACCCACGGGTCGACCGGACCGATCGATAGCACGAGACGGCGAACGCGCTCGAACGCTGCTGCCGTTGCCCGAAGGATTAGGGGGCTGAGCGGTTGACTGTACGCCATGACGTCTGGTGATACCCCGGCGACCGACCAGCACTCGACGCTCGAGGACCTCGCGAGTTTGCCGACCATCCATCATCCGACGGTCTCGCCCGAGGGAGACCGCGTTGCCCTCTACTACGACGGTTCTGGCCGGAACGAACTCCACGTCATCGACGTGGATACTGGCGACCGCAGGAAATGGTCGGACGGCGAAGTGCCGCGAAACGCCCGCTGGCACGTCGAGTGGGCCGCGTCGGGCGATCGGGTGTTCTTCCATCGCGACGCGGACGGGAACGAACAGAACGACCTCTCTGCGATATCGCCGGTCGGAGCCGTCGAGTCAGTGCTGGAGATGGACGGACAACTCGTCCTCGGGGATGTCGGCGAGCGCGGGCGGTCCTTGCTTGTCGGCAGCAACCGAGACGGACAGCTGAACGCCTACCGATACGACCTGGAGACGGGGACGGTTCTGCAGGTGACGAACTATGATCGGGCTGTTCACTCGATGACCTTATCGCCCACAGAAGAGCAGATGGCCTACGTCACGAACGAGACCGAGACCTTCGAAAATCTCGACGTGTACGTGGCAGCCGCAGACGGGTCGGATGCACGGAACCTCGAGATCGGGAAGACGGGGGCCGAAGCGACGGTGGCCGACTGGGGGCCCGATGGAAACCGACTGCTGGTCGGTGATAACTCGCGGGACCTGACGAGATGTGGCGTCTATGACCTTCGCACCGGTGAAGTGACCTGGTTTGGCGACCTCGAGTACGAAGAGGACCCCGTCGTCTTCATGCCGGATGGGGAGC
Organism: Halodesulfurarchaeum sp.; assembly: GCA_046543215.1. Lineage (GTDB taxonomy): Archaea > Halobacteriota > Halobacteria > Halobacteriales > Halobacteriaceae > Halodesulfurarchaeum. The sequence continues at coordinate 9,485 of JBKGZU010000006.1, read as the reverse complement.
GGTTCCTCGCACGCCGAACCAGAAATGTATCGATCAGACCGGTGGTTTACGACCTCGAGACGGGCGACGGTGTCGAGTTCGACGTGCCTGCGGGGGTCACAACGTTCGGTCGGGCCCAGTCACCAGTGATCGACGACACTCGGGTACTGGTCGAGCAGACGACACCTTCCACCCGTCCAGCAGTACTCGTTTATGATACAATCGCCCACGAGTACGAGCCACTGTTCGAGGCAGAATACGGCCCCTTCGATCCCGCATCCTTTGTGGATGCAACCTCCGTCACCTTCGAATCCGATGGCGTCCCCGAGACGGCGGCGGCTGCAGTCGAGCTGGAGCCGGCGGCGACCCTGGAGATCCAGGGCCTTCTTTACGACGCCGGGACACGGCCGTCGCCGTTAATCGTGATGCCCCACGGTGGCCCGCGGGCAGCCGATTACAAATCCTTCGACCTCTACACGCAGTTCCTCGCCCTGCAGGGGTACAGCGTGTTACAGGTCAATTATCGGGGATCGGCCGGTCGCGGCCGTTCGTTCGTCGAGGCGCTCTACGACGATTGGGGCGGTGCCGAACAGGGGGATATCGCCAGGGGGGTTGAATACGTCCGGGAGACATACGACTGGATCGACGAAAACAAAATCGCCGTGTTTGGTGGCTCGTATGGGGGCTATTCGGCGTACTGGCAACTAGTCCAATACCCCGAGTTGTACGAGGCCGGAGTGGCGTGGATCGGGCCCAGTGATCTGGTGGACATGTACGAAACGACGATGCCACACTTCCGAACCGAATTGCTCGAGAAGTACCTCGGAACCCCCGAAGATGCGCCCAACCTCTATGACGAACGAAGCCCGGTTACCCACGTGAGGAACATCGAGTCACCGTTGTTGATCGTCCACGGAACGAACGATCGCCGCGTTCCGATCTCACAGGCACGAATCATGCGGGACGCCCTCGTGGAGGCCGGGTACGAACTCGGCGAGGACGGCCACTTCGAGTACGACGAACTGGGCGAAGAGGGGCATGCGTCCTCCGACATCGACCAGAAGATCCGCCTGTTCGAGCTGCTCGCGGATTTCCTCGAGCGCCGATTCGCCTGAAGCGAACAACGTTCCGGTCCCCAGTTTCGTTCGGGCCGCTCGGCGGGTCCGACTACGGGAAGTAATCGATTTTTGACTTTTCGAATCGGGCGACGGCCTCGACCGGGGTCGTGGGTGGGTTTGTCCTTCCGGAAATCAACGTCCCAGTGTCTGGAGCCGATTAATTGTTTTGTCCGGCACGCAGATTCCGGCCTTTGCAGGCACTCGAACGCGATGTTCGCAGGTCGAAATATGACGAATGTGTCGGCATATTTCTTTGCTAATTGCGGGGGGTGGACAAACCAGTCAAATGTATTAAATATATCAAAAGTTTATAGTAGACCCATTCTGTGTTTGTCGTATGGCTAAAACCGGTCAAAATTACATCAACCGACGGCGATTCCTCCAGTCAACTGCTGCCGGAGCTGTCGTCTTCGGACTGGCAGGGTGTGCAGGAGAGGGAGAACCCGAAGAGGAGGACGAGGAAGATCCGGGGAATGTCAATCCTGGCGAAGACATCGATGTGTCGGAGATTCAGGAAGGTGGGACGCTCCGTGTTGGGATGGGCGCCGACAACCTCCCGTCCTTCGACGGCCCGTATAGTACGGACACGAGCTCGACGATCGGGCAAAACCCGATTTTCGAGACCTTGTTAACCAACGACTCGCAGGGCGAGCTTCATCCGTGGCTCGCCGAGAGCTTCGAAGTTCTCGATACCCTGGACGTCGATGAAACCGATTACGCGCCGTATATGCGGACCGTCGAGGCCGGTGAAGAGGGTTCCCTCCCGGTCGAGGGCCAAGAGATCATCCGGCACCCCGAAGATGCAGGGCCGGAGGAAGGTGACGAAGTCCGGACCCTCATGTTCGAGGACGCCGGCGAGGCCGTGGCCGACGGAACCTACGGCATGCAGGTCCGGTACAACCTCCGCGAGGGCGTCAACTTCCACGACGGTTCGGAGATGACCGCGGAGGACGTGATCGCCTCTTACGACCGACTCCAGAACTCGGACAACGCCGCCCAGTACTTCGACTCGACGCTGTATTACGAAGCCGTCGATGACTACACGGTCGACATTTACGCACAGATCGCGGACGCCGAGGCAGTCCGGGAGTTGCAACCGATGTACGTGTATCCGAAGGAACTCGCGGAACTCCCGCCGAACGAACTCGATCCGCGGGAAGGGGCCGAACTCGTCGGGACCGGTCCCTACACTCTCGAGGACTTCGAGGACCAGCAGTACTTCGAGTATACGAAAGTCGACAATTACTGGGTCGAAGAGATGGGCGTCGACGCGTTTGACTGGTTCGAGGGAAGCGATGAGTTCCCGGACGGCCCGGTCATCGAAAACATCAACATCGAAATCATCCCGGACGACTCCACGCGGTCGGGGGCCCTGCAGAACGACGAAATCGACATCACCACTGGCCTTTCAGCGTCGACGCTCGACGAGTTCAAAGAGTCGGAAGACTACACCGTCACGGCCGTCGAAACGGGCGGGTACGAGTACTTCCAGCCCCCGATCCAGGTCGAACCGTGGGACGACCAACGGCTCCGCCAGGCCTTCAATCATCTCGTCCCCAGACAGCAGATCGTCGACAACATCATGGCTGGCTGGGCGCGTCCGGCGTGGACGATGATCCCCGAACTGGCCGAAGGGACTGGCACCACCGACGCGGAAGCCCTCGAGGAGGACGTCAAACCGCTCAACGAATACAATCCGGATAAGGCACAGGAGTTGGCCGAGGAGGTCTTCGAGGAATACGGAATCGAGGCCCCACTGGAGGTGCGCCTGGAAGTCAATGCCGATAACGACGACCGCGTCCAGATGGTGGAACTGGTGGCCGAGTCGATGGAAGAAAGTGGGCTCTTCGAAACGGAAATCGAGACCTACGAGTGGTCGAAGTACGTCCCGCGCGTCATGAACCCGGAATACGCCGAGAAAGGCCACATCGCGTGTGTGGGACTTTCTGGAACGTTCAACCCACACAGCTTCGCCGACGCACTCCATCACAGCTCCAACTGGGGGCAGTGCTGTAACCTCAATGGTGTCGACATCGACCGGATCGACGAGATGCTCGACGACGCGAGGTATGGAACTGACGTCGCAGAGGACCCCCAACTCCGGCGGGAGCGATACGACGAACTCTTCCGCGAACTGGAGGAACTCGCCGCGAGTTCGATCACGCACTTCGATATGCAGACGTCGGTACTCCAGACCGGCGTGAAAGGCTGGAACCAGTTCCCGTTCCACGACGGTTACCTGATTTACGGCCTCTACGCCCCGCAGGACGAGCAGGTCACCTACATCGCGGCCGAAGACTGAAAATCGGAAACCTCATTGATTTAATAACCGCCCCTCCCACGCCCCTCTAATGACATGAGTCTCCGCCGATTCATCTTGAAGCGGTTCCTGGCGATGATCCCGATACTCTTCGGTGTCTCGGTGATCACCTTCGCCCTGATCCACTATACGCCGGGGGACCCAGTCCAGCAAATGGTGGGTCTCAATCCGGACATGACCGCTGCACAGGAACAGGCCATCAGGCGGCGATACGGCCTTCACCGGCCGGTTTACGAGCAGTACTTCCACTGGATGGCGAACGTCCTTCAGGGCGATTTCGGACGGGTGTTCCAGACGGGCCGTGGCGTCGGAACGGTCGTCCTGAACCGACTGCCCGAGACCATCGTTTTGGGCATTTTCGGATGGGTGTTCGCCCTCGGCATCGCGATCCCCGCCGGTATTTACGCCGCCGTGAAAAAAGACCAGCTTGGCGATACCGTCAGCCGGTTCCTGGCCCTTTCCGGGATCTCGATCCCGAACTTCTGGCTCGGGTTGATGTTGATCCTGATCTTTTCACTGATGCTCGGTTGGTGGCCGGTCTTGCCACCCTCGAGGAAGCCCCTCCTCAGTCTTCCGATGCTCTGGTATCTCATCCTCCCCGGGGTCACGATCGGAACGGCCTCGGCGGCCTCCATCATGCGGGTCATGCGGACCTCGATGGCCGAAGAGATGAACAAAGATTACGTCATGGCTGCCCGAGCGAAGGGGCTCCCGGAGCGGACCGTGATTCTCAAGCACGTGCTTCGAAATTCGCTCATCTCGGTGGTCACCCTCGCTGCGCTGCTGACGGCCGGAATCGTGAGTGGGGCGATCGTCGTGGAGGTCGTCTTCAACTGGCCGGGACTCGGGCGGGAGTTCATCAACGCGCTGACAGACTCCGAAATCGACCTGATCATGGCGATCACTCTCGTCACCGGCGTCGCCATCATCATCGCGAATCTGATCGCAGACATCCTGTACGCGGTACTCGATCCGAGGATCAGATATGACTGAAGGCACACACTCCCAGCGAGGACGGATTCAAGTCGTGGGCTTCGACCCCGAACGGGTGACCGGGCGAGAGCCGATCACCGACTGGTCGGATTCCATCGGCACGGAAACCGAAAACCGATGGAAGCGGGCCTACCGTCGATTCCTGCGCAACCGCTCTGCAATGATCGGGCTGGCTGTCGTCTCCATCATGGCGCTTGCGGCGTTTTTTGCCCGCCCGATTACCCTCGGCGGAATTCCAATACAGCCGTTCTCGCTTGCCCCGTATGACCCGACGACGATCCTGTACCTCGAAGTTGACCCGACCGTAAACGTGTACGACTGGCCCTCGGCCCAGCACCTGATGGGCGTGGACGGAAGCGGGCGTGACCTGTTTTCACGCATTCTGTATGGGGGGCGATACAGCATCTCCATCGGCTTCGTGGTCGTCGTGCTGACCGCGAGTTTCGGGATCATTTACGGGAGCGTTTCGGGGTATTACGGTGGATGGGTCGACGAGATCCTGATGCGGATCGTGGACACGATCTACGCCTTCCCCGGGCTGGTGCTCGCCCTCCTCATCGTCACGATGTTCGGTGGGGGGTACTGGCAACTCGTCCTCGCCTTCTCGCTTTTCGGGTGGAACAGTTACGCACGCATCATGCGGGGAGAGGTACTTTCCGTCAAGGAAAGCGAGTACGTGAAGGCGGCCAGAGCGTTGGGTGCGCGGGACCGGCGGATTATCATGCGCCACGTGGTGCCCAACGCGATGGCCGAGGTGCTCGTGGTCGCCTCGCTCAACATCGGTGTCATCGTGATCGGTGTCGCCGCACTCGGTTTCCTCGGCCTCGGCATGCCGCCGGGAACTGCCGAATGGGGGACCATGCTCGATCAGACCCGGGAGACGCTGATCCAGGGGCCCGAGGGACAGATCCCCTGGCATGCGACGCTTTTCCCCGGCCTCGCGATCTTCCTCTTCGTCATGTCGATGAACATGATCGGTGACGGCATCAACGACGCCCTGGACGCACAGGAAACGAGTGTCACAGCGGGGGGCACCAAGTAATGGCCCTCCTCGAAGTCAACGACCTGACGGTCCGCTTTTACACCCAGGAGGGGACCGTGACGGCCGTCGATAACCTCTCCTACCGGATCGAACAGGGGGAAAAATTCGGGATCGTCGGGGAAAGCGGGGCGGGGAAGAGCGTCAGCGCCCTCGCGCTCATGCGCCTCATCGACCATCCGGGACGGATCGAGAGCGGCGAAATCTCGTTCAAAGGCGAGGACATCCTCGAAATGAGCGAACCCGAGGTTCGATCGATCCGTGGCAACGACATCGCCATGATCTTTCAGGACGCCCAGACCGCGCTCAACCCCGTCTACACCGTCGGGGAGCAGATCGCGGAAACCATCCGTCACCACCTCGGGTACTCGGACGCCAGGGCCCGCGAACGGACGATTTCCCTCCTCGACCGGGTCGGGATCCCGGAGGCCGAAAATCGGTACTCGGATTACCCACACGAGTTCTCCGGCGGGATGCAACAGCGGGCCATCATTGCCATGGCCCTGTCCTGCGATCCGGATCTCATCATCGCCGACGAGCCGACGACCGCCCTCGACGTCACCATCGAAACCAAGATCCTCGATCTCATCGAAAATCTCGCGGACGAAACCGGCACGGCGGTCGAACTCATCACGCACGATCTGGGCGTCATTGCAGACTTCAGCGACCGGGTCATGGTCATGTACGGTGGCAAACCGGTCGAGAAGGCACCGGTCGAGGACCTCTATTACGATCCCAAACACCCCTACACTGTGGGGTTGATGAGTTCGATTCCGCGGATCGGCGACTCCCGCCGACGTCTGCAGACGATCCCCGGGACGATGCCGGATCTGATCGAACTCCCTCCCGGCTGTAGTTTTCATCCACGCTGTCCGTTCGCCGAGGACGTCTGCAGCCGGAAGGAACCGGCACTCCTCGATCCGAAAACCGGCACTGCCGCTGGGCCCAATGCCGACCGGATGGCGGCCTGTCTGGAGTACTCGGGCGACCTCTCGGACGGTCTCGATTACGCCGTCACGGTGGACGAACTGGAACCACCTCAGGACGGCTCCGATGGGGGTGACCAGGATGGGTAACGCGGATCCGATACTCCGTGTCGAAAACCTCGAGAAGTATTACGACACGAGCGAGGGCTTCGTTGATACGCTCCTCGGCGCTTCACAGAAGGTCAAAGCCGTCGATGACGTCAGCTTCGAACTCAGGGAGGGCGAAACCCTCGGCGTCGTCGGGGAAAGCGGCTGTGGGAAGTCGACACTCGGACAGGCGATGATCCGGCTTATCGAGCCGACCGCCGGCTCGGTCGTTTACCGGGGAAACGATCTCACCGAACTGTCGAAACGCGAACTCAGGAACGTCCGAAAGGACATTCAGTACATCTTCCAGGACCCATACTCGAGCTTGAACCCCCGCATGACGGTGGGGGACATCATCGGGGAACCGCTCGACATCCACGACATCGCCGCGGGGCAAGAACGCGAGGATCGGGTGTACGAGTTGCTCGAGACGGTCGGATTGAATCCCAGTCACGCCAACCGCTATCCACACGAGTTCTCCGGCGGGCAGAAACAACGGATCGGGATCGCCCGGGCGCTCGCGGTCGATCCGGAGATCGTCATCTCCGATGAGCCCGTCAGCGCCCTCGACGTGAGCGTCCAGGCACAGATCCTCAACCTCCTCGAGGATCTCCAGGACGAGTTCGGCCTCTCCTATATCTTCATCGCCCACGACCTGAGCGTCGTCGAACACATCTCCGACCGGGTCGCGGTGATGTATCTGGGAAAAATTGCGGAGATCGGTTCCACCGAGGACGTCTACAAACCGCCCCATCACCCCTACACGGAAGCGCTCCTCTCGGCGATCCCGGAGCCGGATCCCCGCTGGAAGGGCGACCAGATTTTCCTCCGGGGAGCGGTTCCCTCCCCGATCGACCCGCCGCAGGGGTGCCGATTCCACACGCGGTGTCCGCGAATCATCCAACAGTCCGAGTACGACCTCGATCAGGACGTCTGGCGCTCGGTGATGAATCTCGCCCAGCGAGCCCGCCGTGCGGATTCGGTCCACGCGCTCACGGCAGTCGAGAAAGACGACGGGTCCACCGTCGAGGATCCCACCTCCCTGCCAGTGGCGGAACTCGACACGCTAGTTCGCGAGGAGTTCGATCTGCCGGCCAGACTCGGGGACTCGGACGCCGAACGGACACTTTCGACGTTCATCGAACGGCTCAAAACGGAGTCCCTCGAGGCGGCAACCACCGAGTTACATGAGGCAGTCGGCTCCCCCTGTGACCACGTCGAACCCGATCCCGTGACGGTCAGCGCGGGCCACGAAATCACGTGTCTGCGCTACGAGAACGAGTACCGCTCCCCCGAGTGGTGACCCGGAAAGAACAGCAGCTTTCCACCCCCCCAAACCGGCTGTCCGAACGGATTACTCTTCGGACCGTCGCCCGACCCGGACTGGACCTCGTTCCGTTCTGCCGCGAGGTTCGAGTCGACGTGATCCCCGTCCGACCGAACGCTTTTACCCGAATCCGTCTTTAGTACTGCCGATGCGTCGGATCTACGAGTCCGAGGCGATTCGGCGGGACGACGAGGACCCCTTCTCGCCGAACGAGCGCCGGGACCGGTCGACGACCCCGATTTCGATGCGACTGTTTCCCTCGAAGGCGATCGGGCGGGCCTTCGTTCCCCTGTGGCTCAGGAATCGCGCCATCTCGGTCGATATTCGGACGCCGCGGGACACCTACCCGCTCGGTACCGAAGTCCCCTTTCTCGTCAGTATGAAAAACTCGCTGCCGGTTCCGATCACGATTCCCACCCGCTCGGCCGTCCTGTGGACCTGGGACGTCGACGACGTCACCGAGGCGTCTCACGTTCGGCGGGACCCACCGACCGACAATCGAGGGTTCACCTTCGAGCGGGGGGAACGGAAGACCTTCAGAAAACGCTGGTTCCAGACGTTTCGAGTCGCCGAGTCCGAGTGGGAACCGGCCACGGCCGGGACCTATACGATCGGTGCCGGGATCAACGTCGAAAACGCCGCCGAAAAGGGGTTGTACAGCCAGACGACCGTTCGACTCCTCGAGGAGACCGCCGGTCAGGGTTGACAGCCGGTCTCAGCGTCCGCGCCGGCGGATTCGGGATCGAGTTCGAGCAAGCGTTCCTCACACGATTCACACTCGTAGGCGAACACCTCGTATTCCGCACAGCAGGATTCCACGACGGCGTCTCGAAAGCGAAGGACGCCGCCACAGTTCGGACAGTGCTCCCTGAACGAGCGAAGCGACTCGAGGATCGCGATCCGTTGTTCTGGCGGGACCGCAGTCCATCGGCTCGATCGGTTCTGGAGGGCGCGGTGGGTTGCCACGTCGAGGTGCAACGCCCCTTCGGCGGGCCATTTCCTGACCCGTCGCCCGACCGTCAGTGCCGGGTACGCGCGGTCCTTGAACTCGACCTCCTCCGGGACGGTTCCGAACATTTCGGCGATCGTCTCTCGGTCGGTCGGCGACTCCGCTGTCGTTTCGAGAAGATCCGTAACCGCAGTCGTAAAGTCCTCGGTGAGCACGATGTCGGCCCCGTCCTCGGTCGGCGTCACGACGCCTTCTTCGAGAAGAAACTGCTCGGGGTCGACGGCATTTTCCCGTCCTCGACGCCATTTTTCCACCGTTTCGAACTCTGGTGCCGACCCGTCTGCTCGGGTTTCCCCGTCGCCACCGACACGGTCTGCCGGACGACCCGACGAGACCCTGGCGTCGGCCGTGGGCTGGTGACCGAACCATTCCAGTACCCGGGCCGGCAGATATCGCTTCGTCAGCCTTGGGGTGCCCGGAACGAGGTAGCCCCGGAAGTAGATCACGACCATTGACCCGGCAAAGAGACCAACCCCGAATGGGACCGTGATCGCTGCACCGACGACTCCGAGAGCGATCGCGATGCCCACGTTGACGACCGTGCAGGGCACACATCGGTTCTCACCGGTATCGGCCTCGTTCTTGTGCCGTTCGAGAAACCGCGAAAGCGGGTCGGTCATACGTGCA
>JBKGZU010000097.1:0-5451 GCA_046543215.1 Halodesulfurarchaeum sp. | reverse complement strand
GGCCGAATTCGGCGATACATTGATAACCACACCCACACAAGACTTAGCATACCTCTCATGTCACTGGGGTCATACGACGAACAGGAGCACGAGCGCCGAGAGCGGAAGAACGCGAGCGTCGACCTCTCAGAGGACGACACCCGGTCGAGCTACCGGGGGTCCGTCGAATTCGATTCGGGCGAGTCCGCCGAGGATCTCCTCGACCAGTTCCACGAGATCACCGACCAGTGAGTCTCCACGTCCGCTGGATTCGCGGAGCGTTCCATCTCGGCCGCCTCACTCGGCCATGACCGACAGGTGTGACGGCTGTGGCAGCGAGATTCCGATCGCGGGTGGCATCGCGAACTTCTGGACGATGGACTCGACCGAGACCGGCGGCATGACCCTCGAACTCGTCGACGGCTCCGAGCACGACCTCTGTTTTGACTGCATCGAGGCCCTGCCCGACAACGCGACGGCCGAGGACGTCGCCGCACTCGAAGGCGAGGAGTCGCTGTGAGAAGCGGACCCGAGTCTCACAGGAACGAGACGCCGTAGAGGATGGCCGAGCCGAGCATCAGGAAGACCAGGAACAGCGCCATGATCTGTTGGCGGTCCATACCCGAACTGGGAACTGCAGGAAGTTAGCGGTTTTGTCCGCCGGTCTGGATGTGGCGGGCCCTGCTCAGTCGAGCACCGCGTCCAGGACGACGTGGGCGACACCCTCGCTGTGGGATTTGATCCGACGGCGGTCGATCGACCTGACGGACCGGTCGGCCGCCTCGGCGGCCCGTTCCAGGCGGTTCACCGGTCGGTCCCAGAGCAGCGCCTCGGGGGTCGCCTCGTGCATGTGCACGAGTCCGCCCGGTTCGAGGGCGGCGAGGGCGGGTTCGAGATACTCGTGGGCGTCGTAATAGCCCATCACCACCCGGTCGTACCGGGCGCCGGCCTCGACGCGGAGCGGGACGACCTCCCGGCAGTCCCCCAAAAAGAGCGAAACCCGGCCCTCGACGTCGTTGAGGCGGACGTTCTCCGTGAGGTACTGGAAGGCGACCGGGTTCTTCTCGATGGCCGTGACCGTCGCCCCGCCCCGGGCCATCGGCAGCGTGAAGTAGCCGATCCCGGCGAACATGTCGAGCACTTGCTCTTCGTCCCCGACGACCTCTCCCATCCGTGTTCGCTCGGCCTTGTTGCCCGGCGCGAACATCACCCGGGAGAGGTCCATCCCATACCGGGTGCCGTGTTCGGTGTGGATCGTCTCGGTATCCCCGTCGCCGGCAACGACCTCGATTTCGGGTTCGCGGTGTTCGCCGGCGATACCCCCGCGAGCGAGCACGGTGTCGGCACCCCGGTGAAGGTCGAGCAGGGCTTCCCCCACCGCTTCGCGGCGCTCGCAGTCCCCGAACCGGACGAGGATCACGTCCCCGATGACCGCCCACGAACCCGGGGCGCGTTCGATTTCGGCCGCGGAAAATCCCCGCTCGCGGAGCAGCGTCGGCAGGTCGGTCACCCGCGGCTCGGGATCGACCTGCTCGATCACGTCCCGCACCCGGGTCTCCCGCGGGGGTTCGGTGACCGGGATCGCGACCGTCTCGTCGTCGTACTCCACGAGCCGTCGGCTGTCGTCGTGGATGCCCTCCTCCCGGAGGGATGCGATCGCCACGTCGACGTCCGGTTTGGCCACGAGGGCGGCGAGCGCGTTCATGGCGCCGGGAGGACATAGAGGCTTTCGGCGGTTCGGAACACCTCGACGGTCGCCACGTCGGGGTCGAAGTAGACGGGCCGGGCCACCGTGCGAGTGGCACTCGTTTCCGGGTCCAGGACCTGGACGGCGTGCTCGTCCGGGACCGAAACGACGGCGGTCTCCATCGCCTCGGCCCGCGAACCGATTTTGGTGGCCCCCGAGACGGTCCCGTCCTCGAAGTTCGTCTCGAATGGCTCGCCCGTCTTGATATCCACGCCTTTGAGATTGCCCCGAACCCCCTGGACGAGCACCGGTCCCTCGGCCCCGGGAGCCTCGATGATGTCCCCCGGCCGGAAGGCGGGCAGGCGGACGGCGTAAGTCACCCGGTAGACCTCGTTCCCGTCCCTGTCCTCGGTGACCAGCGTCTCGGAGTCGGACATCGACCCCCCGAACTCCTCGACCAGTTTCATCGCCACCCGCCGCCCGAGCTTGGTCGTCGAGAGTTTGATGTCCGGGCCGTGGCCCTCCTCGATGACTTCGGTCACGAAGGCCTCACGGTCGCCCTTTGCCTCCAGCTCCTCGGTGAGGTTGTGGGCGATCTCGACGGCCCGATCGGCTTCCTCCTGGCGAGGCTCGCGGTCGCTGGCCCGGACCTGGACGACACTCGCGTAGGAGTTGCCGGCGATGCGGCCACACCGCCGACAGGTGCCCCGGCCGATCGAGACGCGGATGGACTCCTCGACGTCGATCGGTCGGTCCCGGACGGTGGCCGAAAAGGAGGCATGCAGCACGATCGTGTTCCGGTCGATCTGTTCGGGCTCGACCGTCCAGGAGACGTCCCTGGCCTCGCGGTGGACCGCCACCGCCTCGGTGGCCTCCTCGATGGCCACCTCGGTGAGATCCCGAGCGCCCACGTCGACCCACTGATCGCCCCGCTTGACGGCGCCACAGCGGGCACAGACGGTGACCTCGACCGTTTCGGGGGCATCGAGCAGTTCGAAATCCTCGAGATAGCAGTCGGTGCAGAGCCCCCGCTCGATCTCCCCCACGATATCGGGGTCGACGGGGTCACCACACCGGGGACAGAAGGTCCCTGCATCCGTCGTCATTGCAGGGGGGTATGCCGTCGAGGGGTTAAAGTGGCCGGTCGTGGCCGCCGACCCGTGGGACTGCTCCCGGCCTCGGAAATCTAACCGCCGGCCCGGAAGACGTCGCTCCCGTCCTCGGGGATCTGACCGCCGACCCACGAGACTGCTCCCGGCTCAGGAATCCGGCCGTTACGTATTGAACCGCCGGCTGCCGTCGCACCGGCCCGAATGGATGGGTCTCGCCGCCACCGTGCCGGAAAGGGTTTCTATCTCGATGCGCAATCCCAGAGCACGCATGGAGTGGAAAGCTGACTGGGGACTGCGGCTTCGGATGGGCGTGACCATGTTCCTGCTCTTTGTCCTGTACATCGTCTTCGCCGGCGTGATCACCGCGTACCTGGGCGGCGGCGCGACCATGATGCTCCTCTTTTTCGGGGGGTTCTCGCTCTTCCAGTGGTTCTTCAGCGACAAGCTCACACTCTGGTCGATGGGGGCCAAAGAAGTGACCCCCGAGGAGCAGCCCAAGCTGCACGCGACGATCTCGCGGCTCTCCCAGCAGGCTGACCTCCCGAAGCCGAAGGTGGCCGTCGTCGACTCGCAGGTTCCGAACGCCTTCGCGACGGGTCGCTCGAAGAACAACGCCGCCGTGGCCGTCACGACGGGCATCATGCAGACCCTCGACGAGGACGAACTCGAGGGGGTCCTCGCCCACGAGCTCACCCACATCAAGAACCGGGACATGACGGTGATGACGATCGCTTCCTTCCTTTCGACGCTTGCCTTCATCGTCGTCCGGTGGGGCTGGCTGTTCGCCGGCGGCCGGAACCGCCAGGGCGGGGGTGCCCCGGTCTTCGTAGCGATCGCGGTCTCGATCGTGGTCTGGATCATCTCCTTCCTCCTCATCCGGGCGCTATCGCGGTACCGCGAGTACGCCGCCGATCGGGGAGCCGCGATGATCAGCGGCAAGCCGTCGAAGCTCGCCTCCGCGCTGTTGAAAATCGACAACCGGATCGATCGCGTGCCGAAGGAGGACCTCCGGGACGAGGCCGAGATGAACGCCTTCTTCATCATCCCGATCAAGGCCGGCTTCGTCGGCAAGCTCTTCAGCACCCACCCGCCGACCGAGAGCCGCGTCGAACGCCTCCGGCAGCTCGAGAAGGAACTCGAAACGGTCTAGCATGGGACTGTTGGACAGCTTCCGGAAGATCTTCGGCAGTCAGGCCGCGGCCGACGCCACCAGGGCGGCCGATCCCGACGACCTCTTCCAGTTGACCGCGGCTTCGGTGACGATGACCGTCGATCTGGACTACGAACCGGGCGAGACGGCCGGGCTGGTCTTCTCCGCGATGGACTCGACGGATTTCACGAGCGCCCTGCGGGACGTCGAGGCGGTCCTCGAGGGCAGTGGCTGGTCGCAGGTACACGAGGACGACCACGGCTACACCTGGGCGGTTGCGACGCGGTCGGGCTTCGAAGAACTCGTCGCGGACCTCTACGTGGCCGCCGACACGCTCGAGGACCGGGGCTATGGCAACCGGCTCCTCGCGGCGGTCTTCCACTTCGAACCCGAAGCCGGCGGCGACGGGGTCTACTGGATTTACTCGTTCCGCCGGGGCTCATTCTATCCCTTTGTGCCGCGTGGCACCTCCGAGCGAAACGACTCCCTGGAGGTCAAACTTCAGTCGGTCATGGACGACGAACTGGACGTCGAGGAGGACACGCAGTACTGGTATCCCCTTTGGCCGGATCGGTCCGGGGCTCACCCCTGGGAGTAGTTTCCAGCTCGGGGAAACCGTCTGGTGGTCAGGCTCTCGAAATTCGTCATCTGACGGTGGTTTTCGATTTCTGAAACAGTCGAGGATGCTAGTTTGGGGGCGAATTCAGAAGACGAGATCCAACTGGCCTCTTCGGTCCCGGTTCAACCGAAGCCACTTACGTGATACAAGTGTATCACACAATATGAGCACGAACAGTGACGCCGGCGGAGACGGGGGAATGGAAAAGATAAACGTGAGGGTGCCACAGTCGCTGCTGACCCAAATCGACGACGAATGGGAGGAACGTGGCTACGCGAACAAGTCCGAATTCATTCGTGACGCCCTTCGAGATGCGGTTAATCCCCCAACGCAACTTTCGGCGGAAGCGCTGAAGCACCTCGCCGAGAGCCGCAAACAGCGCGAGCGGGGCGAGACCGTGTCGCAGGACGACGTGAAAGACCGACTCGGCATCGATGACTGAGGTCGAATGGACGCCGAAAGCCCTTGATTTGCTGGAGGGGCTCGAAACTGACGCCAAGAGCGACTGGTCAAGAAACTAGACGAAGCGAAAGACTGGACTTCCCATCGTCTCGAGAAGCTCACTGGGTATCCGTACTATAAGCTCCGTGCCGGCGACTATCGGGCCATCATCACATGGAAACAGGCCGACGATGTCCTGATCGTCGAAGCAGTCGGCCATCGGCGGAATATCTACGACCGTCATCTTCCACCCTGAGTACTTTCATCGTTGAGCCGTGACAGAGAACATCGATTACTCCGGCCCGGACGCGAATGTGACCGACAGCTATCTACAATCGCCAGCTCCCTCGAAGTCGAGGCCTTCGAAATAAACCTTCGTGGCGCTTGCAATAGAACTGGTCCCCCTACAGCGGTTTCACTTTCACTTTGGTGTTTACGAGGGTTTATCCCCGGAGCCGCACAA
>JBKGZU010000096.1:0-5518 GCA_046543215.1 Halodesulfurarchaeum sp. | reverse complement strand
GACGGCGGGCCACGTCGCCGTGACGATCCGCGAGCGGATCGGCGCGAATCGCCATCCCGGTCGAGCCGTCGAGGGGCCGCTCCGCTTTCCGGACCGACATTCGACGCGGTCGATCGTTCGATGGAAGCGAGGGGTGCCCTCGCGGTGATGGAGCACGTCGCGGACGTTCGGGCAGGCCGAAAAGGACGTGAAGGTCGTCTTCACCGAACACCCGGCGAGTCGATGATGGGCATCGACCGGGTCGGCGGCGAGTGGGACCCGGAGTGAGCGGCAACTGAAGCCACGTGCAGTCCCGAATCCAGATCCCCTATCCCAGGAACGAGCCCAGGCGATCCAATCCTGCCTCCAGCTCGGCGGTCGGCAGCCCGAAGCCGATCCGGAAGTAATCGTCGAAGCCGAAGGTGGCTCCCGGGGCCAGCACCACCGATTCCTGTTCGACGAACTGGCGGCAGAACGCCTTCGAACCGTCGAAACCGGGGGGTACTTCCACGAACCCGTTCACCCCGACCGGGTCGAACCAGTCCAGGTCCCGGTCGGCGAGGAATTCCCGGACGATCGCCCGGTTCCGCTTTGCGAGCGCCCGGTTCTCCGCGAGAATGTCGGCCTCCTGTTCGCCGAGTGCCTGTTTCGCGACGTGCTGGCCGATCTTCGAGGGCGAGATCGTGGTGTAGTCCTTCCACTGCCACGCGTTCTCGACGATTTCCTCGGCACCGACGAGCCACCCGAAGCGGATGCCGGCGAGCCCGTATGCCTTCGTGAGCCCGGCGGTGCTGATTCCCCGCTCGCCCAGCGAGGCAACTGGCGGATCCGGATCCGGCGAAAGGAGACGGTAGACCTCGTCAGCGTGGAGGTACGCGTCGTTGTCCGCGGCGAGGTCATAGAGGGCCGCGATCGTCTCCGGGTCGTGATACCGGCCGGTCGGATTGTTCGGGTTGTTGACGACGATGAGGGTGGTCTCGGGGCGGATCGCCTCGCTCACGGCGTCGAGATCGAGGGTCCAGTCCGGCGGCGTCAGCGAAACGGTGGTCACCGAGGCGATCGTTTCCGGGACCGACCGGAGTGCCTGGTAGGTCGGCGTGATCACGACCGCGTGATCGTCTCGGTCGAGGAGCGAGCGGTAGAGCGTGTAATTCGCCTCCTGGGTGCCGACCGTGAGCAGCACCTCCGACCGGGTTCTGCCGTAGCGCCGTCCGATCTCGGTGCGAAGCGCGGGATCCCCGTTCGTCGGAATGACGTAGCCGAGTTTCCCCGGATCGAGGTCGAAACGATCGGCCGGGAGGCTCCTGATTCCCGATTCGGCGAGCATGATGTCGGCCTCGAACTCGTATTCGGCGAACCAGCGCTCGAGTTCGAACGGCGGAACGTCCATACCCTGCTGTCGGGCCGGGGGACTTAGTGCTCCCCGGATCGGGTCGGCCGTTCCACAATCGACGGTGGCCCTCGACATCGACCTCAATCGATAGTGGCCCTCGACGCCCTCAGAACGCGTCACTCGCCGGCGAAAACTCGATCGTCGAGCCCAGTCCGGCCTCGCGAGCCCGCTCGAAGAGCAGATACCCGGCGGCCGCGGTCTCGATGCCGGTCCCCCCGCTGTCGAAGACGGTGATCTGGTCGGGATCCGTCCGGCCCGGTGCCACGCCGGCGATCACCGCGCCGAGTTCCGCGTGGACGTGGTCCGCGTCGATCGCGCCCGTCTCGACGGCGTTCAGGTAGGCGCCGGCGTCCTGCGTGGTCCGGGCCGTCAGATCCGGCACGTACAGGGAGCGCTCGATCGTCGTCGCGTCGAGCTCGTAGCGGTCGGGATCGTACTGCCCCATCGCGGTGACGTGGGTCCCCGGCTCGAGAAGCGAGCCGTCGAAGACCGGTTCGCTGGCCGTGGTGGCCGTGATCACGACGTCGGCCCCCTCGATCGCTTTTTCGGCGCTCGTGACGGGTGTGACTGATTTCCCCAGCTCGGCAGTCATCTCCTCGGCGAAGGCCTCGCGGCGCTCCGGCGTGGGCGAGAAGACGCGGACCGCGTCGAAATCCCGGACCGTCGCCGTCGCACGGAGTTGGCCCCGAGCCTGGGAGCCACTGCCGATGATCGCGAGAACGCTTGCGTCCTCGCGGGCGAGTGCCTCGACGCCGACGGCGCCCGTCGCCCCAGTCTTGAACGGGTTCATGCTCGCGCCGTCGACGATCGCGAGCAGTTCGCCCGATTCGGCGTCGAAGAGCGGGGTGACGAACCAGGCGTCGCCGGCTCCGAACCCGGCGCTGTACATGTACCCGCCCATCACGCCGGTGTCCGGCAGGACGGCCGCGTAGGTCGTGAACAGTCCCGGCGGCTCGTCGGTTTCGAGTGCGGTTCGAGGTTTCGCCGGCGCGCCCTCGCCGCGCTGTCGATAGGCGTCACGAACGCTATCGACGAAATCCGCCGGTTCGGCGAGTCCCGCGACGTCCTCGCTCGTCAGGAACAAGACGTCGGTCATACCATCCGGGAGGCGCTCGAAGGGTAAAGCGTCGGGGTCAGCGCTCACATCCCGCACCATTTCTCCCCGCCGTCTGCCCCAACCGAATCGCCCACCCCGCCTGTTTTGGCGAGCCACCACGTATGCGTGTCCATGAACCGGCCAAGAGGGTCCGTTCCGGACGGGGGATCGACGACCGTCGAGGATGCGGTGGCCGCCCTCGGCGAGCAGCTCGGCCGGATCGACCGGACCGAAGTGATCCCAATCCACGAGGCAGCGGGTCGGGTCCTCGCGGAACCCAGCCACGCGACGCGACCGCAGCCCCACTACCGGCGGTCGAACCGCGACGGCTACGCGATTCGGGCCGCGGAGACGACCGGAGCCACGGCTGCGGACCCCGTCGCCCTCGAAACGACGGCGGGAGCCGTCGATCCCAGGGAAGCGGCGTGGGTTCACACCGGCTCGGCGGTTCCCGAGGGGGCCGACGCGGTCGTCATGGTCGAGTCGGTCACGGAAACCGAGTCCGGCATCGAGATCGCGGAGCCGGTCGATTCGGGGGACTTCGTGACCGCGATCGGCGCCGAACTCGAGACCGGGACACAACTCTACGAGCCGGGTCACCGGATCCGTCCGGGAGACCTGGGGACGCTTCGAGTGGCCGGCGTGCAGTCCGTCTCGGTTGTCGAACCCCCCACGGTCGCCGTGATTCCGACCGGCGAAGAGCTCGTCCAGTCCGATCCGGGACCCGGGGAGGTCGTGGAAACGAACGGGCTCGTCGGCACAGCCCTGATCGAGCACTGGTGTGGAACGGCTCGGTACCGGGACGTCGTGACGGACGACGAACACACGCTGGGGGCGGCGATCGAGCGCGATCTGGACGCGGACCTGATCGTTACGACCGGCGGGTCGTCGGTCGGTTCCCGGGACCTCCTGCCGGGAGTCGTGGCGGATCGAGGCGAGATGCTCGTGGAGGCACTGGCGCTCCGGCCCGGGCACAGTGCCAGCGTCGGCGTCGTCGAGGGCACCCCCATTGCGATGCTCCCCGGGACACCGATCGCGGCGCTGGTCGTCGCGTGGGTCCTCGTTCGACCGGCGCTCGCTCGGGCGGTCGGCACAGCGGTCCTCGAGCCGCCGACGGTTCGAGCCACGCTCGCCACCGATCTCGCCAGCGAAGCGGGTCGCCGGACGGTTCACGGCCTCAGCATCGACGAGCCAGCGGCGGATGGGGACAAACCAACCGCTCGGGCCACTCCGAGGGGTGGCCTCCCGTCCCTCGCGGGAATCGACGGCTGGGTGCAGGTCGAGGAATCCAGAACCGGCATCCCGTCCGCTGAAACGGTCACAGTGGAGCGGTGGGGCGACGGACCGTGCTGACCCGGTCGAGGTGGCAGAATCGCGGCTGTCGGGTGAGCGGGACGGGAAACTGTTATGACTGTCAGCACTGTACGTCCTGGTAGGGAATGTCCGCCGACAAACGCATCCCGGTGACCGAAGAGACCAGAAAGGAACTCCACGAGTTGAAAGAACCGGGACAGACCTACGACGACCTCCTCAAAGAGATGGCACGCCGGCAGCGACGGGCGAAGCTGGAATCGCGGTTTCAGGACCTCGAATCCGCGGATAGCGACGAGTTGACGGCTCTCGAAGATGTCTGAGTACGACGTGTTGCTCGGCCCAGACGCCGAGGAGTTCCTGCAAGTCGCCGACGAGAAGACGGCACGAATCTGCAAAGAGAAACTGCGATATCTGGCCAAAAACCCGTATCCGGGGCGGGGTCGGGGCGACAAAGAGAAACTCCCGATTGACGGGGAGCGCGATCGATTCCGGCTCCACATCTCACGGCGTTTTACGGCTTTTTACACGGTGCTGGAAGCCGATAGCGAGGTTCGGGTACTGGAGATAGTCCCGATCGACGGCGCCCACGACCGATACGGGTTTTGAATCGCGCAGCGGGGTGTCCCGGATCGTCTCGGGATCAGTCCGATGCCGACTGGGTCCACAGGTCCGCGAAACTCGAGACGCGGTAATCACCCAGCACGCACTTTCCGCGCTCCGTGGCCCCGTGGCGCTCGACGTGGACGGCGTCGAGCCCGGCGTTCCAGGCCGCGCCGACGTCGGTGTCCGCGTCCCCGGCCATCACGCCCGTCGCGGTGTCGGGGGAGACCCCGAGATCGTCCATCGCCACTTCGAGGGGCGTCGGATCGGGTTTCCAGCCGAGGTCCGCCGAACAGGTCACGACCGTGTCGAACCAGTCCGCGATGTCGAGCGTGTCGAGCACCGGTTCGGCGAGGAACGGCTGGGAGTGCGTGACGATGCCCACCGGTACGTCGAGGTCCGCGACGAACGCCGCGTCGTCGTGCAGGTAAGTCGCCGCGGCCCGCTCCTGTGGATCCTCGACCGCGTGGAAGGTCTCCCAGAATTCGACCGGCTCGAAGCCCAGCCGCTCGAGATACGCGTCCCGCGAGCCGACGAGCCCGTGCCAGAGCGATCGGGCCTCGCGGTCGGTGAAGTGATAGTCCAGGCGGTCCCCGACCGCGTCGAAGACCTCCCGCGTGTAGGTCCACTCCGTGTCGACCAGCGTGCCGTCGAGATCGAGCAACCAGAAATCGTAGGCTTCGGGCCGCATTCGAGTAGGTGTTGTCAACAGGCGGATAAGTGCTTTGCGCTGCTCGAGTGTCGAATCGGCCGTGGCCCGGCGTTCACAGCGCCTCGACCGCTTCGGCGAGTTCGAGGTCCTGTTCGGTGACGCCGCCGGCCTCGTGGCTGGTGAACGCGACGGTGACCGTGCGGAACTCGATCACGATTCGCGGGTGATGAAATGCCTCGTCGGCGAGTTCGGCGACGGCGGTCGCAAACGAGACGCCCGCCATGTAGGAGTCGAATTCGTACGAGCCGACGATCTCGCCGGCCTCGTAGCTCCACCCCTCGGGGAGTCGGTTCCGGATGGTTTCTTCCGCGAGTGTGTCTCCCATGTGAACGGCAACGGCCCGGCGGGTGAAGGAAACTTCCGTACCGGCGTGACAGACCGGTTGTGCGTGGCTTTCGTTTCGGCGTGACAGACCGGCTGTGCG
>JBKGZU010000095.1:0-5628 GCA_046543215.1 Halodesulfurarchaeum sp. | reverse complement strand
CCATATCGCGGAAGGTAACGCCATCCATGACAGACGAGCTCAAAAAGGGCCTCGAGGGAGTCCTGGTCGCGGAGTCCGCCCTCAGCGACATCGACGGGACGCGGGGCGAACTCTCCTACCGGGGCTACCCCATCGACGTGTTGGCGTCGGAGACGACCTACGAGGAGGTACTCTACCTCCTCTGGAACGAGGATCTGCCGACGGCGGCGGAAATCGACACCTTCGAATCCGAAATGCGGGAGGCCCGAACAGTCGGTCCGGGAATTTACGACCAGCTGGAGCTTTTGGCCGAGTCCGGCGAGCGACCGATCTCGGCGCTTCGCTCCTCTGTCTCGATGCTCTCGGCGGAGGATCCCATCACGGGTGCGGATCCGACCGACCTCGACGCGGCCCGGCGCATGGGTCGGCAGATCTCCGCGAAGTTCCCGACCGTGCTGGCCGCCTTCGACCGCCTTCGCAACGGCAAACAGCCGGTCGAGCCGCGGAAGGACCTCCCGCTGGCGGCGAACTTCCTCTACATGCTCACCGGGACCGAGCCGGACCCGCTCCACGCCGAAATTTTTGACAAGGCACTTACACTCCACGCAGACCACGGCCTCAACGCGTCCACCTTTACGGCCATGGTCGTCGGCTCCACGCTCGCTGACGTCTACAACAGCGTGACCGCCGCCGTCGCGGCGCTCTCGGGACCGCTGCACGGCGGCGCGAATCAGAAGGTCATGTCGGCCCTGCTGGAGATCGACGAGGGACCCCTGTCGGCCACCAAGTGGACGGAGGACCTGCTCGATTCCGGCGAGCGGGTTCCCGGCTGGGGACATCGGGTCTACGACGTGCTCGACCCCCGGGCCGAGATTCTCCGGTCCGAACTCGCGCGACTCTCGGAGGCGACCGAGGACTGCCACTGGCTCGAATACCTCGAGGACATCGAGATCCACCTCACGGAGGAGGTCGGGCTGCCGGAGCGGGGGGTCGCTCCGAACGTCGATTTCTACTCGGGGGCCATCTACTACCAGCTCGGCATTCCACTGGACATGTTCACGGCCGTCTTCGCGATGAGCCGATCGACCGGTTGGATCGGCCACGTTCTCGAGTACCAGGCGGATAACAAACTCATCCGGCCGCGGGGACGGTACATCGGACCGAAGAATCGCGAGTTCGTTCCACTCGAGGAGCGCTGAAGCGACGGCCCCGGAGAGGGCTCCGGGGTGTGCTAACTCGGGGCGAGATCCGCCGGCTTTCGACCGAATGACAACCGTCAGACAATCGGGTTTCAGACCCTCAAACTCCCACAAGCCGGGCCGTTTCACTTTCACCATGCATGGGAATGAATTATAACCCCTCCCCGTGTTAACCCAGTTGCGGGTCACACGTTCCCAACGTTCCCACCGTTCCCTTCTTCGGAGGATGGCCGACAAACGGGGCCATTCCCCCACGTTTTCTCGAGAGCGATGCCGAATTTTCCCAAGCCACGTCCCGACTCGCAGTGACCACTTCCTATCGATTCGCCCAAACCCTGGCTCAGCACAAACCGTTAACAACCCCTGTTGCCTAGCGAAGATATGCTCAGCCTCTCCGACATCGAGGCGGCCCGGGACCGCGTTTCCGACGTGGCCCTGCGGACCGCGCTCGAGTCCCAGCGGACGTTTTCAAAGATGACGGGGGCGGACGTGCAGTTGAAGTTCGAAAACACCCAGCGGACGGGTTCGTTCAAAATTCGCGGGGCGACAAACCGCATCAGAACGCTCTCGGATCGCGAACGGGAGGCCGGGGTCATCACGGCGAGCGCGGGGAATCACGCCCAGGGAGTCGCCCTGGCTGCCGAGCGCAGCGACGTGGACGCGCTCATCGTCATGCCCGAGTTCGCGCCGATCTCGAAGGTCAACGCGACCCGGAGTTACGGGGCCGAAATCGAACTCCACGGCGAGGATTACGCGGACGCCCAGGAACGAGCCCACGAGCTTGCCGCGGAGACCGGTCGAACCTACGTCCACGCCTACGAAGATCCGGCGGTACAGGCCGGCCAGGGAACGATCGGGCTCGAGATCGTCGAGGACTGTCCCGACGTGGACACCGTCGTCGTCCCAATCGGCGGCGGCGGGTTGATCAGCGGCATCGCGACGGCAATCAAAGAGAAAAAACCCGGCACGCGGGTTATCGGCGTCCAGGCCGAGGGAGCGGCCACGGTGGCGAACTCGCTCACGAAGGAGGCGACTGAGGAGCTTGATTCGGTCGACACGATCGCAGATGGCATCGCGACCGGCGCGGTTGGCGAGAACACGCTGCCGATCATCGAACGGCGGGTCGACGAGATCGTGACCGTCGACGACAGCGAGATCGCCTCGGCGATGACCCTCCTGCTGGAGCGGGCCAAGACCCTCGTCGAGGGTGCTGGGGCCGTCGCGCTCGCCGCGACCATCGAGGAGACGTTCGACTACGCCGAGGACGAGACGATCGTCCCGGTCCTCAGCGGCGGCAACATCGATCTCAACCTCCTCACGACGGTGCTGAGCCGCGGGCTGGTCGATCGGGGACGCTTCGTGAAGCTCCGGACGGTCATGAAGGACCGGCCGGGAGCCCTCCGGGACTTCCTCAACATCGTCGCCGGCTCCGGGGCCAACATTTACGAGATCAACCACGACCGGGCCAGACAGTCCTTTGCCATCGACGCCACGGAGATCGAACTCGACCTCGAGACCCGGGGGCACGAACACGTCGATCAGATCATGGAGGAACTTCGGGCGGCCGGTTTGCAGGTCGAAATCCGAACCTGAACGAACGCGTCGGAGCGGTCGAGCGGGATCGTTTTGCCTGCATTTATGACCCTCCGTCGAGAGTATGGAATCATGAAACGAATTATCGATACCCCCGAGGCACCCGCCGCAGTCGGCGCGTACAGTCAGGCAACGACGGACGGCAACCTCCTGTTCACTGCCGGCCAGCTCCCGATGACCGCCGATGGGGAACTCCTCGACGACGAGACGATCGAAATCCAGACCCGGCAGGCCCTCGAAAACGTCAAGGCCATCCTCGAAGAGGAGGGGCTGACGATGCAGGACGTGCTCAAGGTCACGGTCCTCATGGCCGACATCACCGAGTTCGACGAGATGAACGCGGCATACGAGGAGTACTTCCAGAACAATCCGCCGGCCCGCAGCGCCTTCGAAGTGGGCGAAGTGCCGAAGGGCGCCAAGATCGAGATCGAAGCGATCGCGGCCGCCTAGTAGGCCCGGGCATGGACGACCGGACGAAGGCGAGTCTCCTCTGGGGACTCGCTGGCGGCCTCGCGTTCCTCGTGCTGGTCCAGACTGGCCGCCTCTTTGCCGTGCTGGAACTCGGATTGCTGCGGTTGTTCCCGGTGGCCGTCGCCGTCTTCGCGGCGACGGCGGGCCTGGGCTGGCTCGTCGAGGGGCGACTGGCACGGAAAAGACAGGTTTAATTCGCGGAGTCGGTTAGCAGGAGACGAGCCGGGGTGGCCGAATGGCAAAGCGCACGCCTGGAAAGCGTGTCCCCGTTAGGGGTTCTGGGTTCAAATCCCAGTCCCGGCGTTTTTCTCCAACGCGAGATCACCGCTGAGCGGACCGGCCGGGCGTCGGCTTGCGATTTGGTCGAGCGCTTTGCCGGCCCCGGCCGGCCCCGATACCGAATCCTTTTATAGAAGGACAAACAATCGGCATCTGACTATGGCAGAGCGACGAATGCAGGGCCAGCCCATGATCATCATGGGAGATGACGCCCAGCGGATGAAGGACAAGGACGCACAGGAGCACAACATTTCTGCCGCACGCGCGGTCGCGGATTCGGTCCGCAGTACGCTCGGTCCGAAGGGGATGGACAAGATGCTCGTCTCCTCGATGGGCGACGTCACCATCACGAACGACGGCGTGACCATCCTCCAGGAGATGGACATCGACGACCCGACCGCCGAGATGATCGTCGAGGTCGCCGAGACCCAGGAGGACGAGGCCGGGGACGGCACCACGACCGCCGTCGCCGTGGCCGGCGAACTCCTCAAGGAGGCCGAGGAGCTCCTCGACCAGGACATCCACGCCACGGCGGTCATCCAGGGCTACAACCTGGCCGCCGAGAAGGCCCGGGAGGAAGTCGACGCGATCTCGATCACGGTCGATCCCGATGACGAGGACCTCGTCCGGAGCGTCGCGGAGACCTCCATGACGGGCAAGGGCGCCGAACTCGACAAGGAGCTGCTCTCGGATCTGCTCTACCAGGCCCTCCAGACCGTGGCCATCGACGCCGAGGACGGCTCGACGGTCATCGACCTGAACGACATCGAACTCGAGACCCAGACCGGCCGGCAGGTCAGCGAGAGCGAACTGCTCTCCGGCGCCGTCGTGGACAAGGACCCGGTCCACGACAACATGCCCGATTCGGTCGAGGACGCCGAGGTCCTCCTGCTCAACGAGGCCATCGAGGTCGAGGAAACCGAGACGGACACGACCGTCTCCCTCGACAGCCCCGACCAGCTCCAGCAGTTCCTCGAACAGGAGGAAAAACAGCTCCGCGAGAAGGTCGATCACATCGCCGAGATCGGGGCGGACGTCGTCTTCTGCCAGAAGGGCATCGACGACATGGCCCAGCACTTCCTCGCGAAAGAGGGCATTCTCGCGGTGCGGCGCACTCGCAAGAGCGACATCGAGTTCCTGCAGGACGTCCTCGGGGCCTCCATCGTCACGGACCTCGAGTCGGCCACCGCAGCGGATCTGGGCCACGGCTCGGTGACCCGCGACGAGACGGACGACATGTTCTACGTCGAGGGCAGCGGGGACGGCGCCCACGGCGTCACGCTCCTGCTTCGCGGCGCGACCGACCACGTCGTCGACGAAGTCGAGCGGAGCGTCACGGACGCGTTGGACGTCGCCTCCCAGGCGCTCACCGACGGCCGGGTGCTCCCCGGCGGTGGCGCCATCGAGGTCGAGCTGGCCGACCGCGTCCGGAGTTACGCCGACGGCGTCGAGGGTCGCGAGGCGCTGGCCGTCGAGGCCTTTGCCGACGCCCTCGAACTCGTGCCGCGCGTGCTCGCGAGCAACGCCGGTCTCGACTCGATCGACACCCTGGTCGAGATGCGGGCCGCCCACGAGGGCGGCGACGAGCGCGCCGGGCTGAACGTCTTCACCGGCGAGATCGAGGACACCTTCGAGGCCGGGATCGTCGAACCCGCCCACTCGAAGGAGCAGGCCCTGAGCTCCGCCTCCGAGGCCGCCAACCTCGTCCTGAAGATCGACGACATCATCTCCGCCGGCGACCTCTCCACCGAAGGCGAGGAGGACGAAGGTGCCGGTGGCATGGGCGGCGGTATGGGCGGCATGGGCGGTATGGGCGGTGCGATGTAGGAGACGACCGAAGGGAGTCTCCGAACAGCCGAACGGGCGCGATTTGCCCGTGAGGAAAGAGAGGCGAGCGAAGCGAGTCTCTCCGAACAGCCGAACGACTTGTTTTGCCCGCTACAGACGATTCATCCCCGCCGATCCACGACTCGACGAACGGATCCGACGAGAGCTATTGACACAGGGGCTTCGAGAAAAGTACCCAGAAAACGGGGCCCCTATGCTTCCTCAATCGGCAGCGGGAACTGCTCGCACTCGACCGGCGAGGAGAGGACCACGCTCGTAT
>JBKGZU010000094.1:0-5711 GCA_046543215.1 Halodesulfurarchaeum sp. | reverse complement strand
AGAAGCGCCGCCGCCAGGGCTCGAACCTGGGACAACTCCGTTAACAGCGGAGTGCTCTACCAGCTGAGCTACGGCGGCCTGGATTACGGTACTTGGCTACTTTTGATAGGGCTTTCGTTTCGCCCGGCCACGACTTTCCCAGTATTGGCCCCGGACACCTTTCCTCGACCCGGCTCACGTTCGGCTCGAAAATCTTCACGTTAGGAAAGACTAATTTAGTTTCTACGAACTTTTCTTCCGAAATTTTAACTACGCGGAACGGATTCGATTGGACAACGGATGAGTCTGCTGGCCAATTTGACGCTGGTCTTTTTCGCGGGGCTGGTGACGGCCCTCGCGACCGGCCTCGGCGCCCTGCCGTTCTTCCTCGCCGAGGACATCCCCGACCGCTGGAACGTGGGGCTCTGGGGTCTGGCTTCGGGGATCATGGTCGCCGCCTCCGTGTTCGGCCTGCTCAAGGAGGGGCTGGCCGAGGGGACGATCCAGGACATCGTTCCGGGGTTGATCGTCGGCGTGCTCCTCGTGATCGTGAGCCACCGGGTCATCACTCACGCCGAGATCGACCCCCGGGAGTACGCCGAAGCCGACTTCAAGAAACTCGTCCTGATTCTGGGGATCCTCACGGTGCACAGCTTTCCAGAGGGCGTGGCGGTCGGGGTCTCCTTTGCGGATCTGAACCTGGGGACTGGCCCGACAGTCCTCGGATTTACGATTCCGCTTTTGGCCATCTTCATGACCGTCGCCATCTCGATACACAACGTCCCGGAGGGCACCGCGATCTCGATTCCGCTTCGGGCGATGGGCGTCTCGAACTGGAAGATGGTCTGGTGGTCGATCTTTTCGAGCCTGCCACAACCGGTCGGCGCGGTGCTCGCGTTTGCGTTCGTCAGGCACGCCCGCGAATTCCTCCCCTTCGGCTTCGGCTTTGCCGCTGGCGCGATGGTCTATCTCGTCCTCACCGAATTCATCCCGGAGGCACTCGACCTCGGCGAGGATCTCCCGCGGGGCGGCCGCCCCGAGCTCGTCGCCGGCGTCGCGGTCGGGGTTGCCATCATGACCCCGCTCGCAATGATCTAGGTGACCATCGATATGCTTTCGGGGCGGCCCCGGCAATAGGCAGCTATGACGACCGGTGGCGGGTACGAGGCGGTGCTCGAACGCGTCGGCGAACGGGTCGATCCGGATCCGGCGGAGCGAGCCAGGCTCGAGGCGGCGGTCGAGTCACTCCTCCAGCGGACAGCATCTGCTATCGAGGACCTCGACGTCGCTGCCACCGTCCTTCACGTCGGTTCGACCGCCCGCGGGACCTGGGTGAGCGGCGACCGCGACATCGACGTCTTCGTGCAGTTCGACCCGTCGCTCCCGCGGGCGGATCTCGAACGCTACGGGCTGCAGGTCGGACGGGCAGTGCTCCCGGATGGCCACCTGGAATACGCCGAGCATCCCTACGTCACGGGCGAGTACGACGGGTTTGACGTCGACCTGGTTCCCTGCTATGGCGTTGCCGACGCCACCGAGATCCAGTCTGCAGTCGATCGAACCCCGTTCCACAACGCCTACCTCGAGTCCCGACTCGACGACTCCTCGGCCACGGCGGTCAGACACTTCAAGCAGTTCCTCAAGGGCATCGGTGCCTACGGGAGCGATCTCAGGACCCGGGGCTACTCCGGATACATTGCCGAACTTCTCGTCCTCGAGTACGGCGGCTTCCGGGAGACGCTCGAGGCCGCGCGAAAGTGGCAGCCGCCGGTCCATCTGGACCCGGCCGACCACGGGGCAGCCAGCTTCGACGATCCCCTCGTCGTCGTGGACCCGACCGATCCCGAGCGAAACGTCGCTGCCGTCGTTGCGATCGAAAACGTCTCGCGGCTCGTCCACTTCTCGAGGGAGTTCCTCGCCGACCCCGACCTGGACTTCTTTTTCCCACCAGCACCCGAATCGATGGGCCCAGAAGCGGTCCGCACGGTCGTCTCCGGGCGGGGAACCACCCCGATCGCCGTCGTCTTCGACCCACCCGAACTGGTCGACGACCAGCTCTACCCCCAGCTCAGGCGCTCGCTCTCGGGACTGGTACGGGGCCTCGAGAAGGCGGACTTCGAGGTGCTTCGAAGCGCGACCTGGGCCCGAGAGCGGGCCGTCCTGTTCGTCGAACTGGCCGTCGCGGAGCTGCCGGGCATCGAGCGTCACGAGGGCCCGCCAGTTCACGCAGCCCCCCATGCACAGCGCTTCTATGAAACCTATGCCGACGAACCGACCACGGGCCCTTACATCGAGGGCGACCGATACGTCGTCGAGCGGGAACGGGAGACGACGACCGCCCGTGATTTCGTGGCCACTCGGCTCTTCGACGTCGCACTTGGCGCCCAGATCGAGCCCGCACTGGAGGACGGGTACACCGTCCTCACCGGCCCAGACGTGGCGGAACTGTCACCGGAATTCGGCCGGGAACTCGCCGCGTACTTCGATCCGAGTCCCCGCTCACGGACAGAGGTCGACGAATAGTTCGATGTCCTCGGCCTGAATCGTCCGCCGGCCCGCGTGTTCCGCGAGTTCTCGGGCACCGGCGGCGATCTCGGCGGCCCGGCCCTCGAGGCGGTTGGCCAGTGCCAGCCGGGCGTCTTCGGCCACCCGGAACCGGTCGTTCACGTCGAGTCGGGCGATCCGGTCGACCGGCGCCACCGGAAGCGTGAGGGAATCTCGGGATGGCACTTCGACGTCACCGAAGTCCTCGACCATGATGGTCTTGCGGCCCGCCGCTTCGGTGTGCTGGGCTGCCTGTTCGGCAATTTCGGCGCCGTCGTCCTGGATCTGGCGGGCCAGTGCCTCGGCGGCGTCCGCGCTGACCCGAAGGTCCCCCGCCTGGTCCCGGATGATCGAATCGACGGGGGAAAACGGAAGCTCGACTCGCATATCCCCAATCCGGGGCGGTGATCGGCTTAATTGTTTCCGTCGGACCCGGTCCGCTCGGGGTCGAGGACGCCGTCAGCGAGTTCGCCGGCCACCGTGAGCTCCTCACCGAGCTCCACGTCGAGATCGGACTGGATCGTGACCGTCTGTTCGCCGTCGTCGAGAATGACCGGATTCCCGGCCTGGACGACGACTCCCGTAAACTCGACCGATTCGGGGTTCGCCGCTTCCGAATCTGGTTCGGCCGCTTCAGTCTCGGTAGCCGACTCGCTTCCGGTCTCCCGTTCTGTCCCGGCCGACGGCGCTGTTTCCCCGTCGGTGGATTCCTCACCTGTGTCGCCAAAGGCCGAGAGCCCGGTGTCGGAGCCGTCGGCCCCGGAGTCGAGGTCGCCCTCGATCCCGTCTTCGAGTGGGACCACGGTCGTCTGCCAGTTCGCCGATGCCTCGAGGTCGTCCTGCCACCCGTCCTGGATCGCGACGTCGACGAACAACACCTCGTCCCCCGGTCCGAGTTCGAGGTCGGCTTTCTCGCCCCACAGAGCGACGCGGATGTCGTCGGTCTCGTCCTGGACCCGAACGTTCCGAACCTGCCCTTCGGTTCCGTCGTCGCGGTCGAAGGTCCGTTTCGGGTCGGCGGAGCGGACGACGCCTGCGATGTCGACCGTTTCGTCGAGCTCGACTGCCTCGATGGGTGTGGCGTCCGGCACGTAGCTTACCTCGGCGTCTGTCTCCTCGATGACGCCACGATCACCGAGGTGGAGTTCGAGTGACCCGTCACGTTCTCGCACGTAGCCGTCGATGATTTCGACGGTGTCGTGGGGCCCGAAATCCTCGGTCCGCTCGGCCTGCTCGTCCCACAGCGTGACCCGGACGCGCCCGGTCTCGTCCCCGACCAGGAGATTCGAGACCTGTCCTTCGCTGCCGTCGTCGCGATCGAAGGTCCGGACCGGTTCGGTCGCGAGCACCTCACCGACGAGATTCACGTCCGAGGCCCCGAGCCCGAGATCGGCGACCCGGTACTCGTCGGTGAGATCGACCTCGATCTCGGTGTCCGGATCGGGTTCGACCCGATCGACGGACAGCTCGACGCCGTCGTAGCCCTCCTTGGGCCGCCCCTTCAGATTTAATACCTGTCCCGCCTCGAGGTCGGCGTCGGCGGAACTGGCCATGTCGTCCCAGAAGGAGACCCGGAGCCGGCCCGTCTCGTCGGCCACGTCCGCGTTGAGCACCTGCCCCTCGGGTTGGTCGGGGTCGTCGCGCTCGAAGGTCCGCAACTCTCCGACGCTGAGGACCTTTGCAGTGATGGCGACTTCCTCCATCCCGGGCTCGACGTCCGCGACACCCTCCACCTGTCCGTCGTCGAGCTCGTGGGCGAGCAACATCGCTGCCGTCTCCTCGTCGGCGAGACCGCCCATCTGCTCGACCTTGGAATCGACTGCCTCGCAGAACTCCTCGAGTGAGACCTCCTCCGTGTCGAGATCCTCGTAGATCGTCTCGATATCGCCCATTGAGTTGAACTAGGCCGCGCGTTCGGTCTTGAACCTTTGCTTGTTAGAGGAGCGAGTCGGCGGCCGCGGCCCCGATCACCGAGAATATCGAGCCGATGCTGATCGCAGTGAGGGTGGTCATCGAATCCGCCCCGAAGGTCTGCGGTGCGGCGAGGACGAACGTCAGGAGCGTCACCGACCCGATGGCCACGAGAAGGACGGAAACGAACCGGAGCGGAATGCCGAGAAAATTCCGCTCCCGTTCCACGTCCCGGTTTTTATCGGCTTTGTAGAGCGTGCTGTACCCGACGACCACGACGGCGAGCATCGCGACCAGGGTATGCAGGACGGACATCCCGTCGGCGAGCACCCAGACCTCTTCGGTGACGACGAACGGACCCGCGAGCAACAGCCCGCCGACGACCTGCTGGGCCACGTCGGCCGCCCGGAATCGCGGACGTCTCATACCCCGACCCACGGGGCAGTGGGGTCTAAACGTTCCCCTGTCGTCATTCCTCGTCCCCGGCCCGCCAGAGGTAAAGCGACCCGACCGATCGATAGGGGGCCCACTCGGCGGCCCGCTCGCGCATTGCCGCCCGCCCCTCGATCCCGTACTGACGCTGCATCGATTTTCGAATGCCCAGATCCTCGACCGGGAAGACGTCCTTGCGGCCCAGTCCGAACTGCAGGAACATCTTCGCGGTCCACGGCCCGATCCCCCGGATCTCCGTCAGCTCCTCGATCACGGCCTCGTCTGACTGGTTCGCAAAGGCTGCTCGACCCCACTTTTGCTCCTCGAATGCTTCGGCCGCTGCTTTCACGTACTCGCTTTTGGCCGACGAGAGCCCGACGTCCTGGAGCGCGGCCGGATCCGCGGATTGCATCCCCGCCGGGGTGACTGCGAAGGCGTCGGTCAGCCGTTCCCAGGTGGCCGCGGCCGAGGCCATCGAGACCTGTTGACGGGCGATAGCCTTCACGAGTCGCCGGAACGGGTCGTCTGCGGGTCGGAGGACGAGGTACCCGTGGTGGTCGATGAGGGCGGCAAGCCGATCGTCGCTTCGGAGGTGGCGGTGGGCGTCGGTGGCGGTCTCGCGGGTGTCGACTGGCATCTCCGTGCCCAGGGTTGGGTCCGGCGGTATTCCAGGGTTTGGGTCGACGGTGGTGGGGTCGACGGTCGCCTGGACCGCCCCGGACCAACCACACCGCTCGGGACTCGAAACTCAGGTCCGTAACGGATATACCGGCGAGGGGCCAAGCGAGAGTGAGTCCTGGTAGGGTAGTGGACTATCCTCCTGGCTTGCGGAGCCAGGGACCGGA
>JBKGZU010000005.1:0-24575 GCA_046543215.1 Halodesulfurarchaeum sp. | reverse complement strand
AGCACTCGATCAAAGAAGAGGACCGATTGGTTCCGGACTGCAATATCGCCACGTAGCTTTCCAGACACGTTAGCGGTTGATATTGCCGGTATTTCGGACCTGACCTGCTGGAACCCGCCTCGAACCGAAAGGGGGCTCCGGTGAGTGGGTGGATCCCCCTCGCAAAACGGCAACAGGACAATGATACCAATTTTCTTAGAACAGCTACCACTATTACAGATTATTTATTATTCAATGCAATTGAGCCGGACGTGGACAGATATGCGGCAAAATTTCACCGAATTTGCCTTACAGAGGCTTTATTAAACCAGTATTTTGCTAGTGTAAGTAGAGTGTAGATAAAGCGATAATTATAATTATCGGATTTATCCCGCACCAATATGTAGTGGGTGACAATTTAATTACGTGCACGAACAATCATGATATATGGGTGAAACACTCGAAGAATTGCAATCGGCGATCCGAAACTTCGACGAGGAACTGGCCGAAGAAAAAACCAGAAAGGCCCTCGAGGAAGGGGTCGACCCACAGGAAGCCATCGAGGCGGCGACCGAAGTCTTGCGGGACATCGGGGACAAATTCGAGCACGGTGAGCTCTTCCTCTTCGATCTCACCAGTGCCGGGGACGCGATGAACGCCTCCCGGGAGATCCTCGAGCAGGAAATCCTGGACGCCGGTGGAACGCGTGAGAGCGAGGGAAAGGTCATTCTGGGGACCGTCGAGGGGGACATCCACGACATCGGGAAGAAGATCCTCTCCTCGCTGCTCGCGGCGAACGGATACGAGGTGATCGATCTCGGGGTCGAAGTTCCCGCCACGGAGTTCGTCGAGGAAGTGAAGAAACGAGACGCCGACGCCGTCGGGGCCTCGGCCATGCTCACGACAACGAAGGAAAAGCAGCGAGAAATAATCGAGGAGCTGGAGGCTGAGGGCATCCGGGAGGAGGTGACGGTCATGGTCGGGGGCGCGCCGGTCACCGAGGAGTGGAGCAGCGAGATCGGCGCGGACCTCTACGGCGCGAACGCATTCGAATCGGTGGAAAAGCTCGGTGAATCCCGGCAGGCGGCAATCGCGGGGTGACACAGGATGCGCACTGGAATCAAAGGCGGCCAGCTTCAACTACTGACAGCAGAACAGGTCACGGCCATCCACAACGCGGCCCTGCAGATCCTCGAAGAGACCGGACTGAAGATCGAGAACGAGGAGGCGATGGATCTGCTGGAGCGTGGCGGTGCAGACGTGGATCGGGAAACCGACATCGCGAAGATTCCGGCCCATCTGGTCAACGAAAGCGTCGAGAAGGCGCCACGTTCGATCAGGCTGTCGGCCCGGGATCCCGACCAGGACGTATTGATGGAGCCCGAGCGCTCCTTCCTCTCCTCCTGTAACGGGCCCCCTTACGTCTACGATTACGAGGCCGAAACGGAACGGCCGCCGACCAGGGAGGACCTCCGGGACTCGGTCGAGTTGCAGAACGAACTACCCAACATCGACATGAGCTGGGCGATGTACACGCTGCAGGACGAACCGATGTTGGGCTTTGTCAGCCTCTACGAGTTGCTGGCACACAACGAGAAGCACAACTGCATCCTCTCTCACTACGGCGGGGAGATGACCAAAAAGCTGGTCGAAATGGTCGAACTCGTCGCCGAAGCCGAGGACGTCTCCAACAAGAACCTGGTGACGATGTACAACGAACCGGTTTCGCCCCTCTATCTGCGGCGGGAAACGACCGAATCCCTGCTCGAGTGGACGCGTGCGGGCCTGCCACTCATCTCGAGCCCAATGCCCGACATGGGGGCGACCGGCCCGATGACCATCGCCGGGACGGCCGCGCTGGGGCTTGCCGAGTCCCTCGGTGGCATCGTCATCGGCGAACTCAACAACCCGGGCACGCCAATGTTGATGGGTTCCCTCCCGGTGCCGATGGACATGCGGCTCGGAAGCCACTGTTACTACCTCCCCGAGCGGTTGTTCTACCAGTCCTTCACTGGCCAGTGGGCCCGCCAGTACGGGGTGCCCGTCTTCGGGACCGGCGGTATCTCGGATTCGTTCGGCTCGGACTTCCAGCTGGGCTCGGAGACGACAATCTCCCTGTATGGCTCCGTGCTCGCCGGCCAGAACCTGATCCACGACCTGGGAGTCATCGGCAGCGGGTTCCGCAATAGCCTCGAAGTGTTAACGGCCCTCGACGAGATCGGCGGCATGGTCGAGCGGGTCTGCAACGGCTTCGAGGTTTCGGCCGAGACTCTCGCGCTCGACGTCATCGACGAGGTCGGTCACGGTGGCACCTTCCTTTCGGAAGCCCACACCCGGAAGTACGGCGAATCCGAGCTGTTCATGGCCGACCTGATGAAAAAGCGCGAGAAGGAGAACTGGTATCCGGACGTGGGGATGGACGCCGCCCACGAGCGCGTGAACGAACTGCTCGAAGCCGCCGATCCGGAGCCGCTCGACGAGGACGTCGACGAGCGGTTACAGGAAATCATCGAAGAAGCTCGACATCAGGGGAAGGAACTGGCGACGCTCTAAGCGGCGGAGGAGCCGATCCCGGAGCACCCAGCGCCTTCGGGTGAATCGGCGTCGAATCGATCGGCCGGTAAACGCCTTGAAAGGGATGAAGACAGCGCGGAACGTGACATTCGAGCCGTGGGGAATCGAGGCGACCAGCCGGACCGAGGAGACGCTGCTCGAACTCGCCGAGCGAGAAGGTGTGGAAATCCAGGCCCTCTGTGGCGGCGACGGTGTCTGTGGAACCTGCCGCGTCCAAGTGGAAGCAGGGGGTGAAAACCTCTCGTCGGTGACGGAAGCCGAACGCTCGATTCTCGGCGAGGACGCCCTCGAGGCGGGAGTCCGCCTCGGCTGTGAGGCCCGTATTCAGGAGGGAAGTGTCGAGGTGTTCGTCCCCCCGAAGTCGCGGCTCGACCAGGGCGTCATCATGACCGAAGGGCGGGCAATGGACTTCGAACGACGGCCAGCAGCCCGACCCTACCCGCTCCGCCTCGACGCACCGAGCCTTGAGGATACCCAGGCGGATCGGGAACGGGTGCTCGACGGACTCGCCGCGGAATACGACCTCGAGGTCGACAGCGTCGACCGTCGCGGGCTCCAGGAGCTCCCGAACCGAATACGGGCTGCCGGCGACCGGGAGACGCTCCGAGTGACGCCGATCGTCTTCAGAGAACGGGAATTGCGGACAGTGTTCCCGGGCCAGCAGGCAGAAATCTACGGGATCGCCGTCGACGTGGGGACGACGACGCTCGCCTGTTATCTGGCGAATCTCGTCACGGGGGAGATCTGTGCGACCACCTCCAGGCTGAATCCACAGCGTCCCCACGGCGGCGACATCGTCAGCCGGGTCGAGTTCGCCCAGCGGGGCCCCGAGGAGCGAGCGACGTTACACCGGGAAGTCGCAACCGCCGTCGCCGAGATGATCGAGGAAGTGACCGAGACGGCCGGGGTCGACCCCTCGACGATCATGGACGCCGTCTTCGTCGGGAACACGGCGATGCACCACTGCTTTCTCGAAATCGAATCCACGTACGTCACGGTATCGCCCTACATCCCAGCCGCCCACGGGCTCCTCGAGTACGACGCCCGCGACCTCGACGTCCCGATCAACGAGTCCGGGACTGCGGCCTGGTTGCCGATCATCGGCGGCTGGGTCGGGCCGGATTTCGTCGCGGATCTCCTGGCGGCGAACGTCTTCGAGCGGGAGGGGACGACGGTGTACATCGACATCGGAACCAACGGCGAAATCGGGGTCTCGACCGACGACCAGTTGCTCGCCGCGTCGGCCCCGGCGGGGCCGGCCCTCGAAGGGGCCGAAATCACCGATGGGGTCCAGGCGAAACAGGGCGCAATCGAGCGGGTGTCCCTCGACGCGGAAACCTGGGAGCCGGAGCTGGGGGTCATCGGCGGGACGAGCCCGGTCGGAATCTGCGGCTCCGGGCTCCTCGACGCGGTCGCCGCCCTGTTCGAGGTCGGCGCGATTTCGCGCCGGGGGCGATTGACGGAGCCGGCAGCGAGCCCGCGGATTCGGGACGGGCCGGACGAGGAGCGAATTTTCGTGCTGGTCGAGGAGGCAAATACGGGACATGGGGAGGAAATCGTGATCTCGCAGATGGACATTCGGGAAATCCAGCACGCGAAGGCGGCCATCCAGACGGGCACGACGCTGCTCCTGGAGGAGGCCGGCGTCGACACCGTCGATCAGCTCGTCATGGCCGGTGGCTTCGGGAATTCGATCGACCCGGGCGCGGCGTCACTGCTGGGACTCTTCCCGGAAACGCGGGTCGAAGCAGTCGATTTCCTCGGGAACGCGGCTGGCTACGGGGCGATTTACGCCCTCCTCGACGAGACCGCCCGGGAGACCGCGACAGAAATCATCGAACGGGTCGAATACGTCGAACTGGCGACCCTGGACCGGTTCAACGACGAATTCATGGAGTCGATGTTTCTCCCGCATCGGGATCTCGAGCGCTATCCCAGCGTGAAGCGACGACTCGAGAAAGTCAGGGGATCGCTTGCGGACTTCTGAGTGGGAAATCGGCCCTCGAAGCGAATGTGACGGATACTTTCTCCGAGAGAGCGTCGGCCTCGAGGGGATCGGACCGCAAGGCGGGTCTTCGACGGGCCATCGACGCGTCCGATTGAGCGGGGCCGGAAATTACCTTACATCGGCTGGCTCTCGAGTAGCTCGAGCAAGTCGGCTTCAGTCACCGGTCGACGGTCCTCGTAGCCGAGCTCGCGGGCCATTCGTGCGGCCGTCGGTGGCCGGAGATTCGCCCGCTCGAGCAGCGCGTCGTCGTAGAAGACGTGCTCTGGAGCCCCCGATCCAACGACGTTCCCGTCGTTCATGACCACGAGTCGGTCGCTCACGGCCGCTGCGAAGTCGACGTCGTGGGTGGCGATGACCAGTCCAATATCGTCGGCCTGCAGTGATTCGATGACCGAGCGGACCCGTCGTTCGCGGGCCGGATCGAGTCCCGCAAGCGGTTCGTCCATCACGATCGCACTCGGATCCATTGCGAGGACCCCGGCGATCGCCACGAGCCGTTTCTCGCCGCCGCTGAGGTGGTGGGGAACCCGATCGACGAGATGGGCTGCGTCCAACCTTTCGAGGGCCGCTGCGGCCCGTTTCCGGGCCTCATCCGGGTCGGCGCCATAGTTGAGCGGCCCGAACATGACGTCATCGATGACGGTCGGCGCGACGATCTGTGAGTCGGCATCCTGGAAGACAAAACCCACCTCCCGCCGGGCCAGCGACACGTTGTCGGCGGTGATCGGCTCCCCGTTTACCCGGAGTTCACCAACCTGTAGCTCGAGCAGCCCATTCAGGTGTTCCATGAGTGTCGATTTGCCGGCGCCATTGCCGCCAATCAGGCCGACAGTCTCCCCCGCGTGAACGGCAAAAGTCACGTCGTGTACGCCGGAGGTTCCGTCCGGATACGTGTGAGAGAGACAGTGAAGCGCGACGACCGGCTCGGTCTCGTAGTCGAAAGGGTGTTCGTGTTCGCAGCCAGCCGGGCGACTGTCCGCCTTGGGCAGGTCCGCTTCGATCGTCGTTTCCGAGTTCATAGATGGACCCCGTACCGAACCGCGAATGCATACCAGCCCACGGCGAGTGTCATCGCCCCGAGCGCGAGGAGTTCGCGTGAAGGCGGTCGGTCGACCCGACCGTACACGGTGAGGTCGCCGTGATACCCGCGTGATTCCATTGCTTTCAGGAGCGTCTCCGACCGTTCGAGGGCCCGGATAAACGTATGGCCGAAGATGCGTCCGTAGAGTCCGCGATTTTCCCGGAAGTCCTTTCGGATGGTACCGCCCCGGGACCGGGTCGCCTTGAGCAGTTCCTCGATCACTTCGAGGATCACGAAGGTAAACCGATAGGCGAAGAGGGCGACCTGATCGATCGGCGTCGGGAGCGATCGGCCCAGCACGTAAACAACTTCGGCATACCGGGTCGTCATCCAAACGGCGAGGGAGAACGTGACCACGGTGAGGCCACGGCCGAGAAGGGAGAGATACGTTATCACCCCGGAACCGGTGAGTGACAACTCGCCGAACGGATGTGAAACCGCCACGATCGGCGTTCCGGGAATGCCAAAGGCGAGTGGACCGCCGATAACGGTCACGAAGACGAAGGGGAGGGTGTACCACCGACCGAGACGACGGACCGGCAAGCCGGCCGCCCAGTACACGCCGAGGGTCACCCCGAATATCACGGTGATCGTTCCGAGCCCTTCCGCGATCGTCACGGCGACGACGAGAATCGAAAGAACCGCGGCTTTCGTCCAGGGATTCACGCGGTGAAGCGGACCGTTTCCGTGCTCCGCATAGGTTGTAAGCAGGCGTGGATCGGGGACGTGACTCGTGAGTTCACTCATAATTTTCTCCGGTCATTTCCCGGAGGACGCTCCTTTCCACCAGTACAGTCCGACACTCAGACCCACCAGGAGGACGAGGATGAAGGCAAAAGACGACACGTCGTCCCGGAGCGGCCCAGCGAGGAAGAAGCCACCAAGTCCACCGCGACCAAATTGGAAAAGAGAGCCACCGCCTTTGGCCCCACCCTGCATCACGGCCGCGAACCGCTCGCCCCACGGAACAGCCCCACCAGTGTAGGTGAAGCCGAGTGCGGCAAAGACCGCCGCGATGCCGATCGCTCCGAGCGCGAGAAGATACTGTGTCAACCGTTTCATTCTTCGATCGCCCCCGTTCGGTCGGTTCGTTCTCCGCCGGCGGATCGAGACGTCGTGGATTCACCCAGAAGATCGGGTCGAATCGAGGCGATGTACTGGACGATCGATCCAGTGAGGAGTCCCTCGATGACGGCGACACCGAAGTTGACGGCGACAAGTGCCGCCATGTACACGGCGAGATCGCCACCCGTGATCGCGACGCCACGAATGCCGCTCACAACCGGAATTACACCCATCAAGATCGATCCCGCTCCGAGACCAACCAACGTTCCCACCGTCGCCGCCGGGAAGTGGTCCCACTGGCGATTCCGAAGCCCGTAGAAAACCCAGTAGGCTCCAAGCACTTCGACGACTCCGACGAGCGTGTTCGCACCGAGAAACCCCCAAGCGCCGTGGCCCAGTAGCGCCGACAGGACGTTGACCACGAACGCGACGATTGCGCCGAGCGCCGGTCCGACCAGAATGCCGACGAGGGCGTTCAGCGAGAGATGAACCCCACCGAGAACGGGAATATTGATCTGAAATACCGCGAAACTTGCAGCGGCGACCATGCCGCCGAGGGCGACGTGGCGGGCTTCGAGACCCTTCCGCCGTAACGCGTACACCGCGTACCCGAGTACTCCGGCCGCGAGCAACGACCAGACGACGACCGCCCAGAGCGGAAGCGCCCCCTCTGGAAGGTGGATGTGTGCCATTCGTAGTTAACAATATATTGCCTTCAGATATTAAAACTTGTTATTTGAGCAATTGCTAATATTATTCGCTCCCCTCCGAAACCGCGTCGAGGTGGAGGCCACTCTCGACCCGTTCCAGGGTTGCCGAGACGCCATAGACCGTCTCGATGACGTCCTCGGTGAGGGTTTCAATGGGATCACCAGTGGCGTAGATCGAGCCGTCGGAAACGAGCACGACCTGGTCGGCGAACCGGGCGGCGAGCTCCAGATCGTGCATCGCCACGAGGGCCGCCCGGTCGTCCGTTCGGACGACTTCCTCCAACAGCCCGAGCACTTCCTGTTGGTGGCGAAGGTCCAGACTTGCAGTCGGTTCGTCAAGCAACAGGACCGTCGGCTCCTGGACGAGAACCCGAGCGATTCTGACTTTCTGTCGCTGTCCCTCGCTCAACTCGTCGAGGTGCCGGCCCGACAACGAAGAGAGTCCGAGCCGAGACAGCGCTCTATTGACCCGTTCTCTGTCGGCTGCAGCGGGCCGCCAGGTGGTATATGGGGCGCGGCCCAACAGCACCGACTGAAAGACCGTCGAGCTAAACGTCGGAGTCTCAGATTGTGGGACGTAGGCAAGTTCGGCCGCTCGTTCGCGCCGGGAGAGGCCGCCGAGATTCCGGCCATCGAGTGTCACCCGGCCGCGGTCGGGTTCGAGGACGTCGACGACCGATCGCAACAACGTCGATTTCCCGACCCCATTCGGACCGAGGAGCGCGACGATCGATCCGGACTCAACAGCCAGGGAAACTCCGTCGAGCACGGTCCGGTCATCGAACGAGACGGCCAAATCCTCGATACGGAGAGTCACCAGTGCTCCCTCCCGGCGATGACGAGGTACACGAAAAGCGGTGCCCCGAGGAATGCCGTCAGGACGCCGACGGGCAAAGTAAGTGGATCGAAGGCCGTTCTGGCGACCGTGTCCGCCCCCACCAGCAGTATCGCCCCCACCAGCCCGCTGGCCGGGAGCAAGACCCGCTCGTCGGTCCCGACGACCTTCCGGGCGATATGTGGGGCGACCAGTCCCACGAATCCAATGATCCCGACAAAGGAGATGACGATTGCCGTCGCGAAGGCCCCGACGATCATGCCGATCACCCGGAGCCGCTCGACGGCGATTCCCAGGCTGGCGGCGGTTTCGTCGCCGGCGTCCAGCACCGTATATTGCCACGCGTGGAAGCTGAAGTACCCGGCGCTCGCGACCACGCCCACGCCCATGACGGCGACTGTCGTCCAGGTGAGCCGTCCGAGATCGCCGAAGGTCCAGTAGACGATCGCCGCGACCTCGGTGTCCGAAGCGAGATACTGGATGACCGTGATCCCGGCGTTGAACACGGCTCCAAGGGCCACGCCAGTCAGGATCAACGTCTCGGGAGAGGCGTTCTTGAAACGGATCAAAAGCAGGATCACGCTCGTCGAAGACAGTGCAACCAGAAACGCCGTGCCCGTCGTCAGGTACGGGCCGAAAACCGAACCCGCCGCGGATTCGATTCCGGTGACGGTGATCGAGAGGGCCGCCCCGAATGCTGCCGCCTGCGAGATCCCCAAGGTGTATGGCGCACCGAGCGGGTTGCGAAGGATCGATTGCATGGCCGTTCCGACGTATGCGAGCCCCGCGCCGGCGAGCGCGCCCCCGAGGATGCGCGGCAACCGGACCTGCCAGACCACCCGCTCGGCCATCGGGGCCGCAGAGCCACCTAATGCCTCGATCACGGTCGAAAGGGGGAGCTCGATCGAGCCAACGAGTAGGGCGTGGACGGCCACGACTGCGAGGACGAGGACCCCGCCGAACAGCACGAGTAACCGGCGGGTCCGAAGGCCGACGTACTGGTCGACAGCCCGCGTTTCGGTCGCCGCGCCCAGTCCTTCGGTCCCGTCCATCATCCACCACCGTCCACGAGCGAAACACGCTTGTAGGCGGGTTGTTGCTCCTGAAGGGTTTCGAACGGCGACGTGCCGAGCAGGGTTTCGTAAACCCTGTCGGCCCAGTCTTCGATCCGCAACTCGCCAAAGTGATCCGGGTGCAGTACCGACCCGACGTAGGCCGTGTTGACGAGCATCGTGCCGAGGTTCTCGTGATAGTGCGAGACCGGGGGCATGACGTGGGTTCGATCCGCACGAATGGCCGAAAGGTTCTCGAGTTCGGGATGTCGACGGAGGTCCTGGCGAACAAGGGGCAGATTCTGCACGCTACAGAAGATCACATGCGGATCCCAGGCGAGAAGGGACTCCGATGAAACCTCGACCGAGACGTGAGCCGTCTCGATGTCACGGGCCACGTTCCGGATCCCGGAAAGCAAGAACGGAGCGTAGGGAACTCGGGTCGTCGTCAACCCCTGGGATCCCTTGAAGCTCACTCCACCGACGTACGCGCTCGCCGCCGGCGTGTCCGGGGCCCGGTCGCGGAGTTCCGCGAGCATGGACTGCACGTCCGAAACGAGTGCCTCGCCCCGTTCGGAGACCCCGAGAACCTCGCCGACCAGCTCCAAACTTTCGAAATACGCCGATCGGCCGTCGGCGTCCGTGAGGAAGGGCATATCCAGTACCACCGTCGGGATGCCGGTCTGGTCGGTGAGCTGATCGGCGGCCTGGTACCCGCCGATGGAGGAGAGAAAGACCACGTCCGGGTCGACCTCGAGGACCGACTCGGCGTCCCCGGCGGCCTCGGGGCCCGAATTGCCCACGATCGGCAGCTCCCCGAGTTTCGGGTTCGCGGCGTTGTAGGGGAGGGTCTGGAACTCCGATTCCTCGCCGCGCTCGACGCCGACGAGCCGCTCGGTTCCGTCGACGTAGACGATCTGTCGGAGCGCTCCAGGCCCGAGGCCGATAACTCGATCGACCGTGCCGGGGACCGCCACCTCCCGACCGACGCCGTCGACGACCGTTCGTTCGTTCACTCGACCGCTCGTGCCGCCAAGACAGCCACAGAGAGCGAAGAGGCCGACTGTCCCACTCGCTTTGAGTGCGGACCGTCTGTTCATCTCGGGCCCGTTGTTCGCTCTGGCTCCCGCGGAACGCGGATCTGCCGGGTTTCCACCCCGGTCAACCGCCTCTCTGGGGACCGGTCGAGGGGGAGCCGGTCCACCTTCGAGACTCATCAACACACGGTTCGCGAGCCGGCTGATAATACTTTGTTGTGTTTTCGTAATACTGGGAACGCGATTCACGCTGGAGTGGGGACAACACGGAAAAAACAGCCGGCAGGTCACCGCGATAAAATCCCCCGACCGGGAGGTCGACGGGTCACTGATGGAGACGGGCCGAGGCGACGAGGGCTTGCCCGTAGGAGATGCCGGCGTCGCCCGGAGGGACCAGCTCGTGATCGAGATACTCGAAGCCGGCGGCCTCGACCCGTCCGCGAATGCACTTGGAAATCGCCTCGTTGTATGCCACCCCACCGGAGAACCCGATTGCGTCGACGCCACGAGTTCTCCCAGCCTCGATCGCAACCGACGCGAGTCCCCTGGCGAGCGCGTCCTGGGCTGTCGCCGCGAGAACTCCGGTCGGTTCGGCCCCCAGCAGTTCGTCGATCTGCCGCGCCAGCGAGCGGCCGTCCAGAACTCGATGACCGTCCCGACTGGCGAACGGGAGTTTCAGGTCGAGGGGGGCCGCTCCTGCGGCGGCAGCTTCGAGCCTGATCGCCGGCTCCCCCTCGTATCGACGCTCCGTGCAGACCCC
Source organism: Halodesulfurarchaeum sp. (assembly GCA_046543215.1). Lineage (GTDB taxonomy): Archaea > Halobacteriota > Halobacteria > Halobacteriales > Halobacteriaceae > Halodesulfurarchaeum. The sequence goes on along the minus strand of JBKGZU010000005.1, from coordinate 13,474 downwards.
GAGGAGGGCACTCATGGCGTCGAGGAACCGACCGGCACTCGTGGTCGCCGGAGCGTTGACCCCCGCCTCGAGACTGGCCCTGACAGTCGCGGCCTCCTCCACGTCGAGCGAGGTCCGTTCTGCCACCACGGCATCGATTCGATCGGGGTCATCGAGGAGGCTCGCGATGATTCTGGCCGGCCGTTCGATGGCCGCTTCCCCACCGGGGAGCCGAAAGGTGTCGAGACCGCCGACCCGCTCGAAATCGGCCCGCGTGGCATCCAGCACCTCTCCGCCCCAGATCGTGCCGTCCGGGCCGTATCCAGTCCCGTCGGCGACGATGACGATGGCGCGGTCGAGATCGTGCTCCCCGAGAAGCGAGGCCGCGTGGGCGTGGTGGTGCTGGACGCGGATCGGTTCATTGGGGCGTTCCCGGTCGCCCGGTTTCGACTGCCAAGCCGAATCGGTATCGAGCCGATCGGCATACTCCCCGGCGAACTGGCTCGTGAGAAAGTCCGGGTGGGCGTCGCACGCGACGACCTGGGGCTCGACGCCGAGCAATCCGGTGAGATGGTCGACCGTCGCCCGGAGGAATGCTTCCGTTGCGGGGCCATCGACGTCCCCGAGGTGCTGTGAGGGGAACACCTCGTCGTCCCTGGCGAGCGCGACGGTGGCGTCGAATTCCGCTCCGACGGCGAGAATTGCGGGCCCAGCCCCGCGACGCGGGAGTGGCTGTGGAACCCAACCCCGGGATCGGCGGAGGAATCGTCGCGTGCCGTCGACCGAACGGACGACGCTGTCGTCACTCCGGGCGACGATCTCCCGGTCGTGGACGAGCGCGGCGTCGATCACCCGACCCAGCTGGTCGAAAATCGAGTCGACGGTCACGCACATCGGTTCGCCGGGCATATTCCCGCTGGTCATCACCAGCGGGCCGTCGAGGTGAGGGGTTTCCCGGGTCGATCCGTCCGCTGCGCCGGGGTCGAACAGGAGGTGGTGTAACCCCGCGTAGGGGAGCATCACCCCGATCGTCTGGAGTCCCGGGGCAACACCCTCGAGTTGCCCGCCGTCGTCCCGGTCGAGAACGACGATGGGTCGCCGGACGTCTCCGAGCAGTTCCCGCTCGCCGGCTGCGACCGAGGCAACCGAACGAACGTGATCGATGGTCGGTGCCATGACGGCGAACGGTTTTGCCGGACGGTTCGTCCGTTCGCGCAAGCGCTCGACGGCTGTCGCGTTCGTCGCGTCGCAGGCGAGGTGTGTGCCCCCGACGCCTCGAATGGCGAGAATTTCGCCCGCTGCAAGTCGAGCGGCGGCGGCGTGAATCGCGTCCGGCCCCACCGCTCGTTCCCGGCGTCCGGCTTCTGCCGGCTCCTGGAGGGAAAGTGTCGGTCCACACGCCGGACAGGCGATCGTCTGGGCGTGATACCGGCGATCGGCCGGGTCGTCGTACTCGGACTGACAGGAAGTGCACATCGGAAACGCGTCCATCGAGGTGCGAGGGCGGTCGTACGGAAGGTCCCGGATGACGGTATACCGGGGCCCACAGTCCACACACGAGGTCGCCCAGTACCGGTGATATCGCGAGTCCGGATCGCGAATGTCCGCGAGACACGACTCACAGATTCCCGTATCGGGCGGGATGGTTCCGGTCCCGCCCTCGGTGTCGACGGAGTCCAGGATCCGGAAGTCGCCCGAGTGCTCCAAGGGTTCCGCACCCGATACCGCTTCCCGGTCCACCGCCACCGACTCCACCCGAGAGAGTGGCGGCGGAGCGTTCCGGAGATCCGAAAGGAAGGCGTCGACCGCGTTCGGATCGCCCTGGAGCAGGATCTCGACGCCCGCATCACCGGTGTTTCTAACGGACCCGGCGAGGTCGTGCTCCGTCGCCCGACGGTACACGAATGGTCTGAATCCGACCCCTTGCACGACGCCCCGGACCTGCACTGACGCCCGGACGGTGGAATCAGTCATCGACCACGGAGATTACTCCTCACTGTCCTCCAGATTGGAGTGACTGTGTGGCATTCGATCCGGATTCGACGGTCCGTGCGTGTGCTCGTGGGCGTGCTGGGTGTGATCGTGGGCGTTCCCATGTCCCCCATGAGCGTCCCCCGCTGTGTCGTGGCCGTCGGCCGAGCCGTGGCCGCCGCCATGCGAATGGGGAGCGGCCTCCTGTGCCTGTCGCTGGGAGCGCAAAAACGTGACGAGGTCCGCGACCCCCGCTCCGTCCCTGGCGTTCGTCTCGAAGACCGGGAGCTCGGGAGCCGCTCGCTTGATGTCCCGCCGCACCCGGTCGAGGTCCGTTCCGACGGCCTCCGCGAGGTCGATCTTGTTGATCACGGCTGCGTCGACCGCCTGAACGAGAAGCGGATGTTTGGCCACGACGTCGTCCCCCTCCGTCGTGCTGACGACCAGGATTCGAAGACTCGCACCGAGCGGAAAGTCCGCCGGGCAGACCATGTTGCCGACGTTCTCCACGTAGAGCGTGTCGAGTGCCTCCAGGTCGAAACCCGCGAGGGCCGTGCCCACCCCCTCCGGATCGAGGTGACACTCCTTGCCCGTGTTGATGTTCTCGACCGGAATGCCGTACTCCCGGAGCCGAGTCGCGTCGTCCTCGCCGGCGACGTCGCCGACGACCGCCCCGATCCGTTCGTCTGCTGGCGCCCGCTCGAGCAATTCCTCGATCAGCCGCGTCTTTCCACCTCCCGTGCTGCCGACGAATTCGACGGCGAACACACCGTGGGAGTGAACCAGGGTCTCGTGGAGTTCGCCGGCCCGCTCCCGGATCGCGGCGAGCACGTCGGCCTCGGCATCACTCCCGTCCAGGTCCATGCCGAAGTCCTCGTGGCCCAGTCGATGGGCGTGTGCAATGGGACGATCCGTCGAGTCAGCCGACACCCAGCTCGAATTGAGCAGTCGATTCACCCACGGCCCGAACACCCTCGGAAGACGGGTCCGACGATTCGACGCGGCGATGCGGGCCAGTCCAGTCGGTAGTTCGTGATACATGATGGTCAGTGAGAGTGGGATGGCCGGTTCTCCGGCCTGATGTCTCGTTCGTCCGATTGTGCCGATTTCGCCTGCTCGGGGACGTCGATGCTCGCCAGCCGGCACTCCCGACCCTGCACGAGTTCGGCCCGGCCCCCGCAGTTCGGACAGCGGACGTCGGGAGCGAATCCGGCAGCGAGGTTCAGCTCGCTCGGCTCGTCGTGGAAGCCACAGTCACAGGTGGCGATCGGGTCGACCGTCTCGGTGGTGATCGTGGCGCCTTCCGCTGGCGTCCCCTCGGTTATCGCCTCGAGACAGAAAACGAGCTGCTCGGGGTTGACGTGGGTCACTCGGCCGATTTCGAGCGTCATTTCGTCGATCCGGTCTGCGCCGTATTCCCCAGCGGCGGCAAGTGCGCGTTCGAGGACGCCGTGGGCGACACTGATCTCGTGCATCAGCAGATCCGGGGCAGTGCCTCCCCCTCTGGTTCGGTGAGATACCGACGGCCGAATCCCGTGTCGACGACGACCCGGCCGGCGTGGTCCTCGACGGCGGAGCCGACGATTTGCGCGTCTTCGCCCCCTGGGCAGGCCTGGATCGCGTCCAGAACCGCCTCCGCGTCCCCGGAATCGACGCCGAAGACCACCTTCCCTTCGTTTGCGACCGCCAGCGGATCGATCCCGAGGACCTCCCCGGCAGCAGCCGTCGCCCCCGAGACGGGAATGGCCTGCTCGTCGAGGTCGATGCCCACCCCACCTTTCTCGGCCATTTCGTTCACCGCGTTCGCGAAGCCGCCCCGAGTCGGGTCCTTCATCGCCGTAATCGTTCCCGCCTCCATAGCCGCCCTGACGACGTCGTTCACCGGGGCGACGTCGCTTGCGAGATCGCCAGTGAAGTCGAATCCCTCCCGGGCGGACAGGAGCGCGATGCCGTGATCGCCCAGATCGCCGCTCACGATGATTGTGTCGCCTGGCTCGAGTCCCGCGTCGCTCACCGCCGATTCGCGGTCGACGTAGGCCACCCCGGCCGTGTTGACGACGATCCCGTCGACCTCGCCGTTGCCCATCACCTTCGTATCGCCGGTCGAAATCTCCACCGCCGCCTCCGCGGCGGTGTCGGCCATCGATTCGACCACCCGCTCGACGTCCGCGGTGGGTGTTCCCTCCTCGAGGATGAGCGAGCAGGTCAGGGCGGTCGGCTCGGTGGCCCCCATCATCGCCAGGTCGTTCACCGTGCCGGCCACGGCGAGGCGCCCGATGTCTCCACCCGGGAAAAACCGAGGGGTGACGACGTGACTGTCCGTAGTCACCACGATCGCAGCGTCCTCGCCCACCGGATGAACAGCCCCGTCGTCCAGTTCGGGCAGTCCGATCCCCTGGTCGTCCGCTGCCCGTCCTTCGCCCGTGGATTCTCCGTCCTGCCCGTCGATCTCGCCCCGTCCATTGCCGGCAAACCGGGGGACGACGAGCTCCGAGAGGAGCGAGCGCATGGCCCCACCGCCAGCACCGTGGGCCAGCGTGACGACCGCCTCCGGATCCTCGTCGACGTCGTGGTTCGTTTCACCCGTCATGGTTAGAGGTCCGGATGGCCGCCGTACTCGTGCCAGATCTTGCACGTTCCCTCGCTACTCACCATGCAGGCCCCGACGGGGTTTCCGGGCGTGCACTCCTCGCCGAAGAGGTCACACTCGTCGGGATCGGCCTTGCCGGCCATGATATCCCCACAGATACACTGCTCTGTCAGTGGGTCAAAGCCGCCAGTGTCCGGCTCGATGTCGAATCGCTTCCGCGTGTCGTACTCGGCGTACTCCTCACGGAGAGCGAGGTTCGCACCGGGTATCTCGGCGATCCCGCGCCACTCGCCCGACGTCGTCTCGAAGACCGACCACATCGTCTCGAGGGCGTCCACGTTCCCCTCCTCGGTCACACAGCGGGGGTAGGCGTTCTCCAGCCCGGCGACGTCCGCCTCGATGTACTCGAGGAGGCGTTCGACCCCGAGGAGCACGTCGACCGGTTCGAAGCCCCCGACGACGATCGGCAGGTCGAACTCCTCGACGAACGGCTCGAACAGCCCGTACCCAGTGATCGTGGCGGCGTGTCCGGCGGCGAGAAAGCCGTCGATGTCCACGTCCGGCATCTCGGCGACGACCTCCATCGCGGGCGGTACGTACTTGTGCGCGGAGAGGACGGAGAAGTTCTCGGGCGGTTCGGCCGCGAGAATCGCCGCCGTCGGTGCCGCCGTGGTCTCGAAGCCGGTCGCGAAAAAGACGACCTCCCGATCGGGATGTTCCGCCGCCAGTTCGACCGCCTCGCTGGCGGAGTAGACGACCTCGACGTCGGCGCCGTCCGCACGGGCGTCCGCGAGACTCTTTTTGGTCCCCGGGACCCGAAACATGTCGCCGTAGGTCGCGACGATCGCCCCCTGTTCTGCGACCGCCACCGCCTCGTCGACTTCCGGCATGTTCGTCACGCACACGGGACAGCCCGGCCCCATCCGGACCGAGAGCCCGTCGGGGAGCAAGCTCCGGAGCCCGAACTTCGCGATGGCCTGCTCGTGGGAGCCACAGACGTGCATCAGGGTCACCGGCTCGTCGATCTCGTCCATCAGCGTCTCCAGCCGGTCGGCCAGCTGTTCGGCCTGCTCCGGGTTCCGGAACTGGAGCGGCTGGTCGCTACTCATCGGAATCGGGGGTCGGGCTCGATTCGTCTCCATTCGGTCCGCTTCGGGCGTCTCCTGGCCCCCGGGGAGTGCGATCCGTCGAGGTCACCGACCGATCGTTTTCGTCCAGTGCGGCCGGCCTGTCGCCGAACTCAAGGGTGGCGTCGGTCGCACCGATCTCCTCGAGGGCGTCGTCCTCGTCGCCGGTCAAAAGCGATTCGTAGAGCTCCATCGTCTCGGCGACTTCGTCGTCGGGTATCTTCCGGATGGCGAAGCCGGCGTGGTTGAGCACGTAATCCCCGACATCAACGTCGTCGCCGACGATGTCGAGCCGAACCGCCTTCTCCACGTTCCAGAACTCCGCCCGAGCGGTCTGGCCGTCGATCTCCACGATTTCACCGGGGATTCCCAGACACATCAGTCCTCACCCCCGTCCTCGGGCAGGATGGCCGTTTCCGAGTCGAGGTCACCGTCCACTTCGACTTGCAGGTTCCAGGGGTCGTTGCCGAGGAGTCTGTCCGGCCGGATCACCCCCTTGACGTGATGGTCTTTTGCTTCGTGGTCGGCGACCGCCTCCGGGTCGATCTCCGCTTCACAATCGGTGCAGTACCAGCGCGAGGTCATGGGACGATCACGCTCCCTGCAGCGGAACGGGCATCGGTTCCTTCGAGTTGGATCGAGTTTGTGTGCATAGTATTGTACATGTTCGGCAATCCATCGCGTCGGTTCGCGTTGACGTCTGGGGTCATGTCGTCTGGTCCATCACGATAGCGGGTCGGGTATTTCCTCGCGGATGCGATCCACGAGTGTCGGGACAGCCCGTTCGATCGGGTCGCTCAGTTCCATCGACATCTCGATGCGGGCCGGTTCGACCCCGAGGACGAGGACCTCCGCCGGGAGGTCGTAGGCCTCTCTGCCGGCTCGAAGGGCCTCGGCGAAGGAGAAGTCGTGCATCGTCATCTCCGGGATTTCCTCCTCGAAGGCCCCGTCGACGTAGCGGTACTGGTGGACAGTCCCGGGTTCGGCCCCCGTCGCGATGGCGTCGACGACGATGGCCCGATCGCAGCCGCTCATCGCCTCGAGGGCGAAAAACGCGGTCGTTCCGGCGTTCGCCAGGGTGAGATCGCTACGCTCTGCGAGCGGCGACTCCTCGAGTGTCTCGACGACCCGGGCACCCACCCCATCGTCGCCCATGATGGGGTTCCCGACGGCGACGACCGCAAGTTCGGGGGCAGTCTCGTCCGCCCGGGCGATCGGGGTCCGGGCGGGTCCGGCCACGCCATCCGGCTTGCCTGATCCGGCCATGGTCACTCCCCGTCCTCGGGTGGCTCCCCGGAGTCATCCGTTTCCGGACCGGCCATCTGTTCCTCGAGTTCCGGCCCTGTCCCCAGCAGCCGGGCGATCCCCGCGAGCGGGCCCGAAAGAGCGTCTTTCGACCGAGCTGCGCCGCGATGGGCGGGCTTTGACTCCTCGTCGACGCGCCAGCCGAGCAACTTCCCGTGGACCATCGTGTAGAGCAAATCGTGGTTCGATGGCACGAGCGGGAAGTACATGTGAAGCAATATCGAGGCGACGAACAGCGCCGTCGCGATCAGGTGGAGCCGGAGCATCATCTCGAAGGACACCCACCCCTCCATGAATCCCAGTGCCGCGATCCACCAGACCGTCTCGGAGGTGAGGCTCTCCCAGAGGGCAAAGCCCGTGAGCGTCAGGACGGCGACGAACAACCACGTCGCATACCAGAAGGCCTTCTGGGTCGGGTGGTGGGCCACCCACTCCTCGTTCTCGGCGTCGTAGGTCCGCCTGGCCTTCTTGTAGCCGGGGATGTAACTCGCGAGCCCCACGAAGGCGAGTGCGACAATGATCTGCTCTTTGATCTGTTTGACCGACATGGTCGGGGACTTCCCGTCCACCACGAACGAATAGAACGGGTACAGCAGGAAGGCGAACACGGCCAGAAGCACCCCGGCCCAGACGTGACCGAGAAACGCCACGTGATACCCGTCGAAGATGCCGATTTTCAGCGGCCCGTAGGTCCCGAGCCACTTCGTCAGCCCCGTCACCGTCGCGATCACCATGAGCAGGACCATCAGCCAGTGGGAGAGGATGGTCCCCCAGCTGTGGAAGTCGAGGAGGGTCCGGTCCTCCTTTTTCAGGTACTCGAATCGCTCGTGCTCGTTGGCCAGTTCGAGCCACGTGCGGGCGAGCCAGCCGGTGGATTCGCCACCGTCTGCGTCCGCGGTTACTCCACCGTCGGTCCGAGGTGAGTCCCCGTTCTGGCCGTCGGGATCGCCGTCCCGACCGTCGTGTTGCTCCCCAGTCATCACAACCCCGTTGGGATATCCGGCGCGGCCGGTTCGACCGAGGTCTCGTATTCCTCGGTGGGGCTCTGCACGTGGACCGAGCAGGCCAGACAGGGGTCCATCGATCTGATCGTGCGCATGACAGTGAGGGGATTGTCCACGTCCTCGACCACGTCGCCGACGACTCCCTCTTCGAGCGGACTGGGCTGGCCATCGCTGTCGCGGGGACCGAGGTTCCAGATCGTCGGCGTGATGATCTGGTAGCGCTCGATCTCCCCGTTCTCGACGTCCATGTAATGGGAGAGGGTCCCGCGAGACGGTTCGAAGAGGCCGACTCCCTTTCCGGTGAAGTCGTCGGTCCAGTCGTCGGCCATGAACGACCCGCTCGGGTCGATCATGTCGAGCCACTCGAGGACCTGATCGCGGACGAGGAGGGCCTCCTGCGCGCGGGCGATCAGTCGGTTGAGCGTGTTGCTCGCCTCGGCACCGCCCCCGAGGTCGGCCCGCAGGTCGTAGGGGTCATAATCCGAGACGACCATCCGGGCCAGCGGCCCGACCTCCATTGATTCACCCTCGAAGCGAGGGGCCTTCCCCCAGGAGTAGGCTCCGTCCTTGTCGGGGGCCGGATTCGGCGGGCCGGCTTCGGTCGGCGAACCGCCCGAGTCGTCGGTGTACCAGGAGTACTCGGTGTCCTCCATGATGCCATCGACGATCTCTTCCTTCGAGAGGAATTCACGCGACCCGTTCCGGTAGACGCCCCGTCGCAGGAAGAAGTTATCCGAATCCGGATCCTCGAAGATCCCGTTGCTGTAGTACCGATCGGGGCCTTCGCCGATGTCGGCAGCGCCCTCCTGGGAGGCCGCCGCGAGGATCGAAACGATGTCGTGGAGCCCTTCGCCCAGTTCCGGATCGAACTCCCCGGCCAGCACGTTTTCGAGAACCTCCGGAACGGCTTCGGTCGGCCCGAGCCAGTTGCTGACTTCAGCGATTCGGGACTTCACCGCCTCGAACGTGGAAACGTCGGGTCGGGTTGCCATTCCCCCGGGGACGTACGCGACCGGGTGGGGGGCCCGTCCACCGAACTCCGCGAGGGCCTTCATGATCCTGCGCTGGTTCTCCATCGCGCCCATGTATCCATCGCCCTCGAGCGGGTCGAGCCGGTCGAACCCCGTCCCGGCGACGGCGTCGCTGTAGTCCGGTCCGACCAGCGCAAAGAGGTGGACGGCGTGGTTCCAGAGGTAGAAGATCCCCTCGACGGCGTCCCTGAGAAGCACGGCGTTCCGCGGTGGCCCGTCGAAAACGCCCGCGTTCATCGCCGCGTCCTCCGCGGCCTTCGAGGAACAGAGTCGGTGACAGAGGAAACAGACCCCACAGACCATTCCCGTGATCTGCGGGGCGTCCGAGGGCGGTCGACCCAGTGTGACGATCTCCGCGCCCCGGAACATCTCCATCTTGCTCTTCGCTTCCGTGACCGTCCCGTCCTCGTCGAGCTGGAGGGTGATCCCGTGGTGGCCTTCGATTCGTGTCGTCGGATTGATGTCGAGTTCTGGCATGGTCCTGTGAAATCCTCCTGGTTTTTAGTCTCCTTTCCCCTCCACCCGTTCGGTTTCCTCGGCCGCTTCGAACTTCCCGTATCCCATTGCCCGGCGACCGAGGTGGGCACCGACTCCGGCAGCGCCCGCGACCACCGCAGCCGCACCGACGTCGGTCGCATCGACGTTGCCGAGGAACGCACTGCCCTCCATCTCCTGCTGGAACGGCGTGAACCGGTCCCAGAAGCCCGGTTCCATGCACCCGATACAGGGGGCGCTGACGTTCAGACAGACGCTGGTTCCGTCGTTCCAGAGCCGTTGCTGATCGTCACAGTAGGTGTACGGACCCTTACACCCGACTTTCAGGAGACACCCCTCGCCGCCCGGCTTGTCGGCGAATTCGCCCCGGTCGAAGTAGCCCCGGTGCATGCAATTGTCGTGGATCAGGGGTTCGTAGAACGGCAACGGGCGGTGGTACTCGTCCAGTTCCGGAACGTGGTCGTTCAGGACCGTCGCGAGGGTCAACAGGACGTAATCCGGGTTCGGTGGACAGCCGCTGATGTTGACCACCGGGAGTCCGGCACCGCCCGTGAAGTCCGCGCCGAGGACCCCACCCTTTTCTCGTTTCTCGAATTGCAACCCCTGTGCGCCGGTGACGTTCTTCCCGAGGTCGTGCACGCGGCGTTTGTTCTCCGCTGCGGGCCATCCACCGAAGCACGCGCAGTTCCCCACGCTGATCACCAGATCGGACTTCGGGGCCAGTTCCGTAACCCACTCCTCCGCGGTCTGGTGACCGACCGTCGCCGCCTCCGGGATGTCCGTCGGAATCGATCCCTCGACGATGAGGATGTCCGGCTCTTTGCTCATGGATTCGATCGCCGGCTCCCCGGCCTCCGCCATGATCGTCGGATGGAAGGTCACCTCGAGACGGAAGGCGTTCAGCGCCTCCTCGAGGGTCGGATATTCGGCCTGGAGGGTCGAAATCGTACAGCCAGTACAGGACTGGCCCTGAAACCAGACCACTTCCTTCGACCCGTCCGACGCCTGCTCGAGGGCTCGAGCGATTTCTGTCGAGTGTTGGGTGATGACTCCCCCGGCCGCGGTTGCACCGGCGAGACGGAGGAAGTTACGACGGGTTGTCATTGTTACACAGTCACAATTATCAACACACCCGGAATTTCATTAAAGAGGGACTTTCGTTCTCAGCCGTTGCGAAGGCATACACACCTGCGAACTCCGGGAAATTTTGAAACCGGCGGAAAAACCCATTCTCCAGCTATCGACTCCTGAAACGGCGTTTTAACTGCGGGCACTCGTGAAGCGTATTGTGAATACTGTGCAACATATCCGCACCGGAGCGGGTACGGGGCTTTCGATTCCCGCAGCTTCGGTCGATGTGCCAGACGCCGCTCCAGACCAGACCGACCGAGCACGTCCGACGTCGCCCCGACTGGAGGGCTGTTCCAGTATTCCAATCGTCCCAATACCAATAACAACCTTTAGTTGCGAGACGGCACAAACCCTAGACGAAACATCATGGCCGAAGAATCCAACGGCTCGCTCCAGCGGCTGATCGACGTCGCAGCGGGAACGGACACGCTCACGGTGGCGGAATTCAAGGACATCCTCGCAGACCTCGAGACACAGCGCAAGTACACCGTCGAGTCCTACAACATGTTTTGCACCTCCGAGGACGTCATCGTCGTCTGTGACACAGAGACAGAGGAGTTCGTGCAGATCGAGGTCCCGATGGAAGAACACGAGACCGACGAAGTCATCGTCACCCGAGACACGTAGTCGTCCCTAGCAGCGCCAGTTTTCCACGATCGTTTCGAAGTTCTCGAAGACTCCTGCAGCCACTTTCGCTTCTTCGTAAGCCGATTGGGTGATCCCTTCGAGGACCGCCTCGATACGTTCTTCGGGGAGTTCTTTTCGTTCGGTAACGAGGGTCGCCGTCTCCAGGTCGTACTCCGGATGGAACTGGACCCCGTACGTTTGCCCGAGGCGATAGGCCTGGTTTCCGATCTCGTTCGTGGCGAGTTCCTCGGCCCCGTCGGGGAGTTCGTACACCCGATCGGAATGGGTCTCGAAGGCGGTGAACGCCTCGGGGAGTCCGTCCAACAGTCGGCTCTCCCGAACCTGCTCGATCGTCTTATACCCCAACTCGTACCGATCCATCGCGACGATCCGTCCGCCGAGTGCCTGGGCGAGGAACTGATGTCCCCAGCAGATGCCGAGCATCGGAATCCCACCCGCGTGGACCTGGCGAGCCCACTCGGTGAGGGCGTGAATCCAGTCGCGGTCCTCGTAGACAGAACACTGCGAGCCGCTGATGAGCACGCCATCGAAACTCCACTCCGCCGCCGACGGTGGTGGCGGGATGTCCCCTTCGCTGGCCTTGAAAGTCGTGGTATCGGCCGTCGTCATTCCCTCCAGGTTTTCCCGGGCTGGCGTCTCGCCGATCGACGCGTCGATGATGGCGATGTGGGTCACGCGTATCCGTATGGTATCGACCCGTATTATATTGTGGATTGTTCCCACAGTCGGAAAGAATTGGACGCCTCAGGGTGCTCCGAGACGTTTAACCGACCGGGTCACCAACGCCTGGATATGTCGTTGACACTCGTCGGCACCCGGCTGGCCGCCCCCGGCGAGGAGTTCGTGTATCGAGGAGAGGCTGCCGGCTGTGACGGGTGTCCGTACCGCAAGCAGTGTCTGAACCTCGAAAGAGAAACCCGCTATCGAATCACCGGAGTGCGGGACGGGGGCGAGGTCCTCGACTGTGCCGTTCACGAGGAGGGAGTGCTCGCGGTAGAAGTCGAGACCGCAGAAGTCATCGCAAACGTCCCGTCGAAGGGGGCCTACGCGGGAAGTCGAGTGACCCTGGCCGGTCCCTGTCCCCACACCGAGTGTCCGAGTCACGACCTCTGTGAACCGCTCGGTGCCGACATGGACCAGGAGTATCGGATCCGCGAGGTCGAGGGTGAGCCACCTCACGAAACCTGTCAGTTGAACCGATCGCTCACCATGGCCACGCTGTCACCCACCGACAGGTAGGACGCCGGCAGGTGAGTTAGACACCAATAGGTGAGTTAGACGCAGGCAATTGAATTTCCAGGCCGAAAGATACCCCGATCGTGACGGGTATCGGCCCGGTTTCAGGCCGGCGAGACCGAGCCCTGTTTCTCGCCGCGATAGCCGAAGATGTCCCGATACCCGTACGCCGAGAGCAGGACCGGCCAGAACGACTGGTCCGCCCGGATCGGCTGATCGTCCGCGGCCGCAATGACGTCCCCCGCGGCCACCTGCGAGAAGTTGTCTGCGAACACCTCGTAGCTCGTCGCCTCGGGCTTTTGGATCGGCGAGCCGAGTTCGAAAAGCGGTCGTTCGACGGGCTCGAGTTCGCCCGGGAGGGCCCCGGTGGCGATCAGGAATTCCCGCGCCAGTTGCTTCGCGTTTTCCGTGGCCGCCTCGCTTCCCTGATATCCGGCCTCGACTTCGATGGCCGTCGCAGTCGTGTCGAAGATCCGCCCGTCTTCGGGGGGACCGGCGTCCACGACGGCTTCGACGGAGAGTCGCGAAACGATTGGGGCCACTCCCTCGGTCACGCCCGAAACGATGGCGAACGGGTCGCGGGTCGACTGGGTCGAGTGGATAGAGAGAACCGTTTTCCCCCGGATCTGTTCGCGCAGCTGGTCGGCCAGATCGGCCTCGTGAGCGCTGCCGGCCGCGACGTAATCGAACGAACGGTTGAGGTCGGCGTCGAGGTAGCGAACGCCGCGCTCGAGGGCCGCCTCGTTGGCCACGATCAGGCGGACCGGCCGGGAGACCGGCGGCTGTTCGGCGAGCAGCCACTCGACGGCCCGCTCGCCACAGGGTTCGTCGCCGTGAACGGCGCCGACGATCACGAGTTCCGGATCGCCGGTTCCCAGCTGGGCGACACGCATCACCCTCGTGTCGGTGGTCGGCGAGTAAAAAGGGCGTGACTTGGATGTTTTCGGCGCCTCGCTG
>JBKGZU010000093.1:0-5772 GCA_046543215.1 Halodesulfurarchaeum sp. | reverse complement strand
CTTCCCCGTCGACCGCTTGGCCATTGCTCTCTCCCTCGTCCGCTTCGGTTTCGTCCGCTTCATCCTCGACAGTGCCTGCGCTTTCGCCGCCGTCTTCCGTCTCGTCGCTCGGCTCCGCGTTTTCGGGAGTCTCCCGTTCGGCCGTTTCGTCTCCGTCATCGTCGAGTCGGTGAATCGTCGGTCCGGCCTCGGAATCGGCGTCGCTGTCGTCCGAATCCGTGGCTTGCGGGTCTGGGTCCGGCGACCGCTCTGCAGGCTGGTCGACCGGCTCCCCGTCCTCGTCCGGACTCTCGTCCGGCTCCCGCGACATAGCCGGGGATAGGCAACGGCGTCGTTATGGGCCTTTTCGTTTGTGCGCCGGCCCAGAGAAGAAGATTGATAGTCGGGACTCGGATAGCCCCTACACGATGAGTGCCCCGGGGCCGATAGACGAGGATACCGCCCGCCAGATCGAGAGCGGGCGGCAAACCCTCGGGGTCGTCCTCAAGACGGCCCAACAGCGGCTCAAGGTCGTCTTCGTCGCGTTCGTCGTGGGACTTTTCGCCGGGGTGATCGCCATGCGGGTGTGGATCTGGCCCACGCTCAAGGCCGATCTCCTCGCCCGCGGGGCCAGCGTCATCGCCCAGACCCCCTTCGACGTCATCTTGCTCCAGGTGAAAATCGGCCTTGTGACCGGGATCCTCGCAGCGCTCCCGGTGCTTGCCTACTACGCAAAGCGCCCGCTCGCCGAGCGCGCCCTCGTTCCCGATGTTTCCGTTGCCCGGTGGAAGCTGGCGATTGTCGCCCTGCTCGCGCTCGCGCTGTCGACGGCCGGGGTGATCTATGCCTACTTCCTCTTCTTCCCGATCATGTTCACGTTCCTCGCGGGCAACGCCCTCGGAGCGGGGCTGGCCCCCCTCTATTCCATCGTCCACTGGACCGAATTCATCCTCATCCTTGCGCTTTCGTTTGCACTTGCGGCCCAACTCCCGCTTTTGATGACGTCGCTTTCCTACGCCGAGATCGTCCCCTACGAGACCTTCCGGGACAAGTGGAAGTACGCCGTCGTCGCGATTTTCACCTTCGGCGCGCTGTTCTCCCCGCCGGACCCGTTCACCCAGTTGATGTGGGCGTTCCCCCTGTTGGCGCTGTACGCGTTCAGCCTCTACCTCTCGAAGATCGTCACCGCAGGGAAACGAGGGCGGCAGAAACTGGACTTCTTCAAGGCGCTTCGCCGCCGGCTGCACCGCGTCGCCGGAACGGCGGTGATCGGTGCGGCACTCGTTTACTGGCTTTACGCGGCCGGCGGATTGTCGCTTTACAACGCCTCGATCCGGCCGGCCCTTCCCGCAGCGGCTCGACCGGCACCGCTTCTCCCGATCGAGGAGGTGTTGGGGTTACCTGGACCGCTTTCACTCGCGGCGGCGATGCTGGGGGGAGCTTTCGTGTTCGCGATCCTCGGCACGTTGGTCGTCCTCTACCGGGCGACGATGAAGGCCCAGCCTGAAGGGGGACTGCCGCCGAAGCAGCCGGTCGAAGCCACAGCGAGTGGTGACACTGGGGGCGCGGCGAAATCCAAGTCAGCGGCTGAAATGGCCCACGAAAACCTCCAAAATGCCCCCTCGATCGAATCGGTTCACGGAGCCTCGGGGGTCCAGGCGATGCCGGAGGCGGTCTTCGCCGCGATGGGCGAGGAGGACGCGCTGGAGGCCGCCCAACAGGCCATGGACGACGGCGATCCCGACAAGGCAGAGGCGATCTTCGAGCGGTTCGACGACGCCCCGGAGGAGCTGCCGGGCGGCGGGGGAGCCGACGTCGGCGGGGCCATGTCCGACGCCGGAATGGGCATCTTCAACGCCTTCACCGAGGAGGAGACCACCGAGGAGGACATCGGCGGTTACTACCACGACATCGCCTTTATTCTCGACAGCCTGCGCTCCCGGGCGTTCCACCTCGTCGCCATCTTCATGGTCGTCATGGCCGGGCTCTTCATGTTCCTCTACCGGGGTGGTATCGGGACGATCCGGGCGGACTTCATCTCCCGAATCCCGCCGGAGGTGCGGCCGGATCCCGAACTGGTCCAGTGGCCGATCACGCTCCACCCGGTCGAGGCGCTGGTCTTCGAGGTGAAGATCTCGATGGTCATTGCCGGGATCGTGACCCTCCCGGTGCTCTTCTACTACGCCTGGCCGGCCCTCGAACAACGGGGGCTGATCACGGGCAACCGCCGGGCCGTCTCGTTCTGGGGCCTCTCGATCATCGTCGGACTGGTCGCCGGGAGCATCGTCGGCTATCTCTACGTCGCCCCGCCGATCATCTCCTACCTCGTCGCGGACGCGTTGCGTGCCGGCATGGTCGTCGCCTACCGGGTGAACAACTTCTTCTGGATGGTCTTTTTCACGACGGCCGGGGTGGGCCTGCTCGCCGACATTCCCATTTCGATGTGGCTGTTCCACCGGGGCGGAATCGTGAGCTACGAGCGGATGCGCAACAGCTGGCGCGGCGTGGTCCTCGTCATCTTCGTGTTCTCGACGTTCTTCTCCTCGAGCAGCATCTGGACGATGTTCCTGCTCGCGATCCCGACCTCCCTGGCCTACCTCCTCGGGTTGGGCGTGCTCTGGGTGGTGACGCTCGGCGGCAAACGGGGGAAGCAGTCCACGGCGGTCGATGTGAGATAAACCGGTTTCACCTGTCGCTGGTCCAATCTGTCCATCCGCCGGCGGCCCAAATCCACTCCGCACGTATCGCTTTCGCCGATTCGGTAACACGAAGCCCTCGTTCGAACGGGTGTCTCCTTTCCAGTTCTCGATCCGACGACCCGCACTCGTCGAAAATGATCGGCACCATTTAGTCCCGCGAAGGAGACCTCCGGACGATGTTCGCGTCCCTCGTCGACGGGGGTATTGGGGGGCTCGAGACGGCTGTGGCCGTCGCGTCGGGTTGGAGCGGCCTCGGGCTGATTTTCGTCTATTCGTTTTTGATCGCCTTCGTCCTGCCGTTGCCGAGCGAAGTGGTGCTCTGTCCGGTAGGCTTCGTGTGTCCGAGCAACACGCTGGCGCTCGCCCCGTTTCCCCACGAGGTGCAAATCGGGCTGGTCATCCTCGTGAGCGGGTTGGGCAAGGCCTTCGGGAGCGTGATCGCACTGGCGGTCGGTCACAACGCCACGCATTCGGGCCCGGTCATTCGGGCGCTCAGGCACCTGGGATTCAACCCGATGGAGTGGTCACAGCGAACGCTCGTCCGCATCGGCCAGCGCTGGGGACATCTCGGGATGGCCGTCGGCCTCAGCGTGCCGTTCTTCCCCGATACCGCCTCAATCTATGCCTTCTCGGTCATCGGCAGTGGCTATCGGAAATTCGCCGCGGCGGCCTTCGCGGGGAGCGTCGGTCGCCTGCTGATCACGATCGGGTTGATCGAAGGGGCGCTTCTCGTGATCTGACGGGGTCGACGGCGATCGCGGAGCTCGGCCCTCGGTTGGAACCGGCAACCGACTCGCTCTCGAGGAACGATGTGCTTTTCCCCGGTGCGATATTCTCCAGAGAATATCATGAGAGCATCAAACGACGATCGACGTCAGCGGACGGCAGAACGGGGGCGTATCGATGCCCAAGATTAGCGTCGAGATCCCGGCCGAACTCCTCGCGGACCTGGACGAGCACGTCGGCGAGGAGGGCAAGTTCGTCAATCGGAGCGACGCCATTCGGACCTCGATCCGGAAGACGCTTGACCTGCTGGACGAGATAGACGCCAGACACGACCGCCTCGACTCCGGGAAGGCGGGGGCAGAAAAGCGATGACAGGCCGGGAAACGCCCATCGCGCAGGTCGCGCTGATCGGCCTGTTCGTCACCGCGCTGGTGACCGCCCAGCTCACCGCCTCGAAGGTCCTCGCGTTCGAGCTCCCGTTCGCGATTCCAGTCGCTGGAGAGAGCCTCGCGCTGCCGGGGGCCGCGCTGGCCTACGCGCTCACGTTCTTTGCCTCGGACATTTACGCCGAGCTGTACGGCAGACGGGCGGCCCAGATCTTAGTGAACGTGGCCTTCGCGCTGAATTTCGTCCTGCTGGCCCTCGTCTGGAGCACCATCCTGGCGCCGGCTGCGGCGAACTCGCCGGTGCCGCCGGATACCTTCGCCACCGTCCTCGGCGCGAGCACGAACATCGTCGTCGCGAGTCTGGCGGCCTACCTGGTGAGTCAGAACTGGGACGTGATCGCGTTCCATGCACTCCGGGAATTCACGGACGGCGCCCACCTCTGGCTCCGCAACATCGGCTCGACGGCGACCAGCCAGTTCCTCGATACGGCCATCTTCGTCGGGTTGGGGTTCTACCTGATCCCGCTGGCTCTCGGCACCGGCGAGCCGCTCACATTGGAGATCGTCGCGTCGCTGTTCGTCGGACAGTACCTGCTCAAGCTGGCAATCGCCCTGCTGGATACGCCCTTCGTCTATCTCGTCGTGGGGCTGGTTCGCCGGGAAAGACCCGGCGGGGCGGACCCGGCGGTCGACTGACGTCCCCTTCCAGCACGCACTGATTCCTCACTCGACCCGTTCGGCAAACCCGAAACGCGGCTTCACGTCCGTGATCTCGACGGTCACCTCGTCGCCGACGGCGGCATCCGGCACGAAGATCGTATAGCCCTCGACGTAGGCGATCCCGTCGCCGTCGTCGCCGGACGCCTCGATGGTCACCTCGAGAGTCTCTCCCTCCTCGACCGGGGCGGTGAGCCGCCCGAGGCCGACGACGAAGACCTCCGACGAGGAGTCCCGGGAGGCGTCCGGCCGCACGATGTTGACCTTGTCGAACTCGCCCTCCACGTCCGCGACGAAATCGTCGAGATCCCGCCCCTCGAACACCTTGGCCACGAAATTGCCGCCAGATACGAGGAACTGCTCGGCCATCTCGAGGGCGGTTCTGGCGAGGTGCACCGACCGGGCGTGGTCCAGGTCGTACTCGCCGGACATGTTGGGCGCCATGTCCGAGACGACGACGTCGACGGCGTCGGGGACCAGTTCGGCCATTCGCTCCTGGGTCCGCTCCTCGGTCATGTCCCCCCGGATCGTCTCCACGTCGCCCGTCTCGATGACGTCGATGGACTGGAAGTCGACGCCGATGACGCGGCCGGCCTCGCCGACCCGCTCGGCGGCGACCTGCAGCCAGCCGCCCGGGGCCGCACCCAGGTCGATGACGGTATCCCCCGGGGCCAGCAGGCCGACCTGGTCGTCGATCTGCTTGAGCTTGTACGCGGACCGGGACCGGTAGCCCTGCTGTTTGGCCTTGTTGTAGTACTGGTCTTTTCCACTCATTGGCCGTTCTTTGGGAGCCGGCGAGAAGTGGCTGACGGTGGGCGCTGGGCCCGACAAGTCCAAACCGGCACCCCCGGCGCGAACGGGTGGCTTTTTATGGGATTGCGTCCAATTCCGGATCAAGATGTTTACGGCCATCGTCAGCGCCGAGACGCTCCGGACCACCCTCGATTCCGTGAGCGTGTTGGTGGACGAATGCAAGATCCACCTCACCGAAGCGGGCCTCGAGATCCGAGCAGTCGACCCGGCCAACGTGGGGATGGTAGACCTGGACCTCGAAGCCGCGGCGTTCGAATCCTACGAGGCAGACGGCGGGATCATCGGCGTTGACCTCTCGCGACTCGAGGACATCGCCGGAATGGCCGACGCCGGCCAGTTGATCCAGCTCGAACTCGACGAGGAGACCCGGAAGCTTCACATCCACATCGACGGGCTGGAGTACACCCTCGCGCTCATCGACCCCGACTCGATCCGCCAGGAACCGGACCTCC
>JBKGZU010000092.1:0-5786 GCA_046543215.1 Halodesulfurarchaeum sp. | reverse complement strand
GAACAGTTCCTCCTTCGCCGTGACGGGCGCGGGGGCCACCTCGCACATGGCCTCGACTTCCTGGTAGTAGGGCACGAGGTCAGCATACTCGATGGGCCAGTGGCCCTGCTCGTCTATCGACGCTGGATACGCCCGCGGGTGACAACCGGTGTAATGGAGCGTCGTCCCGCCGACGCCCGCACACTGGAGGATCGATCCGTCGCCGGGGAACTTCCGAAACCAGAACCCCCGCTTGTGATCCGCCGGACCGAAGACGAGTTTGTTGATCATCTCGAACTCGCGGGTGGTGAACTGCTCGTCAAGGAGTTCGCCGCTCAGATCCTCGATGCTGGAGGAGGCCTCGCCGCCGGGCTCCTCGTGGGGGTTAGGCCATTGCTTGTTGCCGTGGAAGGGGCCGGCCTCCAGAACCAATACAGTCAGCCCCGCCTCGGCCAACTTCCAGGCCGCAACAGGCCCGTCACCACCAGCGCCCACCACGACCGCGTCGTACCTATTCGCGACCATCTCAGCCCTCCACGGGGAAGGGCTCCTCGTAATCGCTCGTGTCGTAATTGTTCTCCCGGAACGAGCCCGGCTCGCGGACGATCCGAATCCCCGACTCCTTGTCGACGGTCGTCCACTCCTCACCCCCGCCGAGGGGGCTGTCGTCCATGCCGACGTAACCACGCAGCGCGGCGTATCCGTTCGCGAACCCCGGGAAGCCTGTCTGTCGCCAGCTCTGGACCGCTCCCGGGTCGTTCGGGTGAATGCGCTCGCTTGGGGGCTGGTTGTACTCGTCGTAGCCATCCCACTCGCTGTAGTAGATCATCTCCATGAACCCGATGACGAGCTGGCCGACGAGCCCGGCGTCCATCTCGAATAGGTCATGATCCGTCGGCATAACCTCGAACTCGAACTCGTCAAGGATGGCGATGGCGCGGAGCCGGTCCTCCCGCGACAGCTGCGCGAACGGTCCCACGGCGCTCCTTGCCTCCGCCGGCGATGGATCGTCCGGGCCAAGCAGGTCGAGCGCCCGGTCCACGCTGGGTTCGTCCTCGTTGTCGCCGCGGTCGAGCAGCGTCAACGCCGCTGCGTCGAGCGTGTGCGCGATCGGATCGGCCAGTTCGATGTTCCCCTGTGGACCGAGATCGGGAAGCCCGAACTGGAAGCCGTCGTTGATGTAGGTGATGGCAAACTCGTCGAGGTCGATCGCTAGGCCCCCGGGGACATGCTCGGATCCGAGTTCCTCTGCTAGCTCCGGCGTCTCGGGGACCACTGCGTCCGCGATGGCCCGAAACGACACCCTCGTGTGCGGGTCGACGTCCCTCCCTATCCCCACTGCCTTGAGGAACCATCCCGCGACGGACGTCAGGCCCCGCCACGCGTACGCCAGCCACCGTACTGGTCGCCGTATCACACTACCCGATATCATGCGAACGCCTCACACCCCGGTAAGAAAAATGTTACCAAAATGTTACCGCCGTTTGAGAACGCGGCACGCTCCGACCAGTGGGAGGATCCAATTGGGAGGTGCGCAACCTATATCCGTACTCCACGAGTCATGAGCACTGCGCGCAGGCCATGAGCTTCCTACTGGATCCCCCCGCTCTCGTGATCATTGGCGTCGTGATCGACCGGTACATCGACGCCCGTTCCCGTCGCAATCGACTCGCGGCGGGCGTCGTCGCCATGTTCGTCGTCGTGAGCACGCTGCTGTACCTCGATGTCCTACCCTGGTGGTTTGGAGAGTGGATGAGCGGATCGGACTGGATGTTGAACTCGGGGTTCGACACGGACCTGACCCGGGAGCCGGGGACCGATGTCCTCGCCGTGGTGCTATTCGCGTCCTATCCGCTCTGGATGCGTCTGGGACTCGACGTGGGGGAGCGGTACCGATGATCGAGAACGGGGGCGTCGTCGCCCACGGTCGACAGTCGGGGACCCACCGGAAGAAGCCTGTGCGGGGCGGTGTCACGAAATGAGCGAATCCATCGACGCGTTCACGGCTGATCCGAGGAACAGCACCCATGCGGAACTCGACGAACTCTTTCACAGTGCCGATCCCGGCCCCATAGAGACGCTGGTCAACAGGGGGGAGCGTGAGATTGACGTCAACGAGCGAGAGGTGGCGAACGACGAACACTGGCGGGGGTTCTTCCCGACCGACCACGCCTTCACGATTCTGAACCGGTTCGCCCCGCTCCCCGCGGGATTCCACAAGCGCTTCTGGCGAGATGACGGTTCGCTCGTCGGCGAGACAACCGACTCGGACGAGGTGGTCGTGGGGCAAAACCGACTCCGCGAGGTCGAGCACAACGGCCGCCCGTACGCTCTGCTCACCTACACCGACCTTGTGTACCGCCCGTTTTACGACCTCCTGCTCCCGGTGACCGACGACCTTGCTATCGGCAAGGCATACATCGGCCGGTTCCCGTACGGCATCGAGACGCTGACGTTCGGGCTGACGCGTCGGTACGGTTTCGACTTCCTCACCCCGACCGATCACGCCACGCTCTGGGACCGGGGATCGGTCCCCGAGCCCGAAGCCCTCGACGGGGCGTGGGATGTGCGGCTGGTCTCAAACGCCGGGCTGTCCGACCCTCACTTCGAGTTCCAGTTCGAGCAGACCGAGCACGGCGTCGATGGAAAATACGAGGTGCTCGACACGGCAGGAGGCGACGTCAGGCTCGAGTTCGACGAGGACCGCATGGAGATGTTTGACTTCTCGAACTGGCACGACGAGATCCGCCAAATCGAGGCGAACTTCATGGTCGGGAAGTACTGCCAGACCGAGACCCAGCTCCTCCCGGCCCCCGCGGACGGCTCGCTGGGTCACCTCCATGCCGAGACGGAGGCCGGCGACAAGCGGCTGTGTCTCTACTACGTCATGAACGCGCGTGACGAGCCGATCAGCGAGGCGTGACCGCCTTGGTTTAACTCCTGGTCCCGCTAACGGTCGTCCCATGGCAGATGACACGATTCCGCAGATCGACGTTCCGCTCCCCGAGATCTCCCACGTCGCGTTCGTCGTCGAGGACCTCGAGGAGAGCATGCGCCGGTTTGGGGCCCTCCTCGGGATGGAACCATGGTTCATGTATCGCTACGAGCCCCCACGCCTGACCGACGCGACCTACCGCGGGGAGCCGACCGAGTACTCGATGCGGGTAGCGATAACGGACGTCGAGGGGCCGGTCGACCTGACGACGAAGGTCGTCTCCGGGCGGACGCTGGAGCGGGTCGTGGGCTGGCTCACGGCGTTGCGCGATCGTATCGGGTTCCGACCCGGATCGGACGGCGGCGGGGCGCTGTCGCCGCTCCCGAACCCGGGCCTCCCGGGGCTGAACGTCGAGTTGATCGAACCGCTCGACGGGTCAAGCACATACACGGAGCACCTCGACGCCGGCGGTACGGGTATCCACCACGTCGGCTGCTTCGCCTTTGACGACCCGCGCGCCGCCGTCGAGCGGTACGAGGACACGGGTATCCAGATCGTCCAGAGCGGGCGCTTCGAAGGGGTCGAGTTCTGGTATCTCGATATGCGTGAGGAACTCGACGGCGTGCTCCTCGAAATCGCAGCGAACCTCTGGGCGGTCCCGTCGCCCGACGGGGTCTTCCCCGGGTAAGTATCCTAGGTATCCTCACCCCGGAAGTGTATCACGCCGAGGGCACCAACCATCGCGCCCGAACCCTGCGCGAGCCACAGGACGATCCACCGGGGGGCGGTCATGTTCGCGGGATCGAAGTAGTGCCAGCACTCCACGACCAAGAAGAAGAGGCCGAAGCCGGCGGCAAGAGCGTACCCCACCCGGCGGTCGGCGGCGACGCCCCAAAGCCCCGCCAGCGCGACGAGCGTGAAGACCCCTATGCCGACCGTGGCAACCAGCGGCTCGTTGAATGGCTCGAAGGGAGCCCAGTTCCCGGCCAGTTCGTCCGCGATATGCATGAATTCGAATACGACCGTCGACACGAGTGCGTGGGGCGTGTATCGCGCCTTCCCCGTTGCGACCATGCCGGCGCGACGAAGGGTCTGGTGGTAAACCTGCCGCTGGTGTCAGCGAGAGAGGGCGGTCGCCTCCCCGTCGATGGGGGCGTCCATTCCGAGCTGCTCGCGTTCCCAGGTCAGGTACTCCTGCAGGCCATCCTCCACAGGCCGGTGTTCGAGGCCGAGTTCGCGCCTTGCCTTCGAGTTGTCGACATCGTAGCGCCGGCCGGCCGCGAACGAGAGCAGTTCGGGCTCGAACCCTTCCGGGGGGGTGATGACACGTTCGATGATCCTCATGACGCGCGCGAGGACGCCGAACGCCGCGGCGGGAACGACCCGCGGGGCCGGAATGCCCGTGATCTCCTCGGCGCGCTCGAACACCTCGACCAACGACCGCGCCTCGTTGGCGATTATGTACTCCTCGCCGGGCGCTCCCCGATCCATCGCCAGACGGTGAGCGCGCGCCGTGTCAGCAACGTAGTCGAAGGATAGACGCGACTCGCGGGGGATAGCCGGGAGGTCGCCGGTCAGGTAATCCCGGAAGATACCCCGCATCGACCCTTCGAGCTTGTCGCCCGGCCCGTAGATGGCGCTCGGGAGGACGACGACCAGCGGGAGGCCGTCCGCCATCATCGGGTTCGCCACCTCGTAGTGGGCCGCCCACTTCGTCCGGTAGTAGACGGCGAAGGTCGGCTGAGGGGGTTCCATCGACTCGTCGATGATCTCCCCGCTCGTGCCTGGGTGGACGCCGACCGTGCTGGTATAGACGCCCTTGGGAATGTCGAGTTCGTCCATCAGCTCGAGGACATTGCGCGTCCCTCCGACGTTCACACACCGGGCCGTCTCGGCTTGCTCCGGCCCCGGGCCGACGTAGAACCAGGCGCCGGCGTGGAACACGCCGTCCACCCCTTCCATCGCCCCGCGCATGCTCGCCTTGTCCGTGAGGTCTCCCTCGACGACCGTCACGGTCTCAGGGAGGTGGGCCGCGTTCGAGCGCGAGCGAGTCAGCCCGACGATGTCGTGGCCCTCGGCCACCAGCTGCTCGACGAGGTGGGTCCCGACGAGGCCTGTCGCGCCCGTGACGAAGTACTCCATGCGCGGGCAACGGTGACCGAGTGGAAGTAGATTCGGTCGACGATGCGTACAACTACCTACCCCGTCAGCGTTGAGCAGGACAACGCATGGCACTCGCTCCATCCGAGTCCGAACGGCTCGCGCGTGACTACCTGGAGTCTATCTGGAATCAACGGGGATACGCGGAGATTCCGTCCCTCGTCTCGGTGTCGTTCGTGATGTACGATCCGACCGCGCCCGCGAGGGACGTCCCCGGGCCCCGAGGCGAAGTCCACGGCTCCGACGGCCTGGAGACGTTCGTCCGGGGCGTAGTGGCGGGCTTCCCCGACTTCCATGTAACGGTCCACAGAATGCTCTCCGACGAAAACGTGGTGATGTACGACGGGCAATTGAGGATGACCCACAAGGGAACCTTCTTCGGAATCCCGCCGACCGGACGGCGGGTCGAGGTCCGGTACATGGGACAGATCGAGGTCGCCAACGGCGCGGTCGAAGAACATCGCGTCTACCCGCCCATGCTGGAGATCGCAAAGCAACTCGGGCTCACGTCCCTTGCCGTCATTCCCTACCTGCCACGGCTCGCGTGGGGGCTGCTCACGCGACGGAAATAGTGACGCCGCTCAAAAATAGCGTTCCAAGATCTTCTCGCCCGTCCGGGCGGCGAGCGCTTGGCCTGTGTTGGTCGGGTTCGGACCTCCGACGCCGTTGGCGAGTGCCGAATGATCGGCGACGAACAGCCGATCGACATCGT
>JBKGZU010000091.1:0-5900 GCA_046543215.1 Halodesulfurarchaeum sp. | reverse complement strand
GGGCTTAAGACCCGCTCCTGTAGAGGTCCATGGGTTCGAATCCCATCCCTCGCATGCGAGGTCGAACGCAGTGAGACCTCGATGGCGAACGGTGAAGAATGAGCCGTGAGTGGCGGGACGCGAACGGAGAGCGTCTCGAAATTGCGAGCGGTGTAACCGCGAGCACCCACTTTTCCGCGGGGCTGCTCCGCAGCCTCCACTCACGGCGGCGGAGCCGCCGTTCGTGCGGCCCGAGGGATCTTCGATCCCTCGCTGCCCGCAAAACGTGGGGAAAAGACCGCTGGCGGGTGCCGAAGTTCGTGATTCGGGACGGGTCCGGAACGCGAGCCGAGTCCGGAAAACCCACCAGCAACACCATCAATGGGTTATATTCATAAGGTCTGCACGGATAGTGTTACGGCTCTTCTCTGCATCTGGATGGGCGTCGAAATCGTGCCGGTGAGCGATCGCAACTGAGTGCAGGTTCGACCGCTCCGCCGGTGTCACCCAACCGTTTCGACTCCCGTCGATTCGAAGCACACCGGGTGGGGTCACTCACCCGGTTCATTGCACCTTCAAACGAGACTACCAATGGCAGAAGAACGTACGCACCCGAACCACCCCAGTATCGACCAGTCGGATCGCACCATTCCACGAAACCTGCGCCAGACGGGCGGCGCGGATCTCGATCTCCTGATCTCCACCCGCGTCCGGCAGTCGCCGTTCTGGCACCGCTCCATCGAGGAGGGAGCCTGGAAGGCGACCACCTACAATCACATGTACCACCCCCGGGCGTACATCGACCCGGAGGACGGCGGGCTGGAAGCCGAGTACGAAATGCTGGTCAACGACGTCGCACTGTTCGACGTCGCCGTCGAGCGCCAGATTCGCGTGAAGGGACCGGATGCCGAGTCCTTTGTCAACTACGTCATCACCCGGGATGCGACCGAAATCGAGACGAACCGGGGCAAATACGCCATCTGCTGCAACGAGGACGGGGGCATTCTCAACGACTTCGTCCTGTTGCGCCCCGAGGACGACGAGTTCTGGTTCTCGGTCGCCGACTCGGACCTGCTTCTGTGGCTGCAGGGCGTTGCGGTCGACTCGGACTACGAGGTCGACGTCGACGAGATCGACGTCTCGCCGATGCAGGTGCAGGGCCCGAAATCCATCGACGTGATCGAGGCCCTCTTCGGGGACGTGGTCGAGGACATTCCCTACTACGGGTTGCTGGAATCGACGATCGACGGGGTTCCGGTCCTGCTGAGCCAGACGGGCTTTTCCGGGGAGCTGGGATTCGAGATCTTCGTCCGCGAGGCGACGAAGAACGCCGAGGCCGTCTGGGATCCAGTGCTCGAAACGGTCAAAGCCCACGGCGGCGGCGTGACCGCGGTCTCCCATCATCGCCGTGTCGCCGCCGGAATCCTCTCGTTGGGCCAGGACATGGACCACGAGAACTCGCCGTTCCAGGTCAATCTCGGCTACCAGGTTCCCGAGGACAAGGACGCGGACTACGTCGGCAAGGCCGAGCTGGAGCGGCAGAAGGAAATCGTCGAAAGCGGCGGATTCCCCTTCACGCACAAGATGGTCGGGCTCAAAATCGCGGGCGAACCGATCCGGGAGTGGGCGCCGGACTTCTGGCTCATCTCGGACCCGGAGACCGGCGAGGAATGTGGCTATCTGACCTCGGCGTGGTGGAATCCGGAACTCGAGACCAATATCGGCCTCGGATACGTGCCAGCCGAAACGCTACAGGCCGCGACGGACGTGCCGCTCAACGACGAGATCTATGACGCCGACGTCGACGTGAAGTTTGCCGTTCACCTTCCAGAGGAGTACGCGAACGAGCCGGGCGAACCTGTATATGCGACGGTCGCGAAGGTGCCGTTCAAGGAGTCAGCCAATCCCAGCGCCCGCGAACAGGCCAAGATTCACGACGAAACCGATTCCGCGGAGTGACCGTCGGACACCCGTAGTCCAGTGGACAGATGTTCGCAGTTGCGCTCCGAAACACCAATGACTGGAATTAGCGCGGTCGTTCGAGTCGAGCATCCAGACATCGTGCTCACCGGGACGGTCACGCACGACGAGAGTGCGAAAGTCAAGTCGGTGTCGGAGGCAGGAACTGACCCGACGTCGGGGAAGTTCTTCTATCACATAACGTCGACCGATTTCGCCCGGTTCGAAGACGGATTGCGGAGCGATCGGACGATCGGCGAATACGAGCGAGTTATCGAAATCGGAGACGGGCAGGCGATCTACCGCTTCGAGTATACGGACGGGGCGAAGATCCTCTCGCCGATAATTTCTGCCGCGAATGGGGTGATCCTCGACATGAAAAACGAGGGGCGCAGTTGGCTCCTCACGATATGGATGTCGGAGCGGGCCGATCTCGACCAGCTCTGGGACTACGCAGAACGACACGACATCGACATCGATCTCCTGCGCCTGAACGAATACGGTCGGCTGGGGACTGCGGACGTCGGGGTCACCGATGGCCAACGCGAGGCGCTGCTCGTCGCACTCGAGGCGGGGTATTTCGAAGAGCCACGGAACGCCACCCTCGGCGAGGTGGCTGCTGAGCTGGATGTCTCGCAGCCGGCAGCCGGTGGCCTCATTCGACGGGGAACGAAGCGACTCGTCGAGTCGTGTCTGTTGGAAGCGCACGAAGACCCGGAATAGTCGATGGCCCCTCGACGCGGTGGCAGCAATGACTCCGGGGACGGCTCGTGGCCATCAGCATACCAAAGGTCCAGCGAGGGTCGGTACACCTGGAGTGTGACCGGATTCCAAAGCGGTCTGCCGCGAATGCGTGCGTTGAGACAAACGACCGGGATTTCGACGGGGCGCCCGACCGGGCCTTCGATCGCGGAGCGGCCGACCGGGGCTTCGACGGCTTTTTTGGGACCCGCCCGAAACGACCGCCATGGAAATCGAAGGAGAGATGCTCCGCCAAACCGGTCTGGCGCTGATCGGTGTCGCGGTCTTCATCGCCTTTCTCATCGCCGGCAGCACGATGGGCGCCGCGTCGGGCGAGCAAGTCGGCACGCTCGTCATGGTCGCCGGCATCGTCGCGTTCATCGTGGTCATGGGCGCTCTCGGCCTGCTCTTTCTCGACGGCGACTAACCCTCGGTGAGTTCGCCGGCGTCAGTCGCCTCAGCCGCCGCGTCGGAATCCCCGGTGTCTTTGCCCGATTCGGCAGCCTCGCCGTCGCCGTCTTCGGCCCCGGCGTCCGCACCTCGCTCCCGCCAGTCGGTGTGGTCCTCGGCCTCGTCGTCGAGTTTGACCTCGTAGTACGAGAGCGGATGGGAGATCGCATCACAGAGGTCATCTGGGTTGACGCAGTCGCCGTAGGCCTTCATCGTGGCACACGAGGGAGCCGTGTACTCCGTCGGGCTCGTCTCGCCGCGAATGTGGTCGGTCTGATACCGGGTCATCTCCTCGCCGAAGCCCGGGTTCGTCCGGTAGAGGTCGACGATCTCGTCCGTACTCAGGCCGATGTTCGTGAGAAAGGAAGTGATCGCAAAGCGTGAGTGGTGGGCCAGGTGCTCGCCCTGCTGGACCCGATCGAGCAGGTGCTGCATGCAGGGCGGGAACAGCTCGGGAACGACGGTGTCGATCTCCCTGGTGAGGTCCAGTTCCTCGAGTGTCGACTCGATTTCGGCGACCGGCTCCTCCAGTTCGGCCGCGATCGAGTCCGGCACCGAGAGCGGCAGCCCCTCCTCGACCCGCTCCCTGACGGCCCGTTCGAGGAGCGTGTTCAATTCGTCCGGCGTGACCCGCACCCAGCCGTCATCGAGAATGCGCGTCGAAAGTCGCCACGTGCTCTGGCGGAGCGACGCCGCGTAGGTGAGGTACTCGCTGACCCGCATCTCGAAGCCGCCATCGAGTTCGCGGACCGCCGACGCGAGGTCGAACTCCCGGAGGAGCGTGTCCCGCGAGAGCGTCGGGGTGCCGACGGAGGCAATCTCGTCCTCGTCGGCGAAGTCCGCCTCGAAGCGCTCGCGAGCGGCCTCGGCCTCCGCGTCGGCGTACCGCTGTCTGACGATCGAGGCGTCGACGAGCGAGGCAATGACCCGGGCGACCGGGTAGGAGAGCAGTTCCACCCGGGCAGCGCGGGCGGCCGGGCCGATCTCCCGGTCGGTCAAGGCCCGTTCGACCCGCTCTCGGGCCCGGTCGAGGACTGCCTCGTCCTCGGCGACGATCTCTTCGAGGTCCACGCCCGCGTCCTCGACGGCCGCGCGGGATTCCCGGAGGAACGGGTAGCGGGCGTGATAGGCGTCCATCGGGGGGAGTTCCCACTCGAAGCCGATAAAGCCCTCGCCCACAGCCGAAAACACCAACTGCCGCCCCCACCGAGTCGACAGCATGCGACTGGCTCCCGGCACCTGGCGGCTCGCGGGCCCGATCGTGGGGGTGGGAGCGGTGGGGTTACTTCTCTCTTTGCCGCTCGGACTGGGGATAATCGTGCTCGCCGGGTTCGTCGTCTGGTTCCACCGCGATCCGGAACGGACGAGCCCGCCGGAAGGGGTGCTCGCCCCCGCCGACGGGAGGGTGTCAGTGATCCGGACCGAGACCGCAGCGGAAGGAGACGAGATGGCCGAAGCCGGGGCGGACCGGCTCCGCGTTGGCGTGTTCATGAACGTGACCGACGTCCACGTCAACCGCGCCCCGGTTGCGGGGAAGATCGAAGCCGTCGACCACGTCCCGGGCGGCCACTGGCCGGCCTTCACGAAGGACGCCGAGCGAAACGAGCGCCTGCACCTGCAGATCGGGGACACGCGAGTGACCCTCATTGCCGGGACGGTCGCCCGGCGCATTCACCCCTACGTCGCCACGGGAGACACGGTCGAGCGGGGCGACCGGATCGGGCACGTTTCCTTCGGTAGCCGGGCGGACGTCCGCCTCCCGCCACGGTTCGATGCCGCCGATCTCGCGGTCGAACCGGGCGACACCGTGCGAGCGGGGGAGTCGGTCATTGCCGTCGATCCGGCGCGCTGAGCGGGCGGAACCGCGGCTTTTTGTCGGTTGGGTGCGGGAACCGTGATATGAGCGATGGCGGAACGAACGCGGGGCGAAAGCGGCTGGCCGGCGAGCGGGCGGCCGCGATGGTCGAGGACGGCGACGTCGTGGGCCTCGGGACGGGCAGTACCGCCGCCTACGCGATCGAGGCGCTGGGAACGGCCGTGTCGGACGGCCTGGATGTCCGGGGCGTCCCGACCTCCTACCAATCGCGGGCGCTGGCGCTCGAGGCCGGGATCCCGCTCACGGCTCTGGACGCCGTCGAGGCAGTCGATATCGCGATCGACGGGGCCGACGAAGTGGCCGCGGGGGATCTGGTGAAAGGCGGCGGCGCGGCCCACGCCCGCGAGAAGATCGTCGACGCGGCCGCAAAGCGGTTCGTGGTCGTGATCGACGATTCGAAGGAAGTCGAGACGCTCGCCCATCCGGTTCCGGTCGAGGTCGTCCCGAGCGCCCTGCCCCCGGTCCGGGCGGCCGTGGCCGACCTTGGCGGCGAGCCCACGCTTCGGAGCGCCGGGCGGAAGGACGGCCCGGTCGTCACCGAGCACGGCAACCTCGTCCTCGACTGCGAGTTCGGCCCCATCGAGGAGCCGGCGGCACTCGCCCGGGACCTCTCGGCGCTCCCGGGAGTACTGGAGCACGGGCTGTTCGTGGGACTCGCCGAACAAATCGTCGTGGGCGGACCCGACGGTGTGCAGGTCCGTGAGCTTCGCTGAGAAGGGGATCCAGCCGACTTACAGGTCGCGCGGCTGGACCGTCTTTCGGCTGTTCGCCTCGGCCCGACGGGCGGCGTCGGCGAGGAGGTCCTCGACGCGCTCGTCGAGCGCATCGTAGAAGTCCGAAGAGACGTTTTTGTCGTCGAGTGCTTCCTTCACGGCGGCTTTGACGATCAGGTCTG
>JBKGZU010000090.1:0-5920 GCA_046543215.1 Halodesulfurarchaeum sp. | reverse complement strand
CCAAAATCAAAACCCGGCCACAGCGTGACCGACCCGTTCCGGGTGGCAAAATCGCCCGAACCGATAATTGACGGCGTGATGGAGCGGCTGATCGACGCCGAGAACCCCCACTCGGGGCAAGGAACTCCGGGAGTACCAGCCCATTAAGGGTGAAGGGAGTAGGGACTACCGAGGAGCGAGTTGTTCGCCCAATCCACAGACTCCCGGGGCATCGAAGCCGCTGCGGAAAGGACGGGTCGGCGCGAACCGTACCGCAACCGCGCAACTCCACATCACGGTCCCCACCCATGACCTATACACTTCAGACCACGGTTGACGCACCGTTCGAGGAGATTCTGGACGCAGTAACCACCCAACTCGGAGACGAGGGGTTCGGCGTCCTTTCGGACATCGACGTCCAGGCCACCTTCGAGAAAAAGTTGGACGTAGAGCGGGGCAAGTACCGAATTCTCGGCACCTGCAATCCGCCACTGGCCCACGAGGGCATTTCCGCGGAACCCGATCTCGGCGCACTCCTTCCCTGTAACGTCGTAATCTACGAGACCGACGATGGTGGAGTCGTCGTTGGTGCAGCGGATCCGGAAACACTGCTGGAGGTGACCGGGAATCCGGAACTCGACCCCATCGCCTCGGAGGTCAAAGCACGATTGGAGCGTGTGATAACTGCCGTCGAGGCCGAGTTCCCGGCCGCGTAAGGTCCAGGCGTCGATCGAGGGCCCCAGCCCTTACCCCTGTTCGGACCGTAGCCGACCACCGGATGGGCATCTTCAACCGAATCGGCCGGCAGGTCGAGACCTTCAAACAGCGGGCCGAAACCGCGGCCGAGGAGACCGCCGAGTACGAGTGTTCGGCCTGCGAGGCAAGTTTTCACGTCGATCACGAAACCTGTCCCGACTGCGGAGCCGACGCCGTCGAACCGATTCCAGACGGGGACTAGCGGTGACGGCGCGGCCGTGACTTACGCCGCGAATTCGTAGCCGGCTCCCTCCACGGCATCCCGAAGTGCCTCGCGTTCGGCGTTCCCGTCAATCGCGACGGAGTCGGTCGACCGATCTGCCGTCGCCGATGAAATGCCGTCGAGCGCTTCGAGGGCGTCTTCGACCTTCCGTTCGCAGTGTTCGCAGGTCATGCCGTGGACCGATATCGTCTGTGGCATCGCAAGCTATCGAACGGGGGCCGAGTTGGAGGGGTTTGCCGTTCAGAAACCATGGTTTCGGGGCCAGCCAGGAATCGAATGCAAAGTGCGAACTGGGACGGTGAATAGCAGGTCCAAAGCGGGTTTCGTTTCCCTGGCCACACGCCCAGCCGTTTCGCGGCACGCGAGGCGACTGGGTCCACACGTCGGCCCCGAATAATTACCATCAATAATATAATCTCCGGGGTGTGGCATCCCGGTGACCGGGCGGGCCGATAATTGCCCGCCGGTTTGCTTTGGAAACGAAAATTTGGGCTGAGAATACCCGAAGGTTCCAAGCAACAAACGGCCTAAGGATTGGGGCCCTCTTCAGAGATACCTATGGAAACCCGGACGGCACATCTCGATATCACGGGGATGTCCTGTGCCAACTGTTCGGCATCGATCGAGGACGCCCTCCACGCGCTCGACGGAGTCGGCGAAGTCAGTGCCAACTACGCCACCGACGAGGGATCAGTGGAATACGATCCGGCCTCGGTGTCGCTGAAGGAGATCTTCGAGGCGATCGAGGTGGCCGGGTACGGGGCCGTCACGGAAACGAGGTCCATCGCCATCGCCGATATGACCTGTGCGAACTGTGCGGAAGCCAACGCAACCGCCCTCGAGGAGACCCCCGGGGTCGTCCACGCGGACGTCAACTACGCGACCGACGAGGCCCAGGTCACCTACAATCCCGAAGACGTCTCGCTCGAGTCACTGTACACGGCGATCGAAGACGCCGGGTATTCCCCGGTCCGCGAAGACGACGAGGACGAGGAGTCCGGCGAAAGCGCACGCGATCTGGCTCGACAGGCAGAGATCCGCAAACAACTTCGGTTGACGCTTTTCGGGGCGGCCCTGTCCGCGCCGCTTTTGTTCTTCCTGGCGGACAAGTTCCTGTTCGGCGGCGCGATCGTGCCGGACTCGGTCTTCGGCATCGAACTGGGCTGGGTCGAGTTCCTGCTGGCCACGCCGATCCAGGCCATCCTCGGCTGGCCGTTTTACAGGAACTCCTACAGCGCGCTCGTCACGAACGGCCGGGCCAACATGGACGTCCTCATCGCACTGGGTTCCTCGACGGCCTATCTCTATTCCGTCGCCGTTCTGGGTGGGCTCATCGCGGGGAGCCTGTACTTCGATACGGCCGCGCTGATCCTCGTCTTTATCACCCTCGGCAACTACCTCGAGGCCCGGTCGAAGGGCCAGGCCAGCGACGCGCTCCGGAAACTCCTCGAAATGGAGGCCGAGACGGCGAGCGTTATCGGTCCGGACGGATCCGAGTCGACCGTTCCCCTGGAGGAGGTACAGCGCGGGGATCTGCTCAAAGTTCGGCCTGGCGAGAAGATTCCGACTGACGGGGTCGTCGTCAGTGGCCAGTCCGCCGTCGACGAGTCGATGGTGACCGGCGAATCCGTTCCGGTCGAGAAGGGGGAGGGCGACGAGGTCGTCGGCTCGACGATCAACGAGAACGGCGTCCTCACCGTCAAGGCGACCCGCGTCGGCGAGGAGACCGCGCTCAAGCAGATCGTCAAGACGGTCAAGGACGCCCAGTCCCGCCAGCCGGACATCCAGAACCTCGCGGACAGGATTTCCGCGTATTTCGTCCCCGCCGTCATCGGAAACGCCGTCTTCTGGGGTGCGGTCTGGTTCCTGTTTCCCGAGCTTTTGGCCGGCTTCGTCGACTGGCTCCCGCTCTGGGGCCAGGTCGCCGGCGGTCCGGCCGCAGTCGGCGGCGGCGTCTCGGTCTTCGAGTTCGCCGTGATCGTCTTCGCCTCCGCGGTGCTCATCGCCTGCCCCTGTGCCCTCGGGCTTGCGACCCCCGCAGCCACGATGGTCGGGACGACCATCGGTGCGCAAAACGGCGTCCTGTTCAAGGGCGGGGACGTCCTGGAGCGTGCGAAGGACGTCGACACCGTCGTCTTCGACAAGACGGGGACGCTCACCGAAGGCGAGATGGAACTGACGGACGTGATCGCCTTCGACGGCTCGGGCGATCCGGTCGCGGACGGCGGAAACGTCGCGGCCGAAGGTGGCTCACGGACCGCACAGGAGCGACTCACCGAGAACGATGTCCTCGGGCTTGCAGCAGCCGCGGAGCGCGGGAGCGAACACCCGCTCGCCAGAGCGATCGTGTCGGGAGCCGAGAATCGTGGGCTCGATATCGCCGAGACGACCGAATTCGAGAACGTCCCCGGGCAGGGAATCCGGGCGACGGTCGACGGGCGGACGGTTCTGGTCGGCAACCGGACGCTGCTCGAGGCGGAAGGCATCGATCCGCAACCAGCGGCAGAAACCATGGAACGGCTCGAACGGACGGGGAAAACGGCGATGCTCGTGGCGGTCGACGGACGACTCGCGGGCGTCGTCGCCGACGCCGATACCGTCAAGCAACAGTCCGCGGCCGCGGTGCAAGCCCTCCGGGATCGGGGGATCGACGTCATGATGATCACCGGGGACAACGAGCGGACCGCCCGGGCCGTCGCCGAGCAGGTCGGGATCGATCCGGAAAACGTCAGGGCTGAAGTCCTTCCCGAAGACAAGTCCGACGCCGTCGAGGAGATTCAATCCGCGGGGCGCTCGGCCATGATGGTCGGCGACGGCGTCAACGACGCCCCGGCCCTGGCCGTGGCCGCGGTCGGCACGGCACTCGGGTCGGGCACGGACGTGGCCATCGAGGCCGCGGACGTCACGCTCATGCGGGATGACCCACTCGACGTCGTGAAGGCCATCCGAATCTCCGATGCCACCCTCCAGAAGATCAAGCAGAACCTCGGGTGGGCGCTTGGATACAACACCGCGATGATCCCGCTTGCCTCACTCGGTCTGCTGCAGCCAGCCCTGGCCGCAGCGGCAATGGCCTTCTCCAGCGTCTCGGTCCTGTCGAACAGCCTGCTGTTCCGTCGATACGTCCCCGACCACGACTACCGGGTACTCGGACGACTTCGCTGACCGGCACGGGAACCGACTCAGTCCTGGCCGAGGGGATGGTCCCTCGAGAGCCGCGAGCTGACGATCCGTTCGACCGGGTCGGAGTACTGCATCAGCGTGGTCCCGAGCACGCTCATCACGAGGACGTACCCCACGCTAAAGGCGTAAATCGTCTCTGCGACCCCGTCGCCGAATCCACCGGCCCCCGAGAGCGCGAGGGCGGCGATGATGAGGGTGAACTCGCCG
Organism: Halodesulfurarchaeum sp.; assembly: GCA_046543215.1. Taxonomy (GTDB): domain Archaea; phylum Halobacteriota; class Halobacteria; order Halobacteriales; family Halobacteriaceae; genus Halodesulfurarchaeum. Next base: position 1,572 of record JBKGZU010000090.1, on the reverse strand, counting down.
CGTGTGACCATTCCCAGCGCGACCCGGGTGGACCGTCGGGGATCCAGCCCGTACACCTGCCCACCGAGATACCCGCTGAGCAGTTTGGCCGGCGTGGTAAGCAGGACCGCCAGGGCCACGAGCCCCAATACGTCCCCGAAGAGAAACGGGTCTGTCACGAGCCCGATCCAGAAGAAGAAAATCGCCGCGAACACGTCCCGTATCGGTTCGAGCAGCGTTTCGAGGCGGTGAACCTGTCCCGTCGAGGAGAAGGCCATCCCCACGAAGAAAGCGACGACGGCTTCGCTCACGCCGAGCACGAGACCCAATCCGGCAACGGGGACGACCAACCCGAGCGAGCGGAGCACGAGAAATTCCCTCGAGTCGGTGTCGAGCAACCACTCGAAAAGCGGGCGGCCACGAGCCACCAGCACCGCGAGCAGCAGAATAAACCCGACGGCGATCGCCATCGAAGACAAGGCTTCCTCGAGCGTGTCACCGAAGACCATGACCGATGCGATGACGAGGTAGATCGCGATCACGAGGTCCTCGTAGACCAGCGTGCCGAGCAATGGTCCGGCCTCGTCGTTTGCGATCCATCCGAGATCGATCAGGGACTTCGAAATGATCGCCGAGGAGGAGATGTAGACCGCCCCGGCGAGGAAAAACGCCGGGACCAAGGCCCGAAACACGGCGTATCCGAGGACGAATCCGATGCCGAAATTGACGAGCAGGTCGATCGTTCCCGCAGTCCCGATCCGTGACCGATCCGCCAGGAGGCGGTCGAGATTGAACTCCAGCCCGAGAAAGAGGAGGAGCAGAACGATCCCCAGTTCGGCTCCGAGTTCGACGAAGGGCGTCGATTCGAGGGCATATGGCCCGAACCGGCCGGCGACGAAAGGGTTGAGAACCATGCCGGCGAGGATGTAAAACGGGATGACAGACTGACGGATCCGGCGTGCGAACGTGCCCGCGAGCGCGACCGAGGCCAACAGGAGGCCGAGTTCGAGCAGCGCCGTTTCACTCGCCATAGGTGTTGTGGCTCCGTGATTTCCGTCCGGTCATTGGCCTTCAGCGACGAAGGACTCGAACTCCTGGATGTCGTCGTGGGGACCGATCACGACCAGCACGTCTCCAGGGTCGATTTCCTCCCCCGGGCCCGGCGAGGAAATGATGTCGTCCCCGCGTTTGATGGCCACCACCAGCACGTCGAGTTCGTCCCGGACGATACCGTCCCCGAGTGCCCGTCCGGACAGTCTGGAGTCGGGCCCGACGTTGTACCATTCGATAACCGTGTCCCCCGGAAGCATCGTCCCCTCGTGATCGACTTCGACCGGCTGGAACTTCGCTCCTTCCAGGATGGACCCGATCGTCTGGGAGAGCTGATTCGAGGCCTCGAACACCTTCTCCGCGTCGGCATCGGGATCGGGTTTTCGATACACCTCCCGTTTGCCCGTGTTGTGAATCACGATGACGAGCTGCGCACCGTCCCCGATGTCAATCTCGAACTTCCGTCCGACCCCCGGCAAGTCGGTCTCGAAAACGGTCATACCGGTGTTTGCCGGGCCTGGACAATAAACGCGGAGGGTATCA
>JBKGZU010000089.1:0-5932 GCA_046543215.1 Halodesulfurarchaeum sp. | reverse complement strand
TACTCGCTCACGGCTGACGCCGTTCGCTCCTTGAGGACGGGGACTTAGCCTGTAAAGTTAAACCCGCCCGCGACGAAAGGCGGCTATGCCACCGACGAAGGAGTTCAAGTGCACGAACCCGGACTGCGAACTCGACATGTTCGAGGCCCACTACACCTACGACATGCCCGACGACACCGGCGTCGAGGACTTCGCCTGCCCCTACTGTGGACAGTCGGACACGCTCGAAGACATCACCGTCTGACCGCCACCTGTTATTCGCCCAGCAGCTCGCCGAGCGGCTGCGCCGGCGGATCCGGTTTCGTCCACTCCGTGCCGACCGCGAGCAGCTGGACCAGCATTCTGGCCGTCGCACCCCAGATCGTGTAGTCACCGACCCGGAAGTGGTGACAGGGCACGGTCCCGTATTCGGGATGCGTTCGGGGTTCGAAGGCGTGATTGGCCGGGTCGGTCAGCGCAGCCACCGGCAGGGTGACGACGGCTGCGACCTCTGCATCGGTGGGTCCGTACTCGCGTTCGGGAACCCGTGCCACGAAGGGCGAGACCGTGTAGCCGCTCACGGTCTCCACGTCGTCGAGTCGCCCGACGGGGACGATCTCTTCGGGCAACAGGCCGATTTCCTCGCCTGATTCCCGGATCGCCGTCCCCCAACGGTCGCCGTCTCGCGGTTCGTAGCCGCCACCGGGGAATCCCATCTCGCCCGGATGTTCCGCGAGGTTCGCGGCCCGCTCGATGAAAACGAGTTCCGGGTCAGCCCCATCGATAATTGGGACCAGTACCGCCGCTTTCCGGGACGGGGCCTGAACCACCGTCGGATCGCGGTCGGCAACTGGACCCAGGTCCATACGCCCAGTTCGCACACAGGAACTTAGCTTTCCTGCTCCGCGAGCCCCGCGAGACGGTCCCGAACGTCGCCGAGGTCGATCCCGGCCCAGGCCTCGGCGTCGTAGGTCACGTCGATGAGGTCGTGGGCCCGGTCAGGGTCGTCGACGGCGGCCGCTCGTGCGGCCAAGCGGTTTCGCAGGCCGGTTTCGAGTGCCTCCTCGGGCACGGTCCGCGGTTCGACTTCGAGGACGTGTGGCAGGTCGCTGGCTGCGGCCGGAACCTCGGGAAACGCGCGTGGCCCGGGAACGACGAGTGGATCGCCGTCAAGATCCACCGTCAACAGCGAGAACTCGGCCTTCGCCTCCTCGATCCAGTCTTCGATCGTGGCCTCCGTGGGCTCGGCCCCGGCGCGAAAGGCGGTCTCGCGGATCGCCCGACGCAGCTGGGCTGGCGAGAGAGCGCCGAACTGATCGGCGATCCCCGCGAGTTCGTCCCCAGATAACTCCATACGGCGTCTCTGTACACGCTTTGCCATCACTGTGTCCCTTTGGGGAGCCGGTGGGTCACGTACAGCACGAAGAGAATGAGGAAAATGCCGACGAGCGCGATCGAAAACGTCCGGTAAACCTGATCGAAGGCGAATCCCGCCTCGACGAGGCTCCCGACGACCAGACTGGCGCTCGCCTGAATGACCATCATGGAGGCGCTGTAGGCAGAATAGGCGCTCGACCGATCCGAATCGGGGAGTGCTGTGAGGAGATAGGTATCGATGACGGGCAGGAGACTGTGAAAGACCAGCCCCATCACGACCGTGACGATGGCGATCGCCACGAGCCCGTCGACGACGGTCATCGCGAGCAGGGACAGGACGAAGGCGCCGATGATCGCCAGCATGAGCGGAACCCTGGGGAGCCGATCGGCGAGTCGCCCGCCGTAGAAGAAGGCCGGAAGCCCGGCCGCGAAGATGAGCGTCAGCATCGTCCCCGCCAGCCCCGGGGAGAGCGACTTGGTCGTGATGAGATACCGGACGAAGAAGTTGAAAAAGCCGTTCCAGACGAACCCCGTCGCCCCGATGACCGCGACCGCGGTCACGACGAGCGGCCAGTGGGCCCGCACCGAGCGCAGGAGGTGTTGCTCGCCCCGCCCCACGTCAGGAAGTTCGGTCCGGCGAGCCGTCACGACCAGCCACCCCGTCCCGAGGATCGCGGCGACGGCCATGCCCACGAAGAGCAAGCGCCAGTTGTAAATCGCGATCGCGACGCTCACCAGGAGCGGAGCGATCACGGCGGCAGTTTGACCGGCCGTGCCGTGAATCCCGAGTACGCGACCGACCCGATCGGGAAAGAGTTCGCTCACGAGCGGGTTGGCCGCGATGAAGTAGATGCCACTCGAGGAACCGAGGAGAAACGCGCCAATCCCGACCTGCCAGACCGATTGGGAAAGCGCCGTGAACAGGGCCGCACCCGTCAACAGGATCCCGGTGCCGAAGACGACGTGCTCGCGCGTGAATCGGGTGAGGAGATACCCCGTCGGGAGCCGCGGTACAGCACTCCCGAGCCACGCGAGCGTGGCGATCAGTCCGACCGTCGCTTCGCCGGCGTCGAACACCCGGATAAACGGATCGAGCAGCGGCGCGAACACCACTCGGCCGAAATTGACCAGGAAGACGAGCACCAGGAGCGATGAAAACACCTGCAGGCGGCGGCGCTCGACGGCGGTCGATTCGGGTGGCTGCACGATTCCGGGTTCGCTACGCCCGCCATCAAGGTTTGCGATTCGGGAGCACCGTTTCGGCCACGTGGGGACAGTGGCCCAAGGCGACTGTCCAGACGCAGTCCGGACCGGGTTACCGGTCCACTGCGCGACTGTCCAACGGAGCCCGGGCCGTACCGGGTTACGGGTCCAGTGCGACGCGGAGCCGCGCGTATTCTCGCAGCGTAAGCGGCCGATCGCCCTCGATTTTGGCCCGCAATTCGGTGGCGTCGCCAAATCCGTACGTCACCGCGAGCGACTCGGCGTCGATCGGGTCCCGGCTCATCTGGACGATCAGGTGGTCCCCGAGACGTGCCCGGACCTCACTCGCGGAGAACCTCGATTCCGTCGCGAGTATCGCTGCCACCGTTTCGAGCGTGCGCATTCGTTCGGATTTGCCCGTCCCGACGCCGGATTCCCCCACAACGAACGCAAGGAGTTCACGGTCCAGCCCCGTCTCCGTGGCGACGGATTCAACACCGCGGGTAGTCACGACCGCGGCCAACACGGAAAGCAGTTCCTCGTAGGTCGCAGTGACGGCCCCTGTTCCATCGCGACCGTCCGCAGCACGGGAGACCGAGTCGTCGAGGAATCGCGCGAGCGGTGGTCGATTCACGGCCGATCACCAGCCTGGTGACTCCTCGAACTGATCGCCGTCCACGTCGCCGACGCCGGTTCCCCCGGGCGGGACCACGATGACGACCCCCGTCCGGGCATCGAGGGTGAGTTTGCGGTTGTTGCCGAGCCGCTCCGGAACGCCGTCGGCATCCACGTCCGCCCGGACTGGCCGGTCCTCCCTGACGTACTCGACGGTGCCGTTCGTGGCGGTCCCGGGGGAATCTCGGCGGGTCCCGACGGTAAAGCGGTCGTAACCGCCTTCGACGGACACCGTCCAGGCGTTCGCCGTCGCGTACCACGATCCCGGGACGGGGAGCAGCGGCAGCCCGGCCGGCAATTTCGAGGCCGACTTCCCCGTCGCCGCGTTCCACGCCTGCTTCCCGACTTCGGTCCCAGCGGCTTTGGTCGACTCCTCGACAAGCGCCGGATCCGACGACGTGGCCGCCTTCCGGGCCCGTTCGACGAGCGACTCGGACACCTGAACCGAGGATTCCGACTGGGCGTCGGTCCCCGCGACCCGGAGTGCCACTTCGAGGCGATCGCGTTCCCGCTCCGAGAGACGATCGGGAAGCTCAGCAGCGATCGCCCGGGCCAATCGACCGTCCGTGACCGCCAGGCCCCTGGCGGCGACGCTATCCCACCGGCCGGCCGTCGAATCGACGAGACGGTGGGCCTCGCGAGTGCCCATCGATTCGGCGAGTACCGCCACGTACTGGTCGGTAGCCGAATCGACCGCGTCGGCCACGTCCCGGCGAAGCGCGCTCCGGGCTCGACGGTCGCCCGCTCCCGACGCCTCGACGGCAGCGAGCGTCTGGGCGGCGGTTCTGAGCGACACCGACGTGTGTCCGCGCTCGCCGATCCGCTCGTTGACTGCATCGGCTGCATCACCGTAGGGAATCGTGAAGAGGTTCACGTTCCGTGCGGAAAGCCGGGGCTCGTTCTCGCCCGGCGGATCCACGGTCTTATTGACGTGTTCGACGTTTTCGACTTAGCCCCGGAGTGCTTGAAGTCCCGCTTCGAGCTCGGCGATCTCCGCTTCGAGGCCACCGACTCGCTCCAGGAGATCACCGTCCCCGACGTTTCCGGTCGTGACGGGTTCGTCGGTCGATTCGGCTGCGGGCGGTTTCGCCTGTGAGCCTTCAGCCGCACCTGTCCCGCACTTGTCGAGCCGGCGCTAGAGGGCAGATAGTCATTCGTCGGTGGTCCGTCGCTCGGGTATCCCTGCGAAGTGGGCCGGTCATCCCGTGTGAACTACCCCACCCTACTCGCTCACAGTGGCAGCCGTTCGCTTCTTGAGGGAGAGGCTTCCTGTTTCGACGACGCGCTTTGGAGAGACTGAGGTGGTCTCCCCAGGGAGTGCAGTCTCCGCAGGCGTTAATTCGGCCATGCCCTGACCTACATCTGCTGTCGAATCCCTGATTCCAAGTTCTTCCAAGCCGAGGCGTTTGATCTCTAGTGCTGCATTGTAGTCGCGATTTGCTTCGAACCCACAGGCTGGACAAGAATGTTCGCGAACCCACAGCGGTTTCGCCGTTTCCGTCCCACACTGCGAGCAACGCTTCGACGTTCCCTCTGGCGGCACCTCAATCACATGACAACCGTTTTTCTTACCGTGGCGTTTGAACGCCTGGATGGTTTTCCGCCACGACATCGCGGCGATATTGCGGCTGTTTCGCTCCCCTTCTAACAGTGACTTTACCTCCAAATCTTCGAGAAAGACTGCATCATATCTGGACGTGTACTCGTGAGCGAGTTTCTCGTGATAGTCTCTGCGGCGATTGCGAAGCCGTTCATACGCCTGTGACAGCTTTTGCCGGGCTGTCCCCCAGTTCTTTGAACCAAATTCCTTCCGTGAGAGATCGCGATGCCGGCGCTCGATCCGATTCCGATCAGTTTGCTCGTCGAGTGACTGGAATGATCGACCGGCCGAGTCGTGAATGAATGACGTGATCCCGAGGTCGACTCCGACTGTGTCTTCGGCATTGATCTCTTCCATAGCGGGAGGTTCGGGATATCCAGGCTCGTATTCAACGACAATGCTCACGGACCAGTTACCCGTTTTTGCCTTCTTCAGAATAACTTGGGTGATTACAGAATCTTCCGGAAGCGGACGATGGTATTTGAGGTGGAAGGTCCCGATTTTGGAGAAATTCACCGTCGCGTGCTCAGTCCGGTCCGTGTTACAATCCACGTCGAAACCGGACTGGTTGTAGACGATGCTGCGGAACTCCTCGGGTGCCTTCCACTGTAATTGGCCAACGTCGTGGCCCTTCTCTTGGAGGGACTCAAGCACGCTCTCGCTCTGCTTGATCCGCCGCACAGTCATCTGCAACGTTTTCGAGTAAACATCCGACCATTCCGGCCACTGTTCTTTCCAGGCAGGGAGCTTGTTCTGCATCGCCGTATAGGAGGGCTTCGACCCTTTGGGACGAGGTCGGTATTCCTGTGTGAGTGCGTGATTGTATACTTCGCGACAGGTTTGAATTGCCTCCCATGCAGCTGCCGCGACCCCGCTTGTATCCGGCGATGCTGGATACTTGTACGTCTCCTCGACCACACCTAATCTCAGGGTTTGTTATCACTTGAATGGTTGGAAAGTTGCCCAGTGACGGCTGTATCCCCGCCCTACTCGCTCCCGGTGGTCGCTCTTTGAGGATGGAGACTTAGCCTGTAAGAGTTAACAACCCCGGGGCGAAAATCGAAGGGGGTCGCTACGCGAGGCTTTCGCCGTCGAAGT
>JBKGZU010000088.1:0-5968 GCA_046543215.1 Halodesulfurarchaeum sp. | reverse complement strand
CACTCGACTGGCGGCTCGCGGGAGGCCGTCACGGGCTGGTATCGAGTCCAGTGCGGGCTCTTCGTGGGCCGATTCCTGTGGTCCCAGGTCAGCGCCGTCACGGTGACAGGCTGTCCCGACGGCCAGCTCCAGTTTCACTTTCGCCCCGCCGAGCGGGTGCTTATAGGTGGGGCCGAACAACCATCGAGACGGATGGCGGCCCCCGCTTCGCTCGACCTGCTGAGCCTTCCCTCACAGACCCTCGACGGTCTCTCGCTTGCAGCCGTTCGGGACGCCATCGAGTATTTCGATCCGGCGCTGATCGCCATCCCGGGGCCAATCGACCCCCAGGGATACGCGACCGTTCGGCAAGCAGCCGCCGACCGTCCCGTCGATCACCCGCAACTCGCACAGCGCGGAACCCACGTCCAGCAATACGGCTACACGCCGGAAACCGGTATAGAGGAGAAAACCGACGGGGCGGGAGAAACGGCGTCGATCGACGTCATCAGCGTGCAGAACCGCGACCTGTTAGACCGCGTTGCCGGGCAACTTACAGCCGGCGAGCGGCACACCGATTCGGCCACCGCGACGTACCTGCACGTTCCACAGTTGCGAGTCGAACGGGAGCCGACGACCCTCTCCACGACGCTCCCGGCTGCTCATGTACTCGCCCGCATCGCCACCACGCTCCCGGAGTCGGTGACGGTGCTCGCTGGTGGGATGCCGGCGACCTACCACCACGAATGGTCGATAGCCGTCGCTGAGGCGACCGTCACCGTTCCAGTCGCGGGCCTCGGTGCAACAGATCGAGGACCCGCGAGGATCGCTCAGCATACCCTCACTGCCCGAGGGGGTGTCGCCGCCGAGGCAGTCGAAGCCGATCGATTCGGGCTCCAGGCACTGGCCGGGATCGGCGAAAAGACCGCCGATCGATTGGCCAAACTGGGCCACGAAACCCGAAGCGACGTTCGCCGGCTTCCGGTTTCCGAACTGCAGGAATTGCCCGGTATCGGCCGGTCGACCGCCGAACGAATGCACGCACATGCCGAGGTGATCGACTCGGGCGAACCGCTCGTGCTGACGAACACGCGGCCGGTGAAAACCCGCGACGATCGCCCACCGCTCTGTCTGGACATCGAAACCGACGGGCTTTCCCCGACCATCATTTGGCAATTCGGCGTCTACGATCCCGCGACGGACAGACACCAGTCGTTTATCGAGCGGAATCATCCACGGGACCCGAAACCGGTCCTCGAGGCGTTTTTGCACTGGCTCCTCGCCAACCACGCCAACCGAACGCTTCTCACGTGGAACGGATACGGCTTCGACTATCGATACATCCGCCAGTTCATCGAGCAACACCTCCCCCAGTACGTCGAGGCCTGGGAGAACCTGTGGAAATACGACCTGTACAAGTGGGCCGTGCGGGACGGAAACGCTCTCCTTCCCGGGCGGACGAACAAACTCGATCACGTCGCCCGTGCACTCGGCTACGATGGAGCCGAGTCCGGATTGACCGGTGCACAGACGGCGGTTGCCTATCAGGGGTTCATGCGGGATCCGACGGATCCGGATCGCGAACCCGACTGGGCTCGCCACGAGGCCTACTGCGAGGACGACTGTCGGGCACTCTGGCACGTGTATCAGTCGATCACTGCGGCGACACGACGTGACGTGACTGACAACCAGACCGGCAAAGGGAGTGGCCAACAGGCCGGCCTCACCGAATTTTAGGCATGACCGAACAAGACACGACGGCGGATCTGGAATCGGACATCGGGATCACGGGGCGGGACCTCGTCGAGACGTTTCCCCGTGCGGGATTGACGACCGACTCGCCGTTCGTCGAACGGATCGAACTGCCCGCGAAGCCCGCGGAAACGACGCCAACGGACGAGAACCTGTGCCCGACGCTGAGCGATGGGTATCCGAACGAACTGTTCAGCCATCAGGCCGAAGCCCTCGACGCACTCGCTGCAGGGGACGACGTTACCGTCAGCACGTCAACCAGCAGCGGAAAGACACACATTTATGCCCTCCAGATCGCCCGCAACCTCCTCGATGCGGGCGTCCTCGAGCCGGACGGCACCAGAGCGGCCGAGAACAACGCGGCTTCGACGGCGCTGTGTGTCTATCCGATGAAGGCGCTGACGAACGACCAGAAAGACGCCCTCGATGAACTCTATGCCGATCTCGGACTGGATATCCGGGTCCGGATCTACGACGGCGATACCACTGGCAATCGCCGAGCGATTCGCGAGGAGGCCGACGTCATCCTGACGAACTTCGTCGGACTCAACGTGTATCTCGAACATCACGACAAGTGGAGTCGCTTTTACAGCGCCCTGGATCTCGTCGCAATTGACGAGTCACACACCTACACGGGGATCGAGGGGATGCACGTCGCCTGGATCCTCCGCCGGATGCAACGCGTCGCCGCGTACTGGGGTGGTGACCCACAGTACGTGCTCACCTCTGCAACGATCGGCAATCCGGCGGCCCATTCCGCGCAACTCATCAACCGGCCGGTGACGGTCGTCGACGAGGACGGCTCGCCACAAGGCCCCCGGGATATCGTGCTGTGGAATCCGCCGCCCCGGGGGAAACGCGAGGACGACGGCACTGGCGATGAACCCACGTTCGAATCCAATGGTGACGATCCCGACACCGACGACGAGGAGCCCGTCGCAGACCGGGTCCCGGCCAGCGTCGAAGCGCCGCGGGTGTTCGATCACCTGACCGCCCAGGGCGTCCGATCGCTGCTGTTCTGTCCGAGTCGAAAACTCACCGAACTCAGTATCGAGCGCGCCGAGGAACATCGGCACAACAATCCCCGGAGAGACGAACGGCCCGGATCGCCGGATTGGGCCGCCTACAATGCCGGGCTGGGGCGGCGGACCCGTCACTCCAGAGAACACCAGTTTAAATCCGGCTCCCTTACCGGGCTCGCCACGACGTCGGCCCTCGAACTCGGCATCGACATCGGGAGTCTCGCGGCCACCGTGCTCATGGGCTATCCGGGTCAGCGCCAGTCCTTCTGGCAACGGATCGGCCGGGCCGGTCGCGGAACGAGTGCCAGTCTGGCGGTGCTGGTCGGCGACCACCGGACCCTCGATCAGTACGTCATCAACAATCCCGACTACCTCCTCGAAAACGACGTCGAGGAGTGTGTCATCGACACGTCGAACAACGCCGTTTTCGCGAAACACGTGCTCTGTGCCGCCGACGAAATTGCCCTCGACGAGGCCGATATCGAGACGTTTGCCGAAAAAGACCGCCTGCGGGCGGCCGTCACGATGTGGCGTGAATCCGGATTTGTCGAGGGATATCTCGATACCGGGGTGCACTACAGTGGGCCGAATCGACCCCAGACCCGAATCAACGTCTTCGGCGCCAGCGAGACCGAGTTCGACTTGCAACTCGCCGACGACGTCGATCGAGATCGGTGGGGATTGCCCGACGACCTCGATCTGAAGCCGATCGACCGGAATCGGGCCTATCGCGACTATCACGAGGGGGCGGTTCGGTTACAGCACGGCCAGCAATTCGAGGTCGTCGCGCTCGAGGAAACCCGACACGAACCCACGATCGAACTCCGACCGGTGGATTCGGACTATTACACGACGTCCCGGAGCAAAGTCACCGTCTTCGACGCCGAGTCCGAGCGCTCTCGGGAGCTCAATGGCTTCACCCTCCACTACGGTCGCGGGACCGTGATGGTCCATCATTACGCCTACGATCAGAAGTACGTCGGGAATAGCGAGCTGAAATCGGAGCTGATTCCGACGGAGACCCCGCCGATCCTGATGGAGACCCAGCTGACCTGGGTGGAAGTTCCCGCGGACGTCGAAACCCCATTGGTTCGGAAATACCGGGAGTACGGCGTCGAAACCGGCGTCGATCCGGAAGCGGCTGGCTCACCGCACCTCGGATACGTCGCCGGGCTGCACGCGGCCGAACACGCGACGATCAAAACTGCGCCACTGGAACTCCGCGTGGACAAAAACGACCTCGGCGGGCTCTCGACGCTCGTGATGGACACCCATTACGCCCATCCCGAGTACGACGACATCGCCGACTCGATCGGCGAGTCCTTCGAGGCCGCGACCCACGCCCTCGAACGTCGCTCCACCGAGTTATCCGGCCCGACTGCCTCCGGCTGGTTCATCTACGACGGCATCGACGGCGGGCTGGGATTCTCGCGTGCACTTTACGAGAATTTCGAGGCCCTCGCCGAGCGCGCCCGCGACCAACTCCGTGACTGTGACTGTGGGCGGCCCAACGGCTGTCCGGCCTGCACGTTCGACGAGAACTGCGGGAACGACAACAAGCCGCTGTTGCGAGCCGCAGCTGTCGACGTACTCGATCAACTGCTCGGCGCGGCGGATCGCGACGCGCTTGCGGAATACGTGCCCGACGAGGAGTATGGTGGCGATCGCCGACCCGTGATCTTCTATTCCTGATCGTGGTGAACTCGCCCGCCGAGACCCATTTCAAATCGTTTCTCACGAACAATTTTCAGCAGACCCGTCGACTACCCACGTATGGATCGAGAATCGTTCACTCTCGCTGCCGCCCAGTTCGAACCGGTCTATCACGACAAAGAAGCCACGCTCGAGAAGATCTGTTCGTGGATCGAGAAAGCAGGTAAGCAGGGCGCAGACCTCGTTGTCTTCCCGGAAACCGCCGTTCCGGGCTACCCATACTGGCGTGGCAGCGTTTCCATCCCGCGGTGGACCGAGCTGATGGTCGACCTGCAGAAACACAGCCTCCACGTCGACGATGACGCCATCGAGACTATCGGCGATGCGGTTGCCGAGGCCGACCTCTATCTCGTCCTCGGGACGAACGAGTTGAGCGACCGACCGGGCAGTGACACGCTCTACAACGCCCTCTTCTATTTCGATCGAAACGGCGACTTGATGGGTCGCCATCGGAAGCTCATGCCGACCCACGAGGAACGGGCGATCTGGGGCCGTGGCGATCCCGCGAGTCTCCAAACCTACGACACGGACATCGGCCACCTCGGCGGACTGATTTGCTACGAGAATCATATGACCCTCTCCAAGGCCGCACTCATGGCCCAGGGGGAGGAGATCCATGCCGCCGTCTGGCCCGGGTTCTGGGAGCAACACACCCACCCCGGAGACAAAACCCGGGCCCAAGATGCGGCGGCGACCGAGACCTGTGACATCTACCCGGCCGTCCGGGAATACGCGTTCGAAACCCAGTCGTTTGTCGTGTCAGCCTCGGCCTACATGAGCGATGACATCCCAGCGGAGTTCTCCGAGGCGGAACTCGGATTCAACGTCGGCGCCGGGGGAAGTATGCTCGTCAATCCAGCCGGCATCGTCAAAGCCGGACCACTGATCGACGAGGAAGGGATACTGACCGCCGAGTTCGACCGCGACGAGCGACGGGCGACGAAAGCCTACTTCGACGCCATGGGTCACTACACCCGGTGGGATGCCGTGTCGCTCGCCGTGAGTGAGGAAACACTCGATCCGATCAGCAATCCGGACTCCCGCACAACCGAAGCCGACCGTGATGGGACAGCCCTCTCTCCCGCGGACGTACAGGAACTCTCGGAGACCTACGATATCCCGATCGAGACGCTCGAAGCTGTCATCGCGGACGTCACGGCACGTCAATTCGAGCGGTCCTAAAGCGTTCGACAACGGAGAAACCGAACGACTCCGTCCGACCAGCAACCGATCCGCTACGCTCTCGGGAGGGACTGTTCTGTGCCCGCGGCCAGTCGAGTGACGATCTGCGAAGCCACCGCTTGCAATGCCTGGCTCTCGGGTACCGGGGGTCGGCCAGCGAGCGCCGCCGACGCGACGTCCTCGTCGTAGGGGAGGGTTGCGATGACAGGAACGGGCACTGCAGACTCGACGAGGTCGGCATTGTCGCGGGTTTTGTTCGCGACGGCCTGCACGTTCTCGATGCCGAGTTCGTCGGCGAACTCCCGAATCCGCGTGGCCGT
>JBKGZU010000087.1:0-5996 GCA_046543215.1 Halodesulfurarchaeum sp. | reverse complement strand
GTGAGCGTCCTCCCGCTGCTCTGGTTGCCCTGGATCGGCTCCCTCGGTCTGTTCGCGGTCGTAACGGTCTTCATCGCGGTCCGGATCGCCCTCCAGCCGATGATGAACGCCTACGTCCTCGGGGCGTTGCCACAGGAGATGCGCGGGGCGATCTGGGGCTTTCTCCGCACGGTGTTTTTCGTTCTCGGGGCCTTCGGCTCGGTCGTCGTCGGCGGGATCGCCGACCTGGGGTACTTCGACGGCGCCATCTACCTCCTCGCGGTGCTGACTGCCCTCGGTGGCTTCCTCTTCTACCTCCTTCCGCGTGACGGCCCCTGATTCGTGTAAGGGTGTAACACTGTGAGGGTCTCACACTTGGACCGCTGTTTGACCGAGGCCAACCCCTTTATGATTCTTGGTCCAACCGGAAGTCATGTCTCACCCGCCACTCCCCGCAGCGAACGGCGTCACGACCTATATCGAAGACGGAGCCCGGATCGCGGCCATCCTCCTCGTGTGGGGGGTCATCGCCGCGTTTTTCACCTACGGCGTCGGCAACATCGGCTATCCCGGGGGGCTTTTCACCCGGCTCGGAACCTCGATCGGTGCCACCCTCGCCGTTGCCGGGTTGCTGAACGCAGTACTCTATGTGGTCTATCGCGCCATCGACTACTGGCATCAGTTCTGAGCCACTCCGTCGGCGCTTCGAGTCGTGTCCGGACACTTCTATGGATAGGTGACCCAGTCGACCAGTCGGCGAATCCCCAGCCCTCCCAGGATGGCCGCGAAGGGGAAAAGCGATCCGCTCTCGAGCGGGTCCGCGCCCGAAACGGGGCTGACCGCGTCCCGCTTTGTCTCCTCGGGTTCCTTCTCTCGAGTGGTGCTCGACCCGTCGTCGAGTGACTCCTCGTGGTCCGACTGGGCCACCTGCTCCTGGCCGTCCACGACACCGTCGCCGTCGGTATCGGCACTGGTCGGATCGGTCCCGTACCGCTCTATCTCCCAGTCGTCCCGAATGCCGTCGCCGTCGGTGTCCATTTCGGTCGGGTCGGTCCCGAGCTGGCGCTCGAACCCGTCGTCCAGCCCATCGCCGTCCGTATCGGCACTGGTCGGATCGGTTCCCAGCTGGAGTTCCTGCTGGTCGGAAACCCCGTCGTTGTCGGTGTCTGTGAGGGTCGGATCCGTTCCCGTGACTTCGATCTCGCGCCGGTCGGTGAGTCCGTCCCCGTCCGTGTCCTGGCTCGTTGGATCGGTCCCATGCCGGATCTCTTCGGGATCGGTGATCCCGTCGCCGTCGGTGTCGGCACTGGTCGGATCGGTGCCAAAGCGGGTGACCTCTACGCCGTCTTCCAGATCGTCCCCGTCCGTGTCGGCCTCTTGGAAGTCCGTGGGCCCATCGATCTCCTGGCTGTTCTGCAGGCCGTCCTCGTCCAGATCGCCGGTTTTCCGGATGACCGTCACGTCGATCCGGGTCCCGTTCCGGAGCGCTGCCCCCCGGTCGGGGTAGAGCCCGACGAAGAGGGAGTCCTGTCCGGTCTCCGCGAGGGCTTCGCGGTCGAGCTTGATGGTAACCGTCGCCGAATCGAGTTCCTCGAGTGTGACCGTCGATTCGCCGAGTGCCTCGTCGGTCGGGCCGAACCGTTCGATCCGCGATTCGGTGACTCGCACGTCGTAGTGGCGGTAGTCCCTGGCACCGTCCTCGAAGACTGGAGCGCCGACCTCGACGGTGAGTTCCGGGGCCTCGCCGGCCCAGACGTACTGAGTCCCGTCCGCCGTCGTCGCGTCGGCCGGTCCGGTGATTTCCGCATCGAGGACGCCGCTCGAAATCGCGCCCGCGCCCCCGCTGGCGACGACTGCGAGCGCCAAAAGGACGACTGCCGCTCGCCGGAGCGGGTGCTGCATAGTCCGTACTGGGCCGCGCTGCCACTTGAATGTGCGCAAGACGCCACCGTGAGAATATGAGGCCTGCCGCCGTACGGCAACCATGGCCGGTCGATCCCGGATCAGGAGCGCTTTCACCGGTGAGCGAATCGCGATCTGGATGCTGGGCCTGCTGGTCGTGGGCGCAGCCCTTCTCGTCGGGTTCGCCGGAACACCGTACGCGCCGCCTGCGGGCTCGGTCGATCGCGTCGCGGCGGCCCCAGGTGTCACCGTCTCCGAAACGAGCGGGGGGTACGCCATGCGGCCCGCGACGGGGGACCCAGAGACGGGACTCGTGTTCTACCCCGGCGCCCGCGTCGAACCGGGAGCCTACGTGCCGATGCTGGCCCCAGTGGTCGAGGAGACCGAGGTCGCCGTGTTCGTCCCCCGCCCTCGGCTGAATCTCGCCGTCTTCGAACCGGGCATGGCCACCGACATCGTCGATTCCAACCCGTCCATCGAAAACTGGTACGTCGGGGGCCACTCGCTGGGCGGGGCGATGGCCTGCCGGTATGCAGCCGACCACACCGATCGTCTCGCGGGGCTGGTGCTCTTTGGCGCCTACTGTGACCGCTCGATTGCCGAATCGGATCTGCGGGTTCTCGCCGTCGGCGGCACTCGTGATACGGTTCTCGGGACCGACCGGTCGGCGCTCCGTCCGGAAACCCTGCCGGAATCGGCGACTATCCATCAGGTAGAGGGACTCAATCACACCCAGTTCGGCAGTTACAGTGGCCAGCCCGGCGACAGTCCGGCCGGCATCGCCCGCGAGACGGCCCACGAGCGGCTTCGGTCAGTCCTCGTCGAGTTCCTTCGAGAAGCGGCCTAAGTCAGTCGAGCAACCCCATCTCCTCGGCGAGCAGGTCCTGCAGCCGGGACTTCACGGCGGGGTCGATCTCGGCCACGGGCTCGCCGTCGTGCTGGCGCTCGTTGTGGGCGTCGATCGTCGCCTCGACGTCGGGAAACGGGACGGCGGTTTCGGTCCCACAGGCCGGACAGATAATCGTGATCTCGGGCACGTCCTCGGTGGGAGCCATACCGGTGATCTACACGCAGGGCTCCTAAAGAGCGATCGGTTCGCCGCCGAAAAGGGATTGACCCGATCGGTTTGACTCGACCGGGAGACAGACCGTCTCCGTTCTCGTCGGGTCGAACTCGGGAACTGCCGAGCTAGACCGTCTCGATCTCTGCTTTGACCGCTTCGACCGTCTCGGTGTCGAGGGTCAGGTCGGGATGGGCGTCCTCGACGTGGGCCTCGACTTCCGCTATGACTTCCTCTTCCGTTTCGCCTTCACAGATGCCGTGACAGCCGTCCACGATGCATTCTACTTGCTGTGTCATTGCAACTGAACCATGGAGTGGGTGATGGATACGAGTACAGCCCAATTGATTTGGGTCACGGGCCTGCTCGGCGGGGCCAGTTGCGGCTGATTTTTGAGGGATCCACCCGACTGTCCCGATACAAACCCGATTCGATCCATGTCCCCGTCAGAGCCAGACTCAACACTCTCGGTTCCGCCCCTGTTCGTCTCCCCACGGGCAAGGTGGATCGGTATCACTGCCCTGCTGGGAATTATCGCGCTTGTCGCGGGCGGCATGCTCCTCTTCGATTACTCCGTGGGGACGGTGCTCGATCCGGCGACGGTCCGGGAGACCGTCGAGGCGTTCGGAGTTTTCGCCCCATTGGCCTTCGTGGCCCTCCAGGTGGCCCAGGTCATATTCGCGCCGATCCCGGGTCAGGTACTCGCGCTGGCCGGGGGCTACGTCTTCGGCCCGCTTCTCGGCACCGTGTACAGTCTGATCGGGGCGACGATCGGGAGCGCCATCGCATTCTGGCTCAGCCGGCACTTCGGTCGCCCCGCGGTCGAGCGACTGATTCACCCCGAAACCCTCTCGACCGTCGACGGGTTTCTCGAGGACCACGGTCGGCTCGCAGTTTTTCTCGTCTTCCTGCTCCCCGGCTTGCCGGACGACGCCCTCTGTTTCGTCTGTGGGCTCACGCCGGTGCCGCTCCGGGATCTCGTGGTGCTTTCCTTCCTCGGTCGAATTCCGGGGTACGCACTGCTGGCGCTTGCAGGCGGTCGGTTCGCGACCCACCGCCCCCTCGAGGCGGCGCTGATTCTCGGGTTCGTGAGCGTCGTTGCGTTCCTCGGGTACTGGCAGCGCGATCGGCTCCTCGCGATTTCGGCCGGTCGATGATCCCCCGACCGGATGGCCTCTTTCGAGGGATTTGTACCGCTCCCCCTCATAGAGCGCGATAACTGACCACTATGGGCGAGTACTACGCTGCCGAAACCCCCCGACGACTCGATGCATCCTACCGGGGCGACGAGGAACCGTTCGAAACGCGCACCGACCTCGTGGTGCCCGAACGCCGGCCCATGCGCGAGGAGGTCAGCCTCCTCAACTGCCTCTTTTTCCCCCGCCTCTGGAACTCGGGTGACCGGGTCGGGAACCCGGAGCGAATCGAACAGTGTCTCTCGAAACTCGGCGACCGCTTCGAAATCGGCATTCGGGCCTACGGCGTGTCCGACCCCGAGGCGATCGTGGCCGCGGTGCTCGATCGGACCCCCGAGATCCGGGAGACGCTCAAGCGGGACGTCGTGGCCGCCTACAAGGGCGACCCGGCAGCGAAGAGCTATCGCGAGGTCATCCGCTCGTATCCGGGCTTTCACGCCCTCATGATCCACCGGGTCGCCCACGCGCTCTACGAGGCGGGCGCCCCCGAGTACGCCCGGGAACTCGCGGAGTCCGCCCACGCCGAGACGGGCATCGACATCCATCCGGGCGCCGAAATCGGGGAGTACTGCTTTATCGACCACGGGACCGGTGTGGTTATCGGCGAGACGGCCACTGTCGGGGACTGGGCCCGCATCTACCAGAACGTCACCCTCGGAGCCCTGCACTTCGAGGAGGCCGAAGACGAGGAGCACATGCTCCGGAAGGGCTACAAGCGCCACCCCGACATTGGCGATCACGTGGTCATCGGGGCCGGTTCGAACATCATGGGCCCCGTCGAGGTCGGCGATCACGTCTCTATCGGCGCCAACTCCTGGATCAGCGAGGACGTCCCCGATCACACCGTCGTGTTCATCGCCGATCACCCCGACCTCGAACAAAAGCCGACCGACTGAGTTAGGATCCGAGTTCGATATCGTAGTCGGTCCCGGTGAGCAGGTAGAGCACGTCCTCGACGACCGTGCCGAGTTCCGGCACGAGCCGGAGCAGCCCCAGCGTGATCAGGATCAGGACCACGAGTGACAGCGACTGGGAGATGACCCGGTCGGCCACGATGTAGGAGACGAGATAGGGGTCCTCGATGCGGAAGAGGAAGAAGATCGGCTCCCTGAAGCCCGCGAACCACTGGAAGCCGTGGGCGAGCGCGATGAAGGCCACCCGGAGGACGTTTAGCCCGTAAATGATCGGTACCGCGATGGCGATGCCCAGTGCCTGCCGCTTCGGCGCGGCGTCGACGGCCATCGTCAGCCCGGCCACGATCGAGATGCTGCCGATCCCGGTGCAGGCGAGCACGACGCGAGTCGTCAACCGGTGGCCGTCCTCGGCGAAGAAGACGAAGGTGCTCCGGAGCCCGTCAGGGCCGGTGATGACCGTCGGCTCGACCCCCAGCAGCCCGAGAATCGCCTCCACGTTCCGGGCGACGAGCTCGATCGACCCGCTCCGGAGGAACGTGATCGCCTCGAACGGCAGGTAGATGAAGCCCATGATGGCGACCGCTCGGGTCAGGACGGCAAACGACCGCCGCCCGGTCCAGATCAGCCAGGCCACGTACAGCGTGGCGGGGACGGCGACGACGCTCAGGGCCCCCTCGACGATGCTCCGCTGGACGATCGCGTAGTGGGGGATCATGAGCGCCCAGAAGAGCGCGAAGATGGCCCACGAGGCCGTCGCGGCGTGTCGCTCGTAGGGCGACTCCCGGGACGCCAGGAGGGCACTGCCGGCGAAGGCCACGAGAACAACCCACGCCAGCGGGTCGGTGACGACTGCCAGGTCGGGGACCGCAACCATGTACTCGCCGAAACGATTCGTCTTCGGAAGTGTGTATCGATCGGAGAACACTCGACTGGCGGCTCGCGGGA
>JBKGZU010000086.1:0-6047 GCA_046543215.1 Halodesulfurarchaeum sp. | reverse complement strand
CGTCCGGTCCGACGACGATGAAGCGTCCGATGTACATACTCGTTCGTGGATAGAAAAGCGCTAAAAGCGTGCCGATTTACCCACGTTCGGGGATTGTCTCCCCCTCGCACGCTGCGGGCAACGCGGAACGTTTACAAGCAGCGGTGGCATACCCGATTTTGCGCACGAAGTCCCATGGGGTTGAGCAAACCGTCAGGTTTGCGATGCACATGGGACGAGGCACGAAGTCCCATGGGGTAGTGGCCAATCCTGTTGCCTTCTGGGGGCAACGACCCAGGTTCGAATCCTGGTGGGACTATCTTTTCCGCTCGCTGACATTCGTTTCGAACACGCTGGTGATCGCCGACGGGCAGCAGGCACGCCCCTCTCACGAGTCCCCTCGACCCGGGCCGACGAGTATCGTGCCCGTGGAGAACGTGTCTGATTACCGTGTTTCACCCGACTCTCCGACCCGCCCGTCCGGCTCCCAACCGAGTTCCGACGAATCGACCCCCCGATCGCCGGGCGTCTTGACGGAACCGGGGGTTCGAAACTCGAGTGTCACCACGTTTCCACGGGGGTCCCGCTCGTCGAAAGTGAGGGTCCCACCTGACCGATTCACGACGTGATTCACGAGCCAGAGCCCGAAGCCACTACCGTGATACAGCGGGGTGATCTCGGCCGAGTCGGTGAGCACGGACTGTTCCATTTCGGGAATCTTCGGCCCGGTGTCGGCCACCCGGATCCATCCCCGGGTTCCGTCAGACCCCACCTCGATGTCGACTGTCGGCTCGGAATCGGCGTGGACGATCGCGTTCTCGATTAGTTCCTCCACCGCCCGCCCGATCGTCTCGACGGCCCGAACGGGCAGCCTGTCCGGGGCAGAAAACCGAACGTCGGCTGTCGGGTGAGTGCGCTCGAAGACGGACACGACGCTCTCGGCGATCGAGACGAGATCGAGGGACTGGATCGGAAGCGGGTCCGACAGCGATTCGACGACCGCCCGCTCCTTGCCGACGGTATTGAGGAGTTTGTCCCCGGTCTCGATGATCGTCTCGGCGTACCCGGCGAGTTCCCCGTCATCCGCCGACTCGATCGTCATCGCATAGCCCTGGATGACGTTCATGTCGTTGTGGAGGTTGTGCCGAAGGATCCGGTCGACGGCCTTGAGCAACTCGTTGTTCCGTTCGAGCCGCTCTCTCGTCCGCCGTTTTTCGTCGATGTCCCGGTGGATGCCGACCGCCCGTTTCGGAGTCCCGTCCCCGCCCCATTCGACGACCTTGCCGACGTTCTGGATCCACTTCCAGGTCCCCTCGGCCGTCCGCAGTCGATAGACACATTCGTAGAGGTCGGCATCGCCCTCGACGTGGGCTTTCAGTGCGCCCGTGTGGGTCCGGACGTCCTCCGGGTGCAGTAACGTATTGACGGCGTCGAGATCGTCGGTGACCGCCCCGCTCTCGTATCCAAGCATGTCCGCCCATCGACCGTCCCGGTACACCGTATCGGTCTCCATGTCCCAGTCCCAGACGCCGAGCTGCGCTCCCTCGAGGGCGAGTTCGAGGCGTTCGGAGAGCCGTTTCAGTTCCTGTTCGCGTCGCTTCCGCTCGGTGATGTCGATCGAGGTGACGTACACCCGCGAGTAGTCCTTGGCGCCGGTCGCGGGTACCCGGTACTCGAGGATCTCGTCGCGCCGGCGTCCCTCGAGGGTCCGGGAGACGGTTTCGTCCCGAAAGTGGGTCTCCCCGTCCGCGACGGCCTGCCACATCCGCCGGTTCGTCGAGAGGGATTCCTCGGTCATCAACTCGCCGAGGTTGTCGATCAGTTCGGCCTTCGACTCGGCGTCGTAGTACTCGAGGGCCTTCCGGTTGATGTCGATTATCTCGACCCGGTCGAAGAGGGCCTGGATTTCCCCGGGATTGTCCGCGAGATACCCCTCGACGTCGGGGTGCTCGGCGGCAATCTCGTCGACGTAGGCCTTCGCGTCGGTGTAGTCCTCCTCCCAGATGACCACGGGATTGTTCTCGAACAGCGATTTGTACCTGGTCTCGGCCGCCTTGCGCCGATCGACTTCCTCCTCGAGTTTCGTCGTCTGTGCCTCGAGGTTCCGCTGGGCGTGGACCCGGTCGGTCACGTCCGAGAACAGCGTCGCGAACCGCCCCGGCTCCGGGCGGAACGCCGAGATGCGAAAGTGCTTCTCGAGTGGCTCGTACTCGGTCTCGAACTCGATCGGCTCGCCGGTCTCGACGACCCGCGCGAATCGCTTGAGGTACGGTGGATCGGCCGCGTTGTAGACCGCCGTCGCGAGGGACCCCTCGACGGCGTCCCGGTCTTTCCCGAGAATCTCCTCGTACCGCCGGTTCACTTCGAGAATGCGGTAATCGACCGGCGCACCCGACTCGTCGGTGACGAGTTCGTGGATCGCCATGCCCTCGTTCATCGCGGCGAAGAGATCCCGGTATCGCGTTTCGGCCCCCGGGCCCTCGTTCGACGAAGCGGCGACGATCGACTCGATCCGCTCGGCCAGCGACTCGGGCCCTCCCTCCGGGACGAACACGAGCGGGAGGCCAGGGGCCCGTTCGCGCACGGCTTCGTGGAAATCGAGGCCCGCCCCGGTTTCGAGCCCGTCGGTCGCGACCACACAGTCGACGATCTCGTTTCCAATCGCCTCCAACGCCGCACTCGCGCCGGCGATCGGCGTCACGGCGAGCTTGTCCCCGTCCCGGGCGAGCGAATCCGCCAGTTCCGTGGCGACTGTCTCGGTCGGGGCCGCGAGCAGGACCCTCGTGTCGCCACGCATGAACCGGTTTAGCACGACTACATCTAAAAAGACTTGTGACTGATTATCAACGAAAACAATCGACCTCAGAAGACCCGATTTCGCAGGAATCGACGGAACGAGCTGTCTGCGGCGGTCCCCGGGGTGACCGCGATGGCCGTCACGTCGCTGCCCGCGATCAGGCGATCGGACGGCCGGCCGAAGAGCGCCCCGCGGAGCCCGGTCGCGCCCCCGCACGTGACGATAATGTCCACCGCCCGCGTGGCCTCGATGAGCCCCTGGGTGCCGTCGGCCGCTTCGATGACGTCGACTGAGGCCGGTTGTGACAGTCGCTCGGACAGGGCCTCGAGATGGTTCCGAATGGTCTCCCGCTGCCGTGCGGGTGCCGACGCGTCGACGGCGGCGAGCAGCTCGATATCCGCGTCGAATGCTTTGGCCAGGGCCCCGGTGACCATCAGTTTCGTGGCATCACCTTCCCGACAGGTGGTGGCCATCGCGACCCGCTCGACAGCATCGAGGCCCCGGTCCTCGACCTCGAAGACGTCACTGTCGGTGTGGCGTTTGATCCACCTGACGTCGCTGCCAAAGACCGAGGTGTGGTGTTCCTCGCCCCGGCGCTCCAAAACGATTGCGTCGAGGTCGTGATGGTCGGCGTGGTTGACGATGGCGTGTTTCGTGTCGTGTGAGGCGACCGTCCCGTACTCGACCGGAACCGCCGCCGTCTCGGCGAACGCCGCGACCCGCTCCTCGAAGGACATATCGCCCTCGAGCGGTCGCGCACTTGCGGTGCCCAGCGGAAGCTGGTCGGGAACTTCGTCGAAGCGGGTGGCCCGAACGGCCCCGTCCCGTGCGACCGCGATTGCCTCGGCAACTGCGAGGAGCGTGGCTTCCCGTTCCACGGGGGTTCGCTCGGTGACCGCCACAAGTACGTCGTACTCTTCCTCGTCCGCAACGACCCTGTCCGCGTGATCGATAGTCTCCTGTCCGAGTTGCTGACGAACGGCGTCGGTCAGGGCCCCTTCCCGCTCGATGTCGCTCTGCGAGCGGACGTAGGTGAGATACCAGAGGAGTGACCCGAGGACGATAGCCATCGCCCCTGCGAACGGGACGACGCCCATAAACGGGAGGAGGACCACTCCCCCGAGGATTCCCAATGCCGGCGTGACCGGATACAGCGGAACCGTGAATGCGGGATCGTATTCCGGGTGATCGGCTTCGCGTAACGCGATTACTGCAAGATTGATTAACACGAACACCAGAATCTGGAAGGCGCTTGCGAGCTTTGCGATGTCTTCGATCGGGACGAACGCGACCATCAAAAGGAGGCCGGCGCCGGTGATGGTGATGGCCTCGACCGGGGTGCCGAACCGACCGCTGATCGTCGCGAGCGAGTCCGGCGCGAGGTCGTCCCGGCTCATCGCCAGCGGGTACCGCGAGGAGGAGAGAATGCCGGCGTTCGCGGTGCTGATGAGGGCAATCAGCGCCGCGAGCACGACCACGAGGACGCCGATCGAGGGAAGGGTGGCTTCGGCGGCCAGGGCCATCGGAATGTTCGAACCGCCCAGCTCCGCCGCGGGGACGACCCCGATCATGGCGATTACCAGCGCCACGTACAGAACCGTCGTGAACGTGAGCGATCCGAGTATGCCGTAGGGGATGTTCCGGTCGGGGTTTTCGATTTCCTCGGCGACGCTGGCGACCTTCGTCACGCCGGCGTAGGAGACGAAGACGAAGCCGGTAGCCTTGAGCAAGCCCGTCAGGCCGCTTTCCATGAGCCCCTCGAAGCGGACGGGATCGACCGCGGGGGCGCTCCCGATCGCGAAGTATGTCAGCGCGGCGAGCATGACGACGACGATCACGACCTGGAGCCGGCCGGTCTGTTTCACGCCGACGATGTTTATGAGGATCAGTATGGCACCTACGACGAGCGCGACGGGCTTGATCGGCAGATCGAAGACGAGTACGAGATACGGCGCGCCGCCGATCAGCGCCAGTGCGCCCTTGAACATCAGGGAGAACCAGGTGCCCAGGCCGGCGATGGTGCCCATTAGCGGGCCCATGGCGCGCTCGATGTAGAGGTAGTCTCCGCCCGATTCGGGCATGGCGGTCGCCATCTCGGATTTCGCCAGCGCGGCGGGGAGGACGATGAGCCCGGCGAGGAGGTAGGCGAGGACGACCGCCGGGCCGGCCATTTTCAGCGCCAGCCCGGGAAGGATGAAGATCCCGCTCCCGACCATCGCGCCGATGCTGATCGCGAGAACCGCGGGCAGGCCGAGGTCGCGTTCCAGCTCGGTCATTTGGGTGTCGTGTGGCTACGGGTGGGGGGTTGTGAGACGTGGGCCAACGTTACGGGTTAAAATTCGTTACTGGGGGAGTAAAAAGGGTTGGATGGCGGTTAGTTAGTTGAGAAATCTTGACCATTGTCGTATCAGAATGCGTCGTAAACCAAACTCGATTAATCGTTAAATGCACCAGCTGGAACCGCAGCAAAGTCAATCTCGAGTAAACGTATTGACGCCTTTGATTTCAATCTTCTCGATTGTCGGGCCATTATTCCCGTGGCCAAAATCCCTTGCGTTGAGTGATTCGTTTGTGTTAACGTCACTCCATTCTCCCGTCCAACCATCATCACATTCCGAATTATCGGAGTTACTACCGGGACACGCTAATTTCGCTTCGGCCTTGACCGAGCTAGGGCCGCCTTGATCAGCTTTTATCGTTACCCGTCCGGATTCACCTTGAAATTGCACGTCGATATATTCTCCTAATGACTTCCGTTTGATCGTGAACGATCGCGTCTCTCCAAATATTTCTGCTGCCACACCAGATCCTTTTACTTTGACGGTCACTTCGACTGGTACCTTCTGACTAAAATCGAGTCCATTTACGTCAGCGATAATGTCCGCAAAGCCAGGCGGTTCGAACGTAAGGGAAGCCTCCCCAGTCGAAAAATTCCGGCTAATTTCTTCGGTGTCTGTATTCTCTCCGGATTGGTCCGAATAATTCGTTTCGATACGGACGTTGTTGAGTACGTTCTCCCTTCCATCGTCAATATCGACACCCACCACTCCGATACTGGTGCCACCTGAAAACTGGTTCCGGACGCGGACGAGGGTTATTGAGTCCCCATTCTCGACAGTTCCATCGGTATTAGGGAGCTTCTCGTAACCCACGTAGGCATTCGCGTCATTCGCCACGTTCACGTTCACCCCCCTTTCAGCCGACGCACTACTGAACGCCTGACTCCCGACGCTCATCGCGCCGGAACCCGCGCCGCCGAGCAGGAGGATGA
>JBKGZU010000085.1:0-6132 GCA_046543215.1 Halodesulfurarchaeum sp. | reverse complement strand
CTACTTCCAGGCAGCGGGGGCAAATCCCAGGTACCTCACGGCGGTCGGGTAGGCCAGTCCCAGGATGACCGCCACGCCGATCTGGACCCAGATGCTCGGCTCGCCGCCGGGCCAGAACAGCTGCATGGCAGTCAGCATGACGGTAAGGATGACGATGAGCGCCAGATAGTGGGGCAGGAGTTCGCGGATCGAGTCCCAGTCCATACCGGGCCATCGCGGGCCACCCGCTTGGGTCTTCTGGGTTCAGGAGGTGAGGAGGTGCTTCGCGCCGAAGTAGACCCCGCCGAGAATCATCGCGGCGAAAATAAAGGGCATCGCGAAGCTATAGCTCGCATAGAGGACCGACTCGAACGCGTCGCCGAATTGACTCAACGAGATGAGGGTCAATCCGACGAACGCCAAGAGAACGATCGTCGCACCCCGAGAGAGCGGTGAAAGTGTCATACCTGCACCTGGGGGCGGGTCGGGATAGACCTTGGCATCTCTCAGGGCGTCAGGTGACTGCAATGCTGGGCCTCGGGATCGTAGCAGTCCGGGCACTCCTCCGGGAGTTCGACGAAGCGATCCAGCCGGGCGGCGACTTCGTCCGTCGTGGCGTGTTCCAGCCGACAGGCTTCGTCGTGGAAGCCCTCCGTGACGCCGAGTTCCTGGACGAGAAAGCGCTCGATCCGGCAGTGCTTTCGCAGCAGGGCGACTGCTTCCTCCTCGCCGCGGTCGGTGAGCGAGGCCCCCCGGTGTTTCTCGTAGGTCACGAGATCCAGTTCGACGAGATGGTTGAGCCGATCGGTAACACTCGGTGGCGAGACCCCCAGGCGGTCGGCGATCGCCCCCGTCGCCGCCGGATCGCCGTCTCGGGACAGCAGGTAGATCTCCTTGAGATACATCTCCACGCTCTCGCTGTAGGTCTTCTCGGATTCGTGGCTCATTTGGGATCACGGGATCGGACCGGGCCGATCGATGGGTGACTGGCCCAACTTCGAGGCGCGGGACCTTTTACCCACCGGACGCGATGTCGTCTTCGAGGGCCGAAACGAGGCGGTCCGCGAGTGACACGGCACGATCACGTTCCCTGGCCTCCGCGTAGACCCGGACGACCGGTTCGGTCCCGCTCGGGCGGGACAGCACCCACGCGTCGCCGAAATCGACGCGGTATCCGTCGATGGTCGTCACCTCGCCGTCGGCCCCGCGAGCCCACTCCCCGGCCGCCTCCACGAGCGTTGCCCGTTCGGCCTCGTCGGCGTAGTGGACGTTCCGGCGGACGTTCGCGTAGCCGTCGTAGGGAGCGACGACCTCGCTCGCGGGCCTGTCGACGATGAGTTCGAGAAACCGTGCGGCGGTGTAGGCCCCGTCCCGGTTGATGCGATAGTCGGGGAAAATGACGCCGCCGTTCCCCTCCCCGGCGACCGGCACGCGCTCGCCGGCCCGCCCCAGTTCTCGGATGTGGGTCATGATCCGCGTGCTGCCGATCGGGGTCAGTTCGAGGTCGGCCCCGGTCGCCTCGGCGACGTCGACCAGCCGCTGGGAGACGTTGACCGCCGAGACGGTCGTGTCACCCGACCCGAGGGACGCGTCCGCGAGGGCGGCCAGTGTCGCGTCGCCCTCGATGTACGAGCCGGTCTCGTCGAAGAAAATCGCCCGGTCCGCGTCCCCGTCGTGGGCGATCCCGACGTCGGCATCGGTGGCCCGAACGAGCTGTCCCAGGTCGGTGAGATTCGACGCGACCGGCTCCGGATCCCGACCGGGGAAGTGGCCATCGGGATGTGCGTTGACCGTCCGGACCGAGCAGCCCAGTTCGCGGAAGAAGTCCGGACTGGTGAGGGCGCCGGCGCCGTGGCCAGGGTCCAGAGCGACGGTGAGGTCTGCCGCGGCGATCGTCTCACGGTCGACCGCCTCGAGCAGTTCCTCGCGGTAGGTCCGCCGGGCACTCTCGACGATCCGGTCCGCACCGGTTCGGTCCCACGACGCGTGGGCGGGATCGTTATCGAGCAGGGCCGATTCGATCGCCTCGAGGCGCTCCACGCTCAGTTCGACGCCGTCCGCCCCGACCAGCTTGATGCCGTTGTACTCCGGCGGGTTGTGCGAGGCGGTGACCATGACCCCGGGGACGCCCTCGCGGGCGGCATACGCCTGGAGCGCTGGTGTCGGCACGATGCCCAACCGGTCCACGTCCGCCCCCACGCTCGCGAGCCCGCTTGCCGCCGCGTTAGCGAGCATCGGCCCGGTCACTCGCGTGTCCCGGCCGAGTGCGACCCGATCGGCTCCCCAGACGGTCCCGGCAGCGGCCGCGACCCGCAGTGCGAAGTCGGGCGTCAGTTCGTCGGTGACCCGCCCTCGGGTGCCGCTGGAGCCGAATACTTGCATTATCGGCGTCTGGGTTTGGAACGACCAAAGCCATTGTGAAACCCACCGGCACATCGAGCGCTGCGGAGACACCGCCTCCAGGAATCGTGTCGGTCACGCCTGCCGTTCGAGCCATCACAACGCGTAAGCCAGCCCCCCACGATCGATTCGACATGATCGTGCCCGGAACGGCCTCGCAGGCAGTGGCCGCCGAACTCGCCACCGAACTCGACGAGCCACTGGCCGCAGTCGAGTACCGACGCTTTTCGGACGGCGAATTGCTCGTGGAAGTGCCACCCCAGGACGACCGCGCCATCGTCGTCGCCGCCACGGGATCGAGTGGCGCCCACGTCCAGTTGCTGCAGCTCCAGGACGCCGTGCGCGAGGCGGGCGCAAGCGAGGTCGTGACCGTCATCCCGTACATGGGCTATGCCCGACAGGACGAAGCGTTCGAACCGGGCCAGCCGGTCTCGGCGCGGGCGATGGCTCGAGCGATCAGCACCGGAGCTGACCAGGTACTCGTCGTCTCGCCCCACGAACCGACTGTCGCGGACTTCTTCACGGTCCCGACGACGGTCGTCGACGCCGCCGAACGACTGGCCGAGCCGCTCCCCGCAGACCTCCACGACCCGATCTTCCTCGCTCCCGATCACGGGGCCATCGATCTCGCGGAGACGGTGCGGGACGCCTACGACGCCGGGGAGACTGACGCCTTCGAGAAACATCGGGACCGCGAGACGGGGGCCGTGGAGATCCAGCCGGCGAACCTGAACGTGGCCGGTCGAGATCTCGTCGTCGTGGACGACATCATCGCCACCGGCGGCACGATGAGCGGGGCCATCGCGGCTCTCGGCGAGGACCCGGCCCGGGTGTTCGTCGGCACCGTGCACCCGTTGCTCGTCGGGGGCGCCCGATCGAAGCTCGCGAACGCGGGAGTCGAAACGGTCTACGGGACGGATACGATCGATCGGTCGGTCTCGGCAGTCAGCGTCGCGCCGGTCGTCGCCGACGCCCTTCGGGGCTAACCAGGTCCTGTCGCCGAACGGGTTCTCACTCGACCGGGTCGATCGCCAGTTCGACCTGGGTCCCCTCGACGTCCCAGGTTTCCCGGTGCCCGTCCGCGACGTCGCCGAGTTCGCTCGCCCGGACCTCCTCGGCGATCAGCTCCTCGTGTTCGGCGACCAGTTTCCCGACTCGCTCGTCGTAAACCACGATCTCCAGGCGGACCGCCCTGTCCATCTCCAGATCGAGGTCCTTCCGCATCTCCTGGGCGCGCCGGATAATCTCCCGGGCGTAGCCCTCGCTCTCGACCTCCCGGGTGAGGGTCGCATCGACGTAGACCCGGCCGCCCTCGAAGTCCGTGCCCGCCACTGCCTCCGGCGGGACCGCCTCGAAG
The DNA here is from genome assembly GCA_046543215.1 of Halodesulfurarchaeum sp. Taxonomy (GTDB): domain Archaea; phylum Halobacteriota; class Halobacteria; order Halobacteriales; family Halobacteriaceae; genus Halodesulfurarchaeum. The sequence continues at coordinate 2,396 of JBKGZU010000085.1, read as the reverse complement.
GTCACCATCGCCTCGGTGAGCGAAACCGACTCGCCGAGTTCGTCGCTCACCGCGGCCTCGAGGGCGTCCAGGTCGGGTTCGTCGACGCGGGACGCGTTCAGCGCCTCCATCACGGCGTGGGCCCGATCCCCGAATTCGGGGCCCAGTTCGCTCATGTCCGCGGTCGCCCTGTAGGCGAGTTCCTCCCAGTCCGCGCCGGGCTCGACGACCTCGACGCGGCGGGCGTTGAGGCGTTCGGCGAGCAGGTCGTCGTGTCCGGCCAGGGTTTCGACGACCGCCTCCTCGTCGGCGTCGACCACGACCCGGGTGACCGGCCAGCGAAGCTTTCGACCCGCGTCCTGACGCGCCCTAGAGCCGGCCTCCTCGATGGCCCGAACGTGGGCGATGGCCGATTCGAGGGATTCCTTCCGCAGCGCCGCATCCGGTTCCGGCCAGTTGAGCATGTGGACCGACGTGCGGCCGGCCTCGCCGGTCAACCGCTGGTAGAGTTCCTCCGTGACGAACGGGGCATACGGGGCAAGCAGGGCGATGACCTCCTGAAGCACCTGTGTCAACGTCGCATAGGCGGCTCGCTTCGAGCCGCTCTCCTCGGGGTCCCACATCCGCTCGCGGACGACCTGGATGTAGTACCGCGAGACGTCCTCGACGACGAAGTCGAGGATCGCCTCGAGGGCCCGGTGCTGTTCGAAGTCCGCCCAGCCATCGGCAGCCGTCTCCTCGACGGCCTGGAGACGGGAGAGCAGCCAGCGGTCGATCCGTTCGAGGGGCTCCTCGCTCGGGTCGAGGGCGAGCGGGTCGATACCGTCCATCTCCATGTACGGCAGCGGGAAGCGGAAGGCGTTCCAGAGGATGTTGAGGTCCCGCTGCATGGTCTCGGTCGCCTCCCAGGAAAAGCGCATGTCCTCGCCCTGTGGGGTCACCGAGAGGAGGAACAGCCGCATCGGGTCGGCGCCGTGCTCCGCCATGACCTCGCCCGGCTCGACGGTGATGTTCTTGGACTTGGACATGCCACGACCGTCCGGCATCAGGGCGTACCCGTGCATCAGCACCTCCTTGTAGGGCACCTGATCGAGCGCGGCGGTTCCCATCCCCAGCTGCGACCAGAACCAGCCGCGGGTCTGGTCGTGGGCCTCCATGATCAGGTCCGCCGGCCAGAGGTCCTCGAACTGTTCGCTGTTACTCGGGTAGCCAAGCGTCCCCCAGGAGGCCACCGAGGAGTCGAGCCAGACGTCGAAAACGTCCGGGACGCGGCGGTAGGTCCGGCCGTCCTCGGTGATGGTCAGGTCGTCGACCGTGCCCTTGTGGAGGTCGACCTGCCCGGGGTCGACGTCCTGGTCGACACGCTCGGCCAGCGCCTCGCGAGTGCCGATCACGATCGCCTCGTCCATGTCGCCCGCCCAGTCCTCGGGGATCCAGATCGGGATCGGGATGCCCCAGTACCGCTGGCGGGAGACGTTCCAGTCCGGGGCCTCCTCGACGAAGTCCCGGAAGCGGCTGTCGCGGGCCCACTCGGGGTGCCACTCGGTCTCCTCGATGTTCGCCAGGAGGTCGTCTTTCACGTCGGTGATCGTGATGTACCACTGATCGGTGACGATCTGGATGATCGGCGTGTCACACCGCCAGCAGTGCCCGTAGGAGTGGTGTTCGGTCTCCCGGGCGAGCAGCGCGCCGTTGGCCTCGAGGTCCGCGATGATCTGCTCGTCGGCGTCCTTGACGTACTCCCCGGCGTACTTCCCGGCCCGCTCGTCGAAGACGCCGTCCTCGCCGACGGGACAGAAGATCTCCAATCCGAGTTCCTGGCCGCGCTCGAAGTCGACCTCCCCGTGCCCGGGGGCGGAGTGGACGAGCCCGGTATCCTCGGCCTCGACGTAGTCCGCGGTGTAGACCTGTCCCGCCCCGTCGAAATCCGGCGCCTCGGGGACTTCCTCGCGGAGCGGGTGGTCGTACTCCCAGCCGACCAGCTCCTCGCCCGCGTACGTGTCGAGAATCTCGTAGTCGGTGTACCGACCCGCCTCGAGGACCGACTCCACCAGGGTTTCCTCGATGTAGAGAACCTCGCTTTCGCCGTCCTTTGTGGCCTCGACGGCCGCATAGGTCAACTCCGCGTCGACGGCCACGAAGGTGTTTGCCGGGATGGTCCATGGGGTGGTCGTCCAGATGACGAGCGATCCCTCCCGCTCCGAGAGCGGGAACGTCACGTAGATCGAGGGGTCGGTGACCTCCTCGTACTCGACCTCGTTGTTCGCGATCGCGGTCTGACACCGGGGACACTGGTTGATCGATCGCTTGCCCTGCTCCACGAGTCCCCGCTCGTGGGCCTGTTCGAAGGCCCACCACGCGGCCTCCATGTACTCGGGATCGACCGTCTTGTAGGGGTCCTCCCAGTCCATCCAGAC
>JBKGZU010000084.1:0-6178 GCA_046543215.1 Halodesulfurarchaeum sp. | reverse complement strand
GCCCAGCCACAGACCGAACACTGTGTCGCCGATACGTCGTGAAGGCCCCCACACTTCGGGCACTGCTTTTTGTTATAGCTTTCTTCCCAGGATGCCGTGTCGTGCCCGCGGGATTCCAAGAACTGGTCGATCAGACTGTCGTCGGGAGCCGCTGCCTTCGACATACAAGGTGTGTTATAGCATAGCACCCACTTAACTGTATTGCAGGCCAGTTGATACGCCCGACGGCGGCACGTTCGGGACTGACATCGGCGGATTTCGGTACAGTCGATGTGACACTCGTTTCCGTTGGCGAAATCGAAATGGCTCCCGGTCTCGCCCGCCGAATTAGAACCCGTACAGGTCCCCGAACTTCGCGTCGACGTACTCGATGAAGGGGTCGACGGTCAGGGACTGGCCGGTCGTTCGCTCGATCAGCTCGCCGGTCGGAAAGCGGCGACCTTGCCGGTGAATGGTCCCTTCAAGCCAGACGGCGAGATCGCTGGGTTCCCCCGCCGCGATCGAGGCGGCCAACTGGGGAAGCTCCGCGCGAGCCGTTTCGAAGAGCTGTGCGGCGAGGACGCTGCCCAGCGAATAGGTGGGGAAGTAGCCGAAATCGCCGTGGCTCCAGTGAATGTCCTGCAAGGCCCCTTCCGAGGCCGTCTCCGGCCAAATCCCGAGATATTCCTCCATCTTGTCGTTCCAGACCGCGGGCACCTCGCTGACCTTGAGGTCCCCGTCGATCAACGCCCGTTCGATCTCGAACCGGAGTACGATGTGGAGATGATAGGTCAATTCGTCGCTTTCGACCCTGATGAGCGAGTTCGGGTCGACCCGGTTGACCGCCCGGTAGAGCGTCTCGGCGTCGGCTTCCTCGATCGCGGGAATTCGGTCGGCCACCCGATCCGTGAAGTGGTCCCAGAAGGCCCGCGATCGGCCGACGTGGTTCTCCCACAGCCGGGATTGGGACTCGTGGACGGTCAACCCGCGATTTTGTCCGAGCGGGCTCCCGTATTCCGCCTCGGGGAGGCCGAGCGTGTAGCGGGCGTGACCGAACTCGTGGATCGTGCTGAGAAGCGAGCTCAGCGGCTCGGACTCGTCAAACCGTGTGGTCACCCTGGCGTCGTACTGGGTGCCGGTCGAGAAGGGATGTGGAGCCGTGTCGAGTCGGCCACGGTCCCAGTCGTAGCCGAGGAAATCCAGGGCGTCGCGAGCCAGCGCCTCCTGCGTTTCGGCCGGGACGGGGTCGGTAAACGGATCTGGCTGCGTCACGTCGCTCTCCCGGACCGATTCGATCCGCGGAACGAGGGCCTCCCGGAGTTCGGTCAGCACCCGTTCGGCCGTCTCGAGTCCGAGATACGGTTCGTACTCCTCGAAGAGAACGGCATAGGGGTCCCGGTCGGGGTCGATCGCGGCCGCGTACTTTCTGGCGAGGTCCACCTGTCGTTCGAGCATCGGTTCGAAGATCGAGAAGTCGTCCTCGGCCCGGGCCTCCTGCCAGACCTCGAGGGCTTCGGAACTCGTCTCCGAGCGAGCCGCGATCAGGTCGCGTGGAACTGCCTGCTGGCGATCGTGGACGCGACGGATCTCGCGGACGACGGCCTGCTGGTCCGCCGCGAGCGAGTCGGCCTCGAGGTCCGCGAGCGTCGATTCGATCTCGCCGTCGGTCAACAGGTCGTGTTCGAGCGTCGAGACGATCGATCGCTGCTTGCTCCGTGCCGGCGTGCCACCGGCCGGCATCATCACTTCCTGGTCCCACGCGAGAACGTTATCGGCGTCCTGCAGGGCGACAATATCCGCGTATCTGGATTCCAGTTCGTCGAACGCGTCCGTGTCCTCCGCTGGCATGAACCAGTGTTCTTGGCCCGGCCATATCAGTTGGTGGTTTCCCCCACCTCGTGTTGGACATCCTTTTCAACGGCCCCGCGGTACGGTCAGGTATGGAAATCGTCCCGGACACGAGCGTGATTATCGACGGCCGGGTCTCGGAGCGGGTGCGGGCCGGAGACTTCGCCGGGGCGACGATCGTCGTCCCCGAGCTGGTCGTCGGGGAACTCGAGAGCCAGGCCAACAAGGGCCGGGACACCGGCTGGGAGGGACTGGCCGAACTCGAGGCCCTCGTCGAACTGGAAGCGGCGGGCGAAATCGCAGTCGAATACGTCGGCGAACGGGCCGGCGAGAGCGACATCAAGCGGGCGGGTGCCGGCGCGATCGACGCGCTCATCCGCGACGTCGCCCAGGAGCGGGACGCCCAGCTTTTCACCTCCGACCGGGTCCAGGCCGAGGTGGCCCACGCCAAAGGAATCGACGCCGAATACGTCGAGCCGAAAGGCGGGGACACCGAATCCCTCGAGATCGAATCGTTCTTCGACGACGAGACGATGTCCGTCCACCTCAAGGCGGGTGCGAAGCCGATGGCCAAGCGCGGGGACATCGGGGACATGCACTACGAAGTGATCCGCGAGGAAATCGCCACCGAGGAGGAGCTCAAGGAGCTGAGCCACGACATCGAGGAGACCGTCCGCGCGAGCTCCGACGGGTTCGTCGAGATCGACGAGATCGGGATGAAAATCGTCCAGTTCAGGGAGTTCCGGATCGCTCTCGCCCGCCCGCCGTTCGCGGACGGCTGGGAGATCACCGCGGTCCGACCCATCGCGAAGACCGAACTCGACGAGTACGCACACAGCGACGAACTCCGCTCTCGGCTGCTCGAGAAACAGCGCGGCGTGCTCGTGGCCGGGGCGCCCGGGGCCGGGAAGTCGACGTTCGCGCAGGCGATCGCCGAGTTCCTCGTCGAGAACGACAACAGCGTCAAGACCATGGAGCGACCCCGCGACCTCCAGGTCGGCCCCGAGATCACCCAGTACACGGCCCTCGGCGACGACATGGCCGCGACCGCGGACTCGCTGCTCATGGTCCGGCCGGATTACACCATCTACGACGAGGTCCGCAAGACCGAGGACTTCGAGGTCTTCGCGGACATGCGCCTCTCGGGCGTGGGCATGGTCGGGGTCGTTCACGCGACGCGAGCCATCGACGCCCTCCAGCGACTCGTCGGTCGGGTGGAACTGGGCATGATCCCACAGGTAGTCGACACGGTGGTCTTCATCGAGGCCGGCGCAGTCGAGACGGTCTACGACGTGAAAACCGAGGTCAAGGTCCCACAGGGGTTGATGGAGGAAGACCTCGCCCGCCCGGTCATCGTGATCTCGGACTTCGAGACCGGCACGCCGGCCTACGAGATATACACGTTCAACCGGCAGGTCGTCACCGTCCCGCTTGACGGCGTCGATACGCCGGACTCCGGGGTGGACCAACTCGCCGAGGCCGAGATCGAGCGAGAGATCAGATCCGCGGCCAAGGGGCCCGTCGAGGTCGACGTCCAGGGGCCGAACTCGGCGATCGTCTACGTCGACAGCGACGACATCTCCCACGTGATCGGACGCAACGGCGAGCGGATCCGCGGGATTGAGGACCAGCTCGGGGTCGACATCGACGTGCGAACCCTCGCGGACCGACCCGAGCCCGAGCAGCCGGGAGAGAGCGATGAAGCCAGGGGCGAGATCGTCACGCCGGAGATCACCACCCAGCACATCATCGTCCCCGTCGAGGAGTCACAGGCCGGAGAAACAGTCGAGGTGCAGGCCAACGGGGAGTACCTGTTCACGGCGACGGTGGGCCGGGGTGGCGAAATTCAGGTATCCCGCGGGAGCGCCATCGCCGAGGAGTTAGAGCGGGCGATCGACCGCGAATCGATGATCACGGTCCGCTGACAAGTTTCGTCACCGGGGCGGTCAGGCCGCCTCGACGCCCTGTTCTTCGCCGGTTTCCTCGGCCGGCGTCGGGATCCGGTACAGGCTCTGGCGGGCGTCCTGGAAGTACACCCGTTCGTCGATGCACTCGCAGTCATCCAGCCGATCGAGGGCATACCGGACCGTTCTGGCCGAGAGCATCGACTCCTCGACCAGTTCCTTCTGGGTGAGCGGACCGTCGTATTCCAGGACTTTGTACACCAGTTTGGCGCTCGGCGGGAGGTCGTCCAGGCAGGATGGTGGGGCCATAGCGGACCGAAGGAGTGACATCCGGGTAAGGCCCGGGCCCAATCAGTTGGGTTTCGAGCGGGAACGAACGCCTTTTGGGCCGGCACGCCGAGAGGAGAGACATGGCAACCGAGACGGACGAACGGTTTACCGGTCACGCCAGATCGGTCGCGGTCACCACCGTGACCGCGCTGGGTGGGGTGGTGGCCGGCGTGGCATCCGCGGCGTTTGCAGCGAGTGCCACGGATCGACTCGGCCTGGTGATCATGGTCGGGATGTTGCTCGTGAACCTCGTCGTGATGCGGGCCATCGGCATCGACGTGAGCGAGTTCGGCGGGAAAGACCACCTCTACAACGCCTTCATGACCTTTTCGCTGTGGTATGTCACCTGGGGCATCTTCCTGACCACCGGCGTCACCCTCTAACATGGCCGAGGACAGTATCGCCACCGTCGACCTCGAGCGATGCCAGCCCGATCGGTGCAACTACGAGTGCATCAACTACTGCCCGCCGAACCGGACGGGCAAGGACTGCATCGTCCCCCGCGAGGATCACTACGGGAGCGACGAACCCTTCGACGGCGAACCGGACCAGGTCTGGATCTCCGAGGAGATCTGTCTCGGAGAGGCCTGTGGAATCTGCGTGGTGAAGTGTCCATTCGACGCCATCGAGATCCTCAACCTCCCACAGGAACTCGACGAGGAGCCGACCCACCGCTACGGCGACAACGCCTTCGCGCTTTACGGGCTCCCGATGCCCGAAACGGGGACGGTGACCGGCCTGCTCGGGCCGAACGGGATCGGGAAGTCAACGGCGGTGAAGGCGCTCGCCGGCGAGATCACGCCCAACCTGGGCCGGATCGCGGATCCGCCGGACTGGGAAGCCGTGATCGACGAGTACCGGGGGACGGCGCTCCAGGACTACCTCGTCGCGGTCCGGGACGGCGATCTCGAGGTCGCTCGCAAGCCCCAGTACATCGACCGCATTCCGGACCAGTTCTCAGGGACCACCCGGGATCTCCTCGAATCGACCGACGAGCGGGGTGCCCTCGAGTCGATGGCCGAGCGGCTCTCGATCGAGCCGGTCCTCGACCAGGCGATCGAGGACCTCTCGGGCGGGGAACTCCAGCGGGTGGCGATCGCCGCTGCGCTGCTCCGCGAGGCGGACTTCTACTTCCTCGACGAGATTACCCCCTACCTCGACATCACCCAGCGCATCGCGGTCGCCCGACTCGTCCGGGAACTCGCCGAGGAGGAAAACAAGGCAGTCCTGGTCGTGGAACACGACCTCGCCGTGCTGGACCTCCTCGCGGACAACCTCCACGTCGCCTACGGGGAGCCATCCGTCTTCGGCGTCGTGACGCCGCCGAAACCCGTGCGCAACGGGATCAACGAGTACCTCGATGGCTATCTCGAGAACGAGAACATGCGGATCCGACCGGAGGCCATCGAGTTCGAGTCTCACGCGCCGCGGCCGGTTTCGAACGCGGACGTCCTCGTGGAGTATCCCGACCTCGAGAAGTCATACGGCGACGGCGAGTTCTCCCTCGCGGTCGATGGCGGGGCTGTCCACAAAAACGAGGTGCTGGGCATCGTCGGGCCGAACGGGATCGGGAAGTCGACCTTCGCCAAGCTCCTCGCCGGGCAGCTGGAGCCGGATTCGGGGAGCGTGGACCTCGATCTCGAGATCGCGTACAAACCCCAGTACGTCGAGGCCGAGCGGGCCGTTCCCGTCGAATCGTTCCTGCGGGGCATCTCGGAGGACGTCGGCTCCTCCTACTGGCAGACCGAGATCGGCGACCCGCTCAAGCTCGATGACATAATGGACCAGCTGCTCTCGGATCTCTCGGGGGGCGAACGCCAGCGGGTCGCCATCGCGGCCACGCTCTCCCGTGACGCCGACCTCTACCTCCTCGATGAGCCCTCCGCACATCTCGACGTGGAACAGCGGGTGCTCGCCACCCGGGCGATCAGGCGCTACGCGGAGAACCACGAGACGACCGTGATGGTCATCGACCACGACATCTACGTGATCGACCTACTCGCGGATCGCCTGCTCGTCTTCGACGGCGAGCCCGCCGTGCAGGGCCGGGCCAGTCCCGCGATGAGCATGCGGGACGGGATGAACGAGTTCCTCAAGAATCTGGGCGTGACCTTCCG
>JBKGZU010000083.1:0-6291 GCA_046543215.1 Halodesulfurarchaeum sp. | reverse complement strand
AATTCTCCGGCTCCGGTTCAGCAGTTGTTTCCTCGGTCGTGGCCGGCGTTTCCTCCTCCCCACCCGAACAACCAGCGAGTGTTACGGTAGCGAATCCAGCTGCACTTCCGGCGACGAACTTGCGACGCGAAAGGCCAGATCCGAGGGCCTTTGAACTGTCAGGTTTCATTGCAACTATTTCTAATACCCCTACTTCAAAAGTGGTTCATGAGCACAATTAAGGTATTTATATAGGGGTCGAAAAAACCGTCGCATCACGGGGCGTTTCGGCCAATTGGTAGTAGTACACACGATCTGTCCGTGCCAACTCGTTACATTCTTGTACCGGCCACACACGACTCCCGATCGTTGTTGCGAAAATGTCAGGTTAGACGATCGGAGAAAACCGACTGGTCGATCAGTGACCGGTCGGTTCGGCCTCTTCGAGGTCCAGGTCCTCGTGGCTCGTCGGCCCGGGAACCGGCTCGACTTCGACGTCCTTCGGTTCGTCGCCGATGTATATCACGTTCGGATCCGAGACCTCCGAACGGGCTTTGAACGTGTCCTCGTCGTCGTAGTCCTCGAGGTACTGGCTCGGATCGCTCTCCGGATCGTTGAGGTCGCCGAAGTGGATCGCGTCGACCGGACAGGCGTCCTCGCAGGCGGTGGACCCGCGGAGCTCGTCGTCCCACTCGCGGTGAATGCAGAAGGTACACTTGCTGCAGGAACCCTCGGGCGGGGTGCCGGCGAGCCAGTGACCCTCGTCGTCCCGGCGCTGGCCGTCGAACGGTTCGTCGATGTACTCCGGCAGGCCGGTGCCCACGAAGGAATTCACGTGGTATGGGCAGGCGACCTCGCAGTACTTGCAGCCCAGACAGGTGTCGTAATCACAGACCGTCCGCCCGTTCTCGGTCTTGAACCGGGAGTTGTTCGGACAGACCTCGATGCACGGAGCATCGTCACAGTGCTGGCAGGGCCGCTGCAGGGACTCACAGTCCCGTGGACCGTCGTATTCCTCGTCTTCTCGCTGGTAGCGGTGGACCTCCATCCAGAAGTGGCCCTCGGGCGTGTGGTTCTCCTCTTTGCATGCTTCCACGCAAGCGAGACACTTGATACACGTCTCGGTGTCGAGGACCATCCCCATCTGGACGGAACTGCCCTCCTCTGACTGGGCGGACGCCGGCGAGGCGGTAACGCCGGCACTGACTGCCGCGGCCCCGGCAGCCGCCGCCCCGGCGGCTTTCAAGACCGAACGCCTGGACGTCGAATCCATGACCGAGGGAGTGCCCGGCATGGAGGGACCGCCCCTGCCGCCGGTGAGGTCCGTGCCGAACTCCTCGTTGACTTCCTCGGCGTACCGGTCCTCGAACTCCGTACGGGAGAGCGTGCCCTTCGAGACCCGGCGAGCGTCCTTGGCCATCCGCTTGGCCAGTTCCTCGTCCACGTCCACGTCCGCCAGGACGTCGGGCGCCACGTCGTCGATGTCGTCTGTGTCGATTGTGTCAGTCATTGGTAATCACGCTCCGATAATCGGGACGTTCAGTGCCCCGAGGATGATCGTCAGTCGGAGGAACAGCCCCCCGATGACGACCATGCCGAATTTGACGCTGCTGATGTTCGTCGCCCGACGGCACATCAGGGTGTTCCTGTGCAGGTCACACCGGCCCTCGATCCCGAGCAGGATGCCGGAGAGGACAAGCGGACCCACCAGTCCGACGCCGACCACGCCGCCCCAGAAGAGGAGCCAGCCGTCGTTCATGATGTACTGGAAGGTCTCGACGGCCGTCGGTCCGCCGTTCTTGAGCGTCCACATCAGGATCGCCAGGACGCCCAGTTCGGCGAGGATGATGACGTCGTCGGCGAGGCTGAACTCCTGGACGCCCGTGTCGAGGAAGCCCTGCGTGAGGATCGTGACGCCGAAGACCGCCGCGATGCCGATGGAGAGGCTACTCGTCAGGAAGAGCAGTGGCAGCCACGTCTCGTTCCAGAGTGGCACGGTGTGTCCCGCCGCACTGATCAAAAGGGCCGTATACACGGCCAGGAGAACGCCGACCACGACCCCGAAGGCCGTGATCGCCCGGCGGATGCCCTCGCTCGGACGGGTCACCTTCGCGATCCAGTCGATCGGACCGAAGTCCACCGGGAAGCCGTTCTCCCGGCCGAACCCGAGCCAGAGCGCCTGCAGGGCCGCAAGCACGGTGAACAGGATGATGACCCAGATGCCGATGGTCATCCAGGACTGGCTGTTCGTGAACAGCCAGAATTTCAGGACGTTGAGCGGTTCGCCCAGGTGCGCGAGGAGCAGGAGCCCACCGATCGAGATGGCGCCGACGGCGATCACCATCGCCCATCGCGCCGTCTGGAAGTAGGACTCCTGACGTTCCGGTTGTCGCGTGCTCAGCAGGTCCGCGACGGCACCGGCCACGTACGCGCCCCCGGCGAGTCCTCCGAGAAACAGGTACACGCCGATCGCGATTCCCCAGAATTCCGCGGGCAAAAGCGGGTTTACCATCGAAATCCCTCCGCGGGCGTCTGCACACACTCGGGAACTGTGCCTGAGTGTCTCGACAAGACGTTCGGATCCATACGAATCAATACTGTACTGGCGAGCATAGGGGTGGTCGTTAATTTTGCAGATCTTTTTAAGGGGAAGTGAGCCGGTACCGTGCCACCCGCCGGACGGTTGTATTGGATGACAGCGGCACAGTCCCGACGACCCGATCGCCGCCGGCACGTGAGAAGCGAACTGGAGTGCTTGCCAACAGCGAACGAGTCCGTTTCAGAATAGCTGGGTTCAGACCGAGTCGGCTTCGTCTTGCACGCCCGTCTCGATCTCGAAGTCCTGTTTCGGATAGCCCACACAGGTCAGGACGTATCCCTCCGCCACCTGTTCGTCACTGAGGTACTGGTTGCCGTCGTGTTCGACGTAATCGGTCCCTTCGCCCGGTACTTTGGAGGCACACTCCCCACAGACGCCATGTTCGCATTGATACGGAACGTCGAGGTCGGCGTCGAGGGCAGCGTCGAGCAGGGCCTGATTGCTCGCGACGTCGGTCGTGGCGTCCTGAACGGTCCAGTCGATGGAGTACGATTCGACGTCTTCCTCGGTCGTCGTTTCCGCTTCGGTGGTCTCGTCGCCGGGCGAGTAGGAGTCCGCAGCGTCCTGCTTGCCGGTCGTGAGCTCGAAGTCCTGTTTCGGCGAGGCGACACAGGGAAGAACGAATCCACCGGCAATCTGCTCCTCGCTGAGGTAGTCGTTCCCGGAGTGTTCGACGTATTCCGTTCCGTCTCCCGGTACCTCGGACGTACAGACCCCACAGATGCCCTGTTCGCACTGGTAGGGCGGGTCGAGCCCTTCCTCGAGTGCGACCTCGAGCAAGATTTCGTTGCTCGCCACCTCGGTCGTTGCGTCCTCGACCGTCCACTCGATGTCGAAGACCTCCGTCTCGCCGGTAGTCGTTCCCTCGCTCTCGGTCGTCGGGGCCGGGGTCGGATCGTCAGACCGCGGTCCGGTCTCGTCGTGCTCACCGAAGAGGCCGAGACAGCCCGTGGTCGAAAGGAGGCCCGCACTGCCGAGAGCAGCCAGCAGATTGCGCCGGTTGATCGCCGATTTGCGCGAACACTGGGATTGCTCCGACTCGGATGTCCCGCTTTCCGTCTCCGGTCGTGTGTCGTCTTCGGAACGCAGATGCTCCGCCATGTCTCTACACAGTGTATCGATCCGCTTGCTGGTTCGGTTTGAATATGTAGGCTATTAAGCCGCCCAGTACCCTGTCAGTGGTTCGCAAAACCAGGCATTTCAGATCGCCGAACGGGGTTCGGTCATTCCAGATCGCGGAACGCCGACTCGAAGTCCTCCTCGGTCTCCAGGGCCCCTTCGACTTCGCCCTCGAGTTCGTCGATGTCCTCGAGGAGGGCGTCGTACTCCTCGCTCGCCTCGAGTTCCGAGGCCGGCTTCGAGGACTCGAGGGCGGCCTTCTTCGAGACGAGGGCGTAGTACTCCTGCATGGCCGCGTCGTAGTCCTTCCGTCCGAGCAGCGATTCGATGGCCGATTCGAGTCCCTCGCGATCGATGGGTTTCGTGAGGTAATCGTCAAAGCCCATCTCGATCACGTCGAAGTCGGGGTCGACGGCGGTTACCATCGCGACCCGGCAGTCGTATCCCTTCTCGCGAATGGCCTCGAGCACCTCGTCGCCGGAGAGTCCCGGCATGCGGCGGTCGAGGAGCACGACGTCGACTGTCTCGTCGAGTTCCTCGAGTGCTTCCTCGCCGCTGTTCGCCATCCGGACGTTGTAGTCCTCCTCGAGCCAGACGCCGAACAGTTCGGTGATGTTCACCTCGTCGTCGACGATGAGGACAGTCGGCGTAGTGTCGGTCATTGTGATCCCTCCGGGACCCGCGGGCCCGCGTCCCGGTTTCGGTGCGTGTTGCCGGTTCGGAATTTGTCCCCGTTTGCGGCAGAGACAGCGTGAACCGGCCGATATCGAGGGGACGGGAGTTGTTCCGAGCGGGTCATTGCCATCTGGATACCCCATTCTTTGTGGAGGGGTATAAAAAAGGCACCGGGTACGTGTGCGGGTGTGTCCCACTGAAGCGATGGCCGTCTCCGATATCGCCAAGCCTTATATCGAGACGCCCATCCACGGCATCTATGGACGACGAACACGGGGGGAACGCCCGCGCCCACACGGTCCGTCTCGAACTCGTCGACGAGCCGGGCGAACTCCTGCGGGCCCTGAAGCCGATCGCCGATCACGGCGGCAACCTGCTCAGCATCTTCCACGAGCGGGGGTCGGTAACACCGCGGGGGCGAATCCCGGTCGAGATCGATCTCGAATGTGCGCCGAGTCGACTCGAGCAGATCACGAGCGCGTTGCGCGATGACGGGATCAACGTCATCCGGGCCGGCACCGAAGCCTACGGCGAGGAGGTTTCGGTGCTTCTCGCGGGCCCACGACTGGAGGCAGACCTCTCTGCGACGATCGAGCGAATCGAAACGGAGACGCCGGGTTCGGTGGTCGACCTCTCGCTGTCGGGCGCAACCGACCGGGAGAAGGTCTCGAGCGGCCGATTCCGCCTCGCGATCGAGTCGGGTCGAGCGAGCGAGACCCTCGATGCGGTCCGCGAAGTCGCCGAGAAGATGGATCTTCGTTTCGTCGAACCGCTCGTGGAGGGTTCCCGATGAAACTCGCCGTCATGGGTGCTGGGGCGGTCGGCCAATCCGTGGCCCAGTTGGCCTCGGAGTACGGGCACACGATCGCCGGTATCGCCGACTCCAGGGGCGCCGTCTGGGACCCCGAGGGGATCGACGTCAACGAGGCACTCGGGCGGAAGCGAACCGACGGCTCAGTGGGGACAAACACACCCGAAGACTTGCTCGAAACCGACTACGACGTGCTGGTGGAGGCGACGCCGACGACTCTCGGCGACGCGGAGCCGGGATTTACACACGTCACGGAGGCGCTCGCACGCGACCGACACGTCGTCCTCGCGAACAAGGGGCCGATGGCCGAACGGTACGACGAAGTCATGGCCGCCGCCGCGGACAGTACCGGTTCGGTCCGCTTCGAGGCGACCGTCGGCGGGGCGATCCCCGCGATTGCGACTGTCGAAGGGCTCGGCCCCGAGCACGTCACGGCCGCGCGAGGCGTCCTCAACGGCACCGCAAACTTCGTGTTGACGCGCATGCAGACGGAGGGACTGGCCTACGAGCACGTCCTCGCGGAGGCCCAGGACCTGGGCGTCGCCGAGGCCGATCCGAGTTTCGACGTGAACGGAACCGACGCCGGGTTGAAGGGTGTCATCCTGGCGAACGTCCTCGACGACGGCGGCCACACGATCGCGGAGGCCCAGATCGAAGGGATCGAGGACTTCCCCGCTAACGCCCTCGACGTCGCCGCGGAGGACGGGATGACGATCCGACTGATCGTCGAAACCACGGCCGAACGCGTCAGAGTCGGTCCGCGACTCGTGCCGGAAAACGACACGCTCGCGGTGACGGGCACGATGAACATCCTGCAGTTCGACACCGAACACGCCGGCCAGCTCAACATCAGCGGCCGGGGCGCGGGCGGACCGGAGACGGCCTCGGCGGTGCTCGCTGACGTCGATCGACTCGACTGAACGAAGCGAGACGCCGACGGGCCGGTCAAATCCGGCCCGGGACAAACGGGTCCGAAACGCAAATCGCAAGACGGCGTCGGGATGGGTGTCAGCCGCTTTCGAAATGGTTTTAATCCGAACTGTCGAAGGGTTTCCACAGAGCGCGTATAAAGCGCGAATACGATCATGAGCGACAAACCACACCAGAA
>JBKGZU010000082.1:0-6305 GCA_046543215.1 Halodesulfurarchaeum sp. | reverse complement strand
TGGGCTCGGGCGGAGTCGAACCGCCGATCTCGTCCTTGTAAGGGACGCGTCATAACCACTAGACCACGAGCCCAGTACCCGTACAAACCAACCCCACCGCAAAAACCTTTGTCGATCCACCGCGCCCGACGAGTCCAAATCCACCTGTCTTATTATGGAGCGAAAACAACCGCAAAAGTAGCATGGCAACAACCAGTGGCGGCGAACTGGACCCGCAAAAGTCCATCTGCCCGTTCTGTGGGGTCGGCTGTGGACTCACGTACAACGAAGACAACGGCAAAGGCACCGGCTGGGAGGCATCGGTCAATACCCGGGGGGAACTCTGTCCCAAGGGCGTAGCCGGCTTCGAGATGCTCGACGCCGACGATCGGCTCACCCAGCCGATGGTCCGGGAAGACGGGCACCTCGTCACCGCCTCCTGGGAGGAGGCCTTCGATCGGATCGAGGAGCACTTCTCCGACATCGTCGAGGAACACGGCCCGGAGGCTCTGGGCTTCTATGCCTCCTCGAACTGCACGAACGAGGAGAACTACCTCCTCCAGAAGATCGCCCGCAAGATCGGGTCGAACAACATCGACAACTGCGCGCGACTCTGCCACGCCTCGACCGTGGCCGCGATGGCCGACCGCCTGGGCGTCGGCGCGATGACCAACACGACCGACGATCTGGGCGAGGCCGACGTGTTCCTCGCCTGTGGGGCGAATCCGGCCGAGCAGCACCCGGTCATTTTCAACTCCCACCTCGGCCCGGCCATCCGTGATGGGACCGAACTGATCCACGTCGACCCCCGCGAGAACCAGACGACCCGCCAGGCCGACCAGCACGTCCCGGTCACGCCGGGCTACGACATCCCCGTGCTGAACGCGATGGCGAAGGTCATCCTCGATGAGGGTCTCTACGACGAGGAATTCGTCGAGGAGCGCACCGAGGGCTTCGAGGCCTTCGAGGCCCACCTCGCCGACGTCGACGTGAGCGAGAACGCCGAGCTGGCCGGCGTCGAGGAATCCACCATCCGGGAGGCCGCCCGAACCGTCGCCGAGGCCGATCGGGTCGCCGCCTTCACCGGTATGGGCATGAGCCAGCATAAGTACGGGACCGACAACGTCCACGCGCTGATCAACCTCGTGCTGCTCACGGGCAACATCGGCAAGCCCGGAACGGGCGTGAACCCGCTGCGGGGCCAGAACAACGTCCAGGGCGCGGGTGACGTGGGTGCCAGCCCGAGTTCGCTGCCGGGCTACCAGTCCGTCGAAGACGCCGAGGTCCGGGCCGAATTCGAGGCGGCCTGGGGCTTCGAGCCGCCAGCAGAACCGGGGCTCACGGAAGTCGAGATGAGCCACGCCGTCGGCGAGGACGTCCACGGACTCTACGTCTTCGCGGAGAACCCCGCGATCACCGAACCCCACTCGGGCCGGATCGAGGCGGAACTCGAGGAGGCCTTCCTCGTCGTGCAGGACCTCTTCATGACCGAGACCGCCGAGTACGCGGACGTGATCCTCCCGGGCAGCGCCTGGGCGGAGAAAACCGGGACGGTGACGAACACCGACCGTCGGGTCCAGCTGATGCGCCGGATGCGGGAGCCGCCGGGAGACGCGAAGACCGACCTGGAGATCATCCAGGAATTCGGCCGGCGGATGACCGACCTGGACGTGGAATACGACGACGTCGAAGCCGTCTTCGAGGAACTCACCGACGTCAGCCCGATCTACGCGGGCATGTCCTATGACGGCATCGGCGAGAGCTACCAGCGCTGGCCCTTCTACGAGGGAGCCGACGCCGGCGTCGACGTCCTCCACGAGGACGAGTTCTACAGCGGCTCGAAGACCGCCGAATTCGCCGCCGTTGGCCACATTCCGCCGGGAGACGAGGTCGAGGAGGGCGAGCTCGTCCTCACGACCGGGCGCGTGCTCCAGCACTTCAACAGCGGAGCCATGTCCCGGCGGAGCGAGACGCTAATACGCATGCGCGGAGAGGACATCCTCGAGATCCATCCGAACGACGCCGAGGAGCGGGGCATCGAGGACGGCGACTGGGTCGTCGTCGAGAACGAGCGTGGCGAGGTCGAAGTCGAGGTCGCCGTGACCCCGGCCATCACCGAGGGAACGGTCTTCATGACCTTCCACTACGCCGATCCGCTCGTGAACACCCTCACCGGCGATTACCTCGACCCGGTGGCGAAGATCCCCGAGTTCAAGCACAGCGCGGTTTCGGTCTCGCCCGCCGAGTAGGCAAGTAATACGCGCCTTTTTGTCACCCGCAGCAGAATCGGTTTTCGATGGCGAAGAACTACCAGATACTCGTGCCCGATTCGGTGCCGGAGACGCCGTTTCCCGAATCCGGGGTGACCCATCGGAAACTCACTGGCGAGCTGCGGGCCCAGGAGATGCGGGTCAACCAGGTCACCGTCGATCCGGGCGAGGTCGTCGGCTATCACAGCCACAAGCGACAGGAGGAGATCTACGTCTGCCACAAGGGCCCCGGCGAAGTGTACATCGACGGCGATCACCACGAAGTTCCTGAGGGAGGGATCGTCCGAATCGGCGTCGACGTTCCACGACAGGTACTGAACACGGGCGAGACCCCCACCGTGTGGATCATGTTCGGGGCCCCGCCGATCGGAACCCGAGAGGACTACGGCGAATACGAGGTAAGCGAGGGGGGCTTCGGCGAGGAGTCCTGATCGGGCGTCGGGAGGAACCGGTCCCTGTCGGTACCGGCGAAAGCCGGGCGGTATCAGGTATACTTAACTGGCGAACCGTCGAAGGTCTTTTCGTACGCTATGAGTCTCGAATTCGATCTCGAAACACAGCAGACGCCGTATATCGACCGCCTCGACGAGGAGGCGCGTGATGCCATCCACGAGGCCTCGATGTACATCATCGAGGAGTTGGGCATTCAGGTCAAACACGACGAGGCCATCGAGTACTTCGAGGAGGCCGGTGCCACCGTCGAGGACGATTATCTCGTCAAGGCCGACCGCTCGCTGATAGAGGAGAACGTCGAGAAGGCCCCCGAATCGTTCACCCTCCACGCCAGGAACCCCGACAACAACCTGGAGATCAACGGCGGAGACACCTTCCGGGCCCCCGGCTATGGCGCCCCGAACATCCGGACCTTCGAGGACGGCCGTCGCAGCTCAACGGTCGAGGACTACGAGATGTTCATGAAGCTGGCCCAGCAGGAAGACGTCATCAACTCGACCGGCTACAACGTGGCCGAGCCGACTGACGTCGACCAGGAGGTCAAACACCTCGAGATGGTCAAACGCTCCCTCGAGTTCACCGACATGCCGGTCATGGTCTCGACGTACGGCCAGGACCGGACAGACGCCAACCTCGAGATGGTGGGGATGGCCGTCGACGACCCGGACCTCTCGAAGACCTACGCGGCCGGGCTGGTCAACACCGTCCCGCCGCGAACCCTCGACAGCGCGATGACCGGTGGACTCGTCGGCCTCGCGAAGCAGGGCCAGGCGCCGGTCGTCTCCTCGTTCATCCAGGCGGGCGCGTCCGGACCGGGGACGATGGCGGGCGCGGTCGCGCTCGCGAACGCGGAGAACTTGATGGGCATCACCCTCGCCCAGCTCATCAACCCCGGAAACCCCGTCGTGTACGGGGTCCCGGCCTCGAACCTCGACATGCGGTATGGCTCACTCTCGATCGGCAGCGCGGAGTCCGCCCTCTTCGCGAACTTCGCCGGAACAATGGGGCGGTACTACGGTGTACCCTCGCGTGGCGGTGGCGGCCTGACGGACTCGAAGACCGTCGACTACCAGGCCGGATTCGAGTCGATGCTGGTGAACATGGCCGCGGAGTTCTCCGGCGTGGACTTCATTCTGCACTCGGCCGGGATCATCGAGTCCTACTCCACCATCTCCCCCGAGAAGTTCGTCCTCGACGCGGAAGCCCTTCGCTTCATCGACCGCTTCCAGGAGGGCTACGTGATCAACGAGGAGATGCTCGCCCTTGACATCGTCGAGAAGATCGACCCCGACGACCACTTCCTCGGCGAGTCACACACCCTGAAGTTCGCGGGCGAGGACTTCCTCATCCCGGAGCTCGTGGACAAGCGCTCCCACGGGGACTGGAAGGACGACGGCGAGAAGACCGCCTTCGAAATGGGCCACGACAAGGTCCAGGAGCACCTCGAGGCCTACTCCAAGCCGGAACTGGACGAGGACACCCAGGCCGACATCGACGCCTTCGTGGAGGAGGAGTCCGCCCGGATCATGGACGAAGCCTGATCGGCCTCGATTGAAGTCCGTTTTTCCGTTCCATCACCGCACGATACCGACGGGAAATTGCACGAGTTCGACACGATCGAGCGGGCGTTACAGCGTGGGCACCGGCACATTTATCAGTTATTTTACTACGGTATAAAGGTGGGGAGCAGCCGTACTGGCGGAGAGAAGGCGAGGGAGAGCGTCGCTCCCGACGGGAACGCGCGGGTGGAGTGAAACGCCGTTTTCAGCGCGTGCTATGTTGTTACAAACCATATTCGAATTCGCGGGAAAGAACGGCGGTTCGTGACCGGACGTGGCAATACACCCGCCGAGAACGATCCGAACGGCCGTCGTCCTATCAAGCAAGATGAGTAGATTAATGTGGGGATGCGGCGAACTAACGTAGTGATATGTCCTCGGAACCAGAGACTGACTACGAGATCGCACAATCCGTAGACGAGAAACCGATCTGGGAGATTACCGAACCCTTCGGGCTCGACAAGGACGACCTCGAGCTTTACGGCGACTACAAAGCCAAGATCAGCGAGGAGGCCATCGACGACCTTCTCGAGGGCGACAAGGAAGACGGAGAAGTCATCCTCGTCACTGGCATGACCCCCACCCCGATGGGCGAGGGGAAGACGGTGACCTCCGTCGGGCTGGGTCAGGCGCTGAACCACATCGGCGAGGACGCGATGATCGCGATCCGCGAACCCTCGCTGGGCCCGGTCTTCGGCATCAAGGGCGGCGCAGCCGGCGGCGGCTGGTCGCAGGTCCTGCCGATGGAGGACATCAACCTCCACTTCACGGGCGACATTCACGCCCTGACGGCCGCGCACAACCTGATCTCGGCGATGCTCGACGCCCACATTTCGAAGGGCAACGAGCTCAACATCGACACGACGAGCGTCGCGTGGCCGCGTGCGGTCGACCACAACGACCGCGCCCTGCGCCAGACGATCGTTGGCGCCGGCGAGTCCGCCGGTGTCACCCGGATGGACGAGCACGTCCTCACCGCAGCGTCGGAGCTGATGGCCATCCTCTGCCTCGCTGAGGACGTCGAGGACCTCAAAGAGCGTATCAGCCGAATCATCGTCGGCTACGACGAGGACGGCGACCCCGTCACGGCCGGTGACATCGAGGCCGCGGGCGCCTCCGCCATCCTGCTGCGTGACGCCCTCCGACCGAACGTCGTCCAGACGATCGAGGGGACCCCCGCCCTGGTCCACGGCGGTCCGTTCGCGAACATCGCCCACGGCACGAACTCGCTGATCGCGGACTACGTCGGCAAGAAGATGGGCGATTACCTCGTCACCGAGGCCGGCTTCGGCTCCGCGCTCGGCGGGGAGAAGTTCCTCGACGTCGTGAGCCAGCTCGGCGACATCGAGCCAAGCACCATCGTGCTGGTCGGCTCCGTCCGCGCCCTGAAGTACCACGGCCTGGACATGTGGCCGTTCGAGGGCCAGGAGGCGCTCCAGGAGGAAAACGTGGAAGCCGTCAAGGCCGGCTTCGAAAACCTCGATCAGCACGTCGAAAACCTCCGGCAGTTCGGCCTGCCGGTCACCATCGCCATCAACCGCTTCCCCTCGGACACGGACGCGGAGATCGATGCGGTCCGGGAACACTACGAGGAGGCCGAACACGTTCGCGTCGCCGAGTCGAACGTGTTCGGAAACGGTGGCGAGGGTGGCGTCGAACTCGCCGAGAAGGTTATCGAATCCATCGAGGAGTCCGAGGGCGAGTTCCAGCCGCTTTATGACCTGGACGCTTCGCTCAAAGAGAAGATCGAAACCGTCGCGACCAAGATCTACGGCGCGGACGGTGTCAACTACGTCGGAAGTGCCGAAGAGGACATCGCTCAGCTCGAAGAGATGGGGCTTGACGACGTTCCAGTGGTCATGTCCAAGACGTTCCACTCGCTCAGTGACGACCCAGCGAAGAAGGGCGCCCCCGAGGGCTGGACCCTCGACGTCCGCGAACTCTACCCCTCCGCAGGTGCCGGGTTCGTCGTCGCGCTCACCGGTGACGTCATGACCATGCCCGGCCTGCCGGCCCGTCCGGCCGCCGCCGACATGGACATCGA
>JBKGZU010000081.1:0-6479 GCA_046543215.1 Halodesulfurarchaeum sp. | reverse complement strand
CCTCCCCCAGATCCGAGTAGGCCGCCCAGACGTCCGGATGCTCCCGAGCGAACTGGCGTGGTGTCGCGGGCATTTCTTCGATGGAATCCTCGTCGTTTGACATAGGTACGTGGTATTATGTTACGGAGTCACAAATAACCGAGTGTTGGAGAACCGCTCGCTTCAGAGCCCGGTCGGTTCGTCGATGACTCTCGTCTCGGGGCCCCAGTCCCCTACCAGGTCAGCGAGTGACTCGATGCCGAAGGTCTCGGTGGCGTAGTGCCCGCCGAGGAACACGTTCATCCCGGCTTCCCTGGCCATGTGATAGAGTTTGCCCTCCCCTTCGCCGGTGATGAAGGCGTCGACGTCTGCGGCCGCCGCCTCGTCAAGCCAGTCGGTCCCGCTGCCGGTGACGATAGCCGCCGTTTCGATCTCCTCGGGACCGAAACCGAGAACCCTGACCCCGGTCCCGCCGTGGTCGAGTCCAGCATCGAGGGTCGACTTGAGTGCGGACCGGTCCATCGGCTGGCGAAGCCAGCCCTGCTGGCCGACGGTTACCGACCCGAGCTTCCCGAACGGCGCCCGATTGCCCATGTCCAGCAGGTCGGCCAGGCCGGCAGCGTTGCCGAAGGACTGGTGGCCGTCGAGTGGAAGGTGGGCCGCGTAGAGGGCGATATCGTTCTCGATCAGGGCGGCGATCCGCTCGTGCGTCCGGCCGGTGATCCGCTCGATCCCGCCCCACGAGAGGCCGTGGTGGACGACCAGGACGTCCGCCCCCCACTCGGCCGCTGACTCGATGGTGGCGAGAACACCGTCGACCGCGAAGGCGACCCGATCGGCCGGTCCGTCGGCCGTCCCGACCTGGAGACCGTTCGCGCTCGCGTCGATCTCGGCGTACTCCTCGATCGAGAGCTCCTCGTCCAGTCGGTCGAAGAGGACTGCAGATTCCATGGACGGAGTCTCGCGTGCCTGCTACAAAGAATCACGGGTGGGTTCGATTCCGGAGCACCCGTTCGGGCGGTCTCCAGTCACGCCCCGGCCGCGTGACGAAAGACGGCCGTCCGGAGGAGTTTCGCCGCGAGCGTCGCCGCCTGGCCGTCGTCCCGGTCGTTGACCTCGACCACGTCGAATCCGTCCACGTGCGGGGCCACCCGCTCGACGACCCGCCGGAGGTCCCGGGAGGCGAGTCCGAACGGCTCCTTCGTTCCCGTCCCGGGGGCGACCCCTGGATCGGCGGCGTCGATGTCCACGCTGAGGTAAACGGATTCGCCGGCGAAATCCGGCGTCCAGTCACCGACGGAATCTGGCGGGATAACGGTCACGTCCGGCGCGGCGGCCCGACCCCACTCGGCCTCGCTGCCGGCCCGAGCACCGAGAATCACCGCCCGATCGGCCACGGAGAGGGCGTGGCGGGTGACCGTCGCGTGACTCCACTCGTTGCCGGCGAGTTCCTCGCGGAGGTCCAGATGGGCGTCCAGCGTGACGAACACGTCCGGGTCGACGGCTTCGACGCCGGCGACGCTGACGGTGTGTTCGCCACCGAGAAGCAGCGGAATCGAATCCTCGTACCGGATATCCCCGAGAATCCCCGCGAGGTAATCCAGGTACTCCCGGGCGTCACTCCAGGCCTCGATGTCGCCGTAATCGTGGACAGCGAGTTCGGTAAAATGCTGGTCGGTGTGGTGGTCGTAATCCTCGAATCCCGTCGCAAAGTGGCGGATCCGATCCGGGCCGAAGCGGGTCCCGGGCTGGAAGCTCGTCGAGACGTCGAGCGGGGCCCCGACGATCACGAAATCGCTTTCCGCCCGATCCGCGTTCGCGCCGGGAAACATCACCCGACGATCTTGCGCTGGCCCTCGTACTCGAGGTACTCGATTTCGTCGTCGGGCGAGAGGGACTCGTCCTCGGGGATCCGCATCGTGAAGGTCTCGTAGGTCTCGAGGTCCATGATCTGGGCGTCGTCGCCCTCGACGGAGACGACCTGGCCCTGCTGGCGCTCGATCATCGGGACCCAGACCTTCTGGTCGACCGGCTGGGAGAAGGAGCGCTTCTTGTTGTCGAAGACCCCGCGGCCCTCGACCCTGGCCTTGGCGCTGCCGTGTTTGCCGGGCTTGGCCGTACTGTAGGCCGTGATCTTGCAGGCGGCGTCGTCCATCATCACGTAGTTCCCCTCCTGGAGGTCGCGAACTTCCTTCTGCTCTTTGGGCATATCGCGGGTTTTTCGCCTGTGCGGTATAAACAGTTTGGAACGGCCCGCCCGATCCAGGAACGTGCCCTCGAGGTCGATGGCCTGGGAAATTCGCCGTTCGGCCCCGTCACAGGCCGGTCCCAAAACTTCCCCGAGGGTCACAATTAAACCCTGAAAGCTGCATTATCCGGATGATGAGACGTTCGAATCAGGACTGGTGGCCCGACCAGGTACCCGTCGACATACTCGATCAGAACGCACAGGAAATCGATCCGTACGGCCCGGATTTCGAGTACAGCGAGGCGTTCCAGGAACTCGATTACGAGGCGGTCAAGGCCGACATCGAGGCGGTGATGACGGACTCGAAGGACTGGTGGCCGGCCGATTACGGCCACTACGGCCCGCTTTTCATCCGAATGGCCTGGCACAGCGCCGGCACGTATCGCACCTTCGACGGCCGGGGTGGGGCCGCCGGCGGTCGCCAGCGACTGCCGCCCCTGGACAGTTGGCCGGACAACGCCAACCTCGATAAGGCCCGGCGGCTCCTCTGGCCGGTCAAACAGAAGTACGGTCGCAACCTCTCGTGGGGCGACCTGATCGTCCTGGCCGGGAACGTCGCCCTCGAATCGATGGGCTTTGAGACCTTCGGGTTCGCCGGCGGCCGGGAAGACGACTACAAGCCGGACGAGGCCGTCGACTGGGGACCCGAGGAGGAGTGGGAGGCGAGTTCGACCGAGCGCTTCGAGGAGGACGGGAGCCTCAAGTGGCCACTCGGGAACACGGTGATGGGACTCATCTACGTGAACCCGGAGGGGCCAAACGGCGAACCGGACCCGGAGGCCTCCGCGGCGAAGATTCGCGAGTCGTTCGCACAGATGGCGATGAACGACGAGGAGACCGCCGCTCTCATCGCCGGCGGGCACACGTTCGGGAAGGTCCACGGTGCCGCCGACCCGGACGAGCACGTCGGTCCGGAGCCGGCGGCCGCCCCCATCGAAGACCAGAACCTCGGCTGGGAGAGCGACTTCGGCGAAGGCAAGGGTCCGGACACGATCACGAGTGGCATCGAGGGACCCTGGAACACCACGCCGACACAGTGGGACATGAGCTACGTCGACAACCTGCTCGAGTACCAGTGGTGGCCCGAGAAGGGGCCCGGCGGCGCATGGCAGTGGACGACCCAGAGCGGCGAGCTCGACGAGGCCGCCCCGGGTGTCGCAGACCCCACCGAGAAGGAGGACGTGATGATGCTGACGACGGACGTCGCCCTCAAGCGGGATCCGGACTACCGGGAGATCCTCGAGCGCTTCCAGGAGAACCCGAAGGTGTTCCAGGAGGCCTTCGCGAAAGCGTGGTACAAGCTGATTCACCGCGACATGGGGCCGCCGGAACGGTTCCTCGGCCCGGAAGTTCCCGAGGAGGTCATGCTCTGGCAGGACCCCATCCCGGACGTCGAGTACGACCTGATCGATGGCGCGGACGTCGCCGAACTGAAGGAAACGATTCTCGATTCGACCCTCACCGTCTCCGAACTGGTCAAGACTGCCTGGGCCGCGGCATCCACCTACCGCGACAGCGACAAGCGCGGCGGGGCAAACGGGGCCCGGATCCGGCTGGAACCCCAGCGAAGCTGGGCGGTGAACGAACCAGCCCAGCTCGAATCCGCATTGGAGACCTACGAGGAGATTCAGGCGGACTTCAACGACGCCCGATCGGACGGAACGAAGGTTTCACTCGCCGACCTCATCGTGCTGGGTGGGAACGCCGCCGTCGAGCAGGCCGCAGCGGACGCGGGCCACGACGTGACCGTCCCCTTCGAACCCGGTCGGGCCGACGCCACCCAGGAACAGACCGACGTCGACTCCTTCGAGGCGCTCAAGCCAGCGGCAGACGGCTTCCGGAATTACTACAGCGAGGACGCCGAGCGCCGGGCAGAGGAAATGCTGATCGATCGGGCCGACCTCCTCTCGCTCACGCCCGACGAGATGACCGTGCTCGTCGGCGGCATGCGGGCCCTCGAGGCGAACTACGCCGACTCGGAACTGGGCGTGTTCACCGACCGACCCGGCACGTTGACCAACGACTTCTTCGTAAATCTCCTCGATAACGGGACGGAATGGGAAGCGGTCGATGACGCCGGGAACCGCTTCGAAGGGAGAGACCGCGACACCGGCGAGGTCCTGTGGGAGGGATCCCGCGTCGACCTCGTCTTCGGCGCCAACGCCAGACTGCGGGCCATCGCCGAGGTCTACGGTGCCGACGATGCCGAGGAGCAGTTCGTCGAGGACTTCGTTCAGACATGGTCGAACGTGATGCAACTCGACCGATTCGACCTCGACTGAGGACCCGACACTCGCGACCACCGCCCCGTCGATTTCCCGAGCGTCGTTCGAAAATCAACACCGCCGCTACAGGAACCAAACCCCGAGTGCAGCCGTGAGCGTGCTGATGAGGAACCAGCCGAGGAAGTTCCACCACGGAACGCCCCGATACCTGGGACCCGGGAGGTCGTCGGTGTAGGTCCAGAAGTCCTCCCTGACTCCACTCGGGTCCGAAAGCACGTCGAGGCTCGTGGCCAGAACGCCAGTGAGCACGACCACCAGCCAGCCGTCGGAGAACAGTGACGCCATTCGGAGCGCGACGTAGATCGTGCCGGTCCAGCCAAAGAGGACGTACAGCGGAACGTCGAGGACTTTCGGGCCGATGTGGTGTTCGAGCAGGCCCAGTTTACTCACGAGCGCTTCAGCGACGAAGGCGATGACTGCGCCACCCCCGAAGACCGCGACCGTCGCGGAAATCGGCCACGAGATGGCGGCGTGGATCAGCGCGAGGGAGCCGAGAAGGACCGCGGATCCCGCTTGACCTCTTCCCACTGCTAAAGCCGTGGGATTCCCACGGCACCGCACCGCTGGATTGGGATATTGTGGTTCACGGCACCACCTGTTCTTGGGGGGCAACTCGCCCCGTCTGTTTGTCGAACAGGCGAACCGATGGCTGGGCCAAACAGCCGTTACTCCTATCCGTTGCCGGACTCGGAGTTACCGTCGCTCGCATATTCTCCGCCGCATTCAGGTCACTATTTGCAACCAGTCCACAGTCCTCACAGACATATAATCCACGCTCAACACGGTTAGAATCCGCTGCCATCCCACACTGACAGCATGTTTTCGAGGTTTTCAGACTGGCTTCATCGACCCGCTCTACGTCGATACCACGCTCTTCGGCCTTGTACTCGATCTGCTGGATGAGAGTTTCAAACGCCCAGTCATGCAGACGTTTGTTCCCGTGTCGCCCCCAGTCTCCATCCTGGCGGATATTCTTGGGATGGCCGACAGCGATCGTCCCCACGTTTCGCTCATCGCACTCTTGAACGATATCTTTCGACACAGCGTGCAGGAAGTGCTCTTGGCGTCGAGCTTTCTTCTGTCGCGCCCAGGCAGCCGTCCGACTCGGCCCATCCTCACCTTCTGTGTCGTACTCGATTTGCCGGAAGTAGTGGGCGTCTTCTTTCAGCGCATTGCCCGGGTACAAGAGTGTCTCGTCACCGACCGAGACTGCTGCTGTGTTGGAGATCCCAAGATCGACCCCGGCCGTCTTCTTACCGCCACCCTCCGCTGTTTCGATAGGGAGTTTGGAGACGAAATGCAGCTCCCAACCCTCGCCAGTCCAGACCGCTCGGACGGTTTGGACTCGGTCGATATCGTCGAGTGAATAGTCGGCTTGCTCCTCGTATTCGCAGAGGATGTAGTCAGCGGCATACCGTGAGGGCTTCATATTCGCGCCTTTCGAGAGGCGGACACGGTTATTGTCAGTATCCAGCTTGAAGCCGTTGTTTTTCCACGTCACTGTCGATCGGGGGTGTGTGTCGCCGTGTTTCCGGTAGCCGGGTGGGTTGTGATCTGGATTATCCTGTTCGTACCAGGAGTGAAAGGCGTCAGAAAGCTCTTGAAGAACTTTCTGACTTGATTGACTGTGCAAGTCGTCGTATCTGGCGTGACCTTTCAGGTACGACGTGAGTTCAGTAGCCTCTGGGATGTAGCCAATGGCATCCCAAACCCGTTGAATAGTCCACCGCCCGACGTTCCAGAGTTTACTGGCGGCATAGCCATGCGAATCGAGGGCGTCACGAACCTGTGGCTGGTTTTGAACGGTGGCTTTCA
Source organism: Halodesulfurarchaeum sp. (assembly GCA_046543215.1). Taxonomy (GTDB): domain Archaea; phylum Halobacteriota; class Halobacteria; order Halobacteriales; family Halobacteriaceae; genus Halodesulfurarchaeum. The sequence continues at coordinate 152 of JBKGZU010000081.1, read as the reverse complement.
CCGTCCGTGTGACGACCCGATTCGACACACGTAAGCTTAGTTGATTAACTTAAATAAGGATTCGGGATTTCGAGGGCGTGGAATATCCAAATCAATGTCGGAACGTGGTTTGGTCCGCAGTTGTCGGCTTCATCCCACCACTAAAGTGGTGG
>JBKGZU010000080.1:0-6556 GCA_046543215.1 Halodesulfurarchaeum sp. | reverse complement strand
CGGTGGCTCCCGATTCGACGACGGCAGCATCCCCGAGCGGGACCACGTCTGGGCCGGGCGAGTCGCCGATCCTGGACCCCACGCCGACCGACGACCCGCCTCCGGATCCCGAGACCGACCGGCTCGGCTGGGAGGACGGCTACTGGCACAACGAGACCCTGTCGGTCGATCCGAGTGACGGACTCAACCGCTCGGAACTCGAGGCCGTCGTCGCACGAGGGCAGGCCCGGGTCGAGGCGATCCGGGGGCTCGAATTCGAGGAGTCAGTCGACGTCCGGATCATCGACCGGACCGAGTGGCGAAACCAGACAACCGGTGGCGGTGACCCGGCCGACAACCAGACCCTCCACCAGGACGTGAAATTCGAGGCGCTCTTCTTCGTCGGGGAGGGAGATAGCGCGATCGGACAGCAGGAGGAGAACCGGGCGACGGGTGTGATGGGATACTACGAACCGCGGACACACAACATCACAATCGTCTCCGAGAGCGGCCCGCCGCTCCAGATGAACGAGGTGACCCTCGCCCAGGAACTCTTCCACGCCGTCCAGGAGGAACACTTCGGGGTTTCCGAGTGGTCCTACGACACTGAAGAGGCCCGGAATGCGGCCCTGGGCATCATCGAGGGGGACGGGAACTACGTCGATTATCTCTACGAACAGCGGTACGCGGCGGATCTCGTGATGCCCGAGGGAACCGGCGGCGGTGGGGGTAGCGGGGGCGACCGGCACATCGGCCTGTTCGCCCTCAGCTACCAGCCATATAGCGACGGCCCACCCTTCGTCGCGGACATCCGCGAGGAGTCCGGCTGGGATGGCGTGAACGCGGTTTACGAGAATCCGCCGGAGAGCAGCGCACAGACGATCCACCCCGAAATGTACCGTCTCGACTCGCCGACGACGGTGACGATCGAGGACCGCTCGACCCGGGAGTGGTGGGTGCCCGACCAGGGCGAGGGGAACATCGAACACGCCGAGTTCGGCGAGGCCGGGCTGTACGCGATGCTCTGGTACCCGAGCTACGCCCGCACCGCCGAAACCGAATCCGCCACGGACGTCGTGATTCCGTACCGGCACTTCTTCGAGACCGAGGGCGAACTGGACGCGTACAACTACTCCCACCCAACGACGACCGGGTGGAAGGGCGACAAGCTGCTGCCCTACGTCCGCGAGGACTCGTCGAGTACCAACGAAACGGGCTACGTCTGGAAGATCGAGTGGGCGACCGACGCTGACGCCCGCGAGTTCCGTGCGGCCTACATCGACCTCCTCCGCCACCACGGCGGGACGGCCGTCGACGGGCGTGAAGACGTGTACAGAATCCAGGAAGGGTCGTTTGCCGATGCCTTCTCGGTGACGCGATCGGGCGCCACGGTGAGGATCGTCAACGCACCGACTGTCACTGAACTCGACGAGGTTCACGCCGACACCTAGCCGGCGTTCCGGGGACTGTCGCCGGGCGATAGCCCGTTGTCGATCCAGGCGTCAGCGGCTTATATACTCGTTCCCCTCGTAGGGAAACGTATGATCTCGAGCGTGCTGGTCCCGATGGACGACTCGGAAATGTCGGCCCATGCCCTGCGGTACGCCCTCGAATCGTTTCCGGAGGCCCAAATTACCGTCCTGCACGTCGTCGGCAAGCCCTCCTCAATGCTGGGTACGGCTACGGGGCTCGCGCTGGCCGAGGACCTCGAAGCGGAAGCGACGGACTTCGCCGAGCCAGTGTTCGAGACCGCCCGTTCGATCGCCTCGGAATACGACCGCGAAATCGAGACCGTCGTCGACGTCGGCCAGCCTACCAGGGCAATTCTGGACAAGGCGGAGGCCCACGAGACGGTTGTCATGGGTTCCCACGGCGGTAACCTCATGGACCGGCTGTTGATCGGCAACGTGGCCGACCGGGTCTTCAAGCGGTCGCCGGTTCCCGTGATAACGGTTCGATAGGGCTTGCCACCGGAGCGGCGCCTGTAGTCGGATAAGTCGTTCCCAGCGTTCGGTCGGGAACCGGATCCGGAGAGCAGGGTTTTTCGCCCGGGCCGTGGTACAGCCACTATGCACACCCCCTGGAGGCCGCCCGGATGACCGACTTCGACATCATCCCGCCGGAACAGATCGCCTCCGGCGACGCGACCGACGCCTACTTCGACCGAACCGTCGAGACCCTCGAGGCCGCCGGCCGGAACCCCCACGTCGTCGCGGAGGTGACCGCCGACCAGTTCGCGGACGGCGAGTTCGAGCTCCTGGCCGGGGTCAAAGACGCCGTCACGCTCCTCGAAGGGCACCCGGTCGACGTCTGGGCGCTCCCGGAGGGGACCCTGTTCGACGGCGGTCCGGTCATGCAGATCGAGGGCAACTATCTCGATTTCGCCCGGTTCGAGACCTCCCTCCTGGGGTTTCTCTCGCACGCGAGCGGGATCGCCACGCACGCGATGGAGGTTGCCGAAGCCGCGGGCGAGACGCCGGTGCTGAGTTTCGGTGCCAGACACGTTCATCCCTCGATCGCCGGGGTGGTCGAGCGTTCCGCGCTCATCGGCGGCATGGACGGCTTCTCTCACGTCGCGGCGGGTGAACTCGTGGGCCGGGAAGCCGCCGGAACGATGCCCCACGCGCTGTTGATCTGCTTCGGGCGGGGCAACCAGGAGGCGGCCTGGAAGGCCTACGACGAGGCCGTCCCGGAAGACGCCCCGCGGGTCGCGCTCTGTGACACCTACTCCGACGAGGTCGACGAGGTCCTCCGCGCCGTCGAGACCCTCGGCGAGGATCTCGACAGCGTTCGGCTGGATACCACCTCCTCGCGCCGCGGCGATTTCGAACGCATCGTCCGGGAGACACGCTGGGAACTCGAGGCCCGGGGCCACGGCCACGTCGATATTTTCGTCAGCGGTGGCCTCGGCCCGTCGGACCTGCGGACCCTTCGAGAATACGTCGACGGCTTCGGCGTCGGCGGGTACGTGAGCAACGCAGACCCGGTGGACTTCGCGCTCGACATCGTCGAGGTCGAGGGCGAACCGGCGGCCAAGCGCGGAAAACTCTCGGGGAAAAAGCAGGTCTACCGGACCCCGGACGGTGGCCACCACGTGACACTCGTCGACCGCGTGGGCCCCTCCGGCGGGACGGCGCTCCTGAAACCGATGATCGAGGACGGGACCGTCGTCCGGGAGTTCGACCTCGATGCGGCCATCGACCGGGCCGAGCGCGACAGCGAGCGCGTGGCCCCGTTCACCGATCCCGACGCGTGAGGTGGACGTCCGACGGGGCAATCGAGGCCCGCACCGCGTCCCCGACTGCGAAACCCGCGGCGACCCCCTTGTCGACCGACGCGGTGAGCCGGTCGAACCCCTCCCCCTCGAGCACGACGGTCGCTCCGGTGTGACGGGTGCGGATCCGGGAGATCGTACAGGAAATCCTGTTTCGACCGTCTGCCGGCTCCCCGTCGACCGGTTCGATGTCGATGGCCTCGGGGTGAATCGCGACGGTGACCGGTGTTCCTGGTGGCTCCCCCGCGGCCTCGATTTTCGTCTCGCCCACCTCGAGGACGGTTCCGTTGCCGTTTTCCTCGAGAACCGTCGCCGGGTGGCAGTTCTCGATGCCGAGAAATTCGGCGACGAAGGCGTGTTCCGGTCGCTCGAAGACCGCCTCCGTCGGGCCCTCGCGGACGAGATCGCCGTCCTCGAGAAGTGCGAGCCGATCACCCACGATCGCGGCTTCTTCCTGGTCGTGGGTCACGTAGACGACCGGAATGTGCAGATCCGCGAGCACGTCGCGCAGTTCGAGCCGGAGTCGGCGCCGGATGGGGGCGTCGAGGCTCGAGAGCGGCTCATCGAGGAGCAGTACAGAAGGCTCGGAGACCAGGGCCCGGGCCAGGCCCACCCGCTGGGCCTCGCCACCGGAGAGGGTCTCGGGGTCGCGGTCGAGGAGGTGATCGATCTCCAGTAACGCGGCTGTCTCCGCCACGGGCGCTCCACCGCTCGCGCCGAACGCGAGGTTCTCCCGGACCGAGAGGTGCGGGAAGAGCGCGTAATTCTGGAACACCATTCCCACCGAACGCGCTTCCGGTGGTCGCGTGTCGATCCGGCGGCCGTCGACGAGCACCCGACCCGCGTCCGGGGATTCGAACCCCGCGATAAGGGAGAGCAGCGTCGATTTACCGCTCCCCGAGGGCCCGAGCACCGCCGTTACTCCCGGCTCCACGGTGAGGTCTACGGGGCCGAGGGTGAAGTCGTCGTACTGCCGTTCGATCCGATCGAGTTCGAGGGTCATTGCGAACCGAAGGAGAGTCGTTTGCCACCGAGCTGGAGGGCGAGCACGACGAGAAAGCCCAGTGTCAGCAACACGATCACGAGCGGGGCGGTCGCCCCGATGCCGTCCGAAATGAAGGTGACCCAGATCTGGGTGGGCATCGTCGAGGGGTGGTAGGCGGTCATCATCGTGGCGCCGAACTCGCCTATCGCCCGGGCGAACGTGAGCACGATCCCGGCGAGAATGCTGCCCCGGGCCAGCGGCAGGGAGACGAGCCGGAACGTCTCAATCGGGCCCTTGCCCAGACTCCTGGCCGCCTGTTCAATCTCCCGGTCGACGGCGGCGAATCCCGACCGCGCGGTGATCACGACGAAGGGCGAGGCGACGAAGGTCTGGGCCAGCACGATGCCGAGGTAGCTGTCCGTGAGCGGGAGGCCCAGTGACGCGGCAGCCCCACCCAGCGGGGTGAACTGCCCGAATCCGGTGAGAAGCATCACGCCACCGACGACGGGTGGCATCACGAGTGGCAGGACGACCAGCGCATCGACGATCACCTTCCCCGGAAATGTCGCCCGGGCCAGCACGTAGGCCAGCGGCACGCCGAACACCGTCGCGATGGCCGTCGAGACGGGCGCGGAAAGCAGGGAGTACTTGATCGCTCCGAGGACGGCCGGCTCGAAAAAGGCCGCGAGGCTGACCCCCTCGCCCCAGGTGAAAAACGAGACGAAGGGATAGAGGAGATAAACGAAAAGCACCGCCCCGAGGAGGGCAAAGACGCCGTTCTCGTGGAGCATTCGCCCGCCGAAGCCGTACTCGCCCCGGGAGAGCCGCCTGACCGACTCGGCGTAGCTCATGGGAGCACCTCCGCGGGGACCGGGCCGTGTTCTGTCGGGAAGCGGTCGTTGATGACCAGGCCGTTTTCCGCGAGTAGGTCCGGATTCGCGAGCAGGTAGGTCACGAACGCTCGCCCACCGTCCGTGTGCTGGGCGGTTTCCGGAACCGTCAGATTGTACAGCACCGGGGTCCCCTCGACGGTGGTCCCGTCTTCGGTGGTGTAGGTCGCCTCGGCGTACCGATCCGCGTACGCGGGGTTCGAGAAGTCCAGTTCGTCCGGGAGCTCGACGAAGGGCAGGTCGTGATCGACGGCCATGTTTTTGTAGACGATCGCGGCAGCCCGGTTTTTCGACTCGATACCGGCCAGCAGGTGCGGTTCGTTCGGGTCCACGACCAGGTTCTCTTCGAGGTCCTCCTCGAGCCCCGGTTCGTCGTAGTAGTCCGCAGCGAGCTCGAACAGCTGGACGGCCCGGTAGCCCAGCGGATCGAGATCCGGATCCGACATGGCGATTTCGGCGTCGGCCGAGCGGAGCACCTCGTACCACGGGTCCTCGGCCTCGAGCCGATCGCCCACCGCCGTTTCCGGCCCGTAGGCGATCACCAGCGCGTTCGAGGCGAAGACGACGTCCCACGGGGCGATCGAGTCCGGGAGCCGGCTTCGGAGCAACGAGGCGTCCGCGCTCACGATCACGTCGGGTTGCTTCTGTTCGTCGAGGACCATTCGCATGACCGCGTTCGACCCGGTGAACTCCCCGCGGTAGCCGAACTCCCGATCGTCCTCGAAGGCGGGGCCGACCGTGTCGTCGAAAAGGGTCGCGAGGCTGCCCGCCGAGAGCACCGAGACGTCCGTTTGCCCGCCGAGACAGCCGGCGATCGCGCCGACGGCGCCAGCTCCGGTCGCGGCCAGAAACGCCCGTCTGGACAGCCCCTCCACCCGGTTCCGGTCTGCCCGGGCGCGGCCGAAAACTGGATCGCGACCGTCGGAGCGACGATCCTCACTCATCGGTTAATGTAACGCATTGTGGTTTATTTATGCGTTTTCAGAAACCGTTCAAGGGAACAAAATGTCTTCTGGCCCCCTAAATACAACCAGAATCGTTTTCGACCTATTCTGACCGAACGGCTTAGGGGGCTTCGCGACGAAAATTCGCCGGGTAGCGGACGCCCGACCCCCGTGTCCCGCGTGGACATGAGGAAAGTCCCCCCACCGCCGGACAGGCGATCGGGCACACGCCCGGGACGGGAGACCGTCGGGCCCTGGAACAGCAACGACACGGCTCCGCTCGACCGATGAGGTGTGCGAAGGCGTCGGGATGCAAACCGAGGCCGAGCTAACCCACCGAGGGCCGACGGCGGAGCATCGATGGAACGGCCATCCCTCGCCGGTGCAAGTTCGCGCGCACAAGGTAGTCCGGCTCGGGGCGCGAACGCTCAGCCGAATGTCGGGTCGAAACAGAAGGGGGCTTACGACCCGCAACCCACGTTTT
>JBKGZU010000079.1:0-6566 GCA_046543215.1 Halodesulfurarchaeum sp. | reverse complement strand
TGCCGCCGTCGTCACTCCTCACGCAGTGCTGCGGCGATCCGGTCGAGTTCGGCCTTGCGAAAGGCCCGGTCGAGGGGGTCTGACGGGGCCGCTGCATCGGGATCGACAGCTCGCAGGATCCGGGCCCGCATCGCCGATTTCGACGGCAGCCGACCCGGTTCGACGGGATCCCCGACTGCCTCGCAGATGGCCGAAAGCGCCTCCTTGGTGAAGGCCGTGGATTCGACCCTCGCGTGGCGACCGACGGCCTCGCGGATCTCGTTTCGGCGATCGTCGACGGTTGGGGCCATGTCAACTGCCTCGACCGGCAGCTACCTCGCCCTTTCGGAAAGCTCGTTCACCGAAGCCCGGTCCTCGCACTCGCCAGTCTGTTCCCGGTCGTTCAATCGACGTACCCGAGGTCCTGGAGTTTCTGTCCGAGGGCTTTTGCCTCCGCCTCCGAAATGCCCTCCCCGGACTCCATTTCCCGGAGGAGGAGGTGTTTGACGAATTCCTTGACGGAGCTGAAAGGTTCGTCCTCGATGTACGCCTCGACGTCCTCGACGAACTCGCGTTTGAGGGAAATCGTCGTGTAGTCGCTCATTAGCGAAATACACGCACCCCGGGCACATAAGTTTTAATTATACGTAATTATATTCCAGGACGAACTGCGGTTCGAAAAGGTCCTGGCCGCCTGGAGGATTTTCGGAATGGCGACCCTCTCTTTCACGGCCGCGGCAACAGCGACGTGAGCCCCAGAATGAAGACCATCAGGGCGGCCAGAACGAGATACGCCTCGTCGAAATAGCCGCCGTCTGCCAGCAGCCCGAACAGCACCGGACCGGCCGCTCCCAGCGACGCGGCTGTCGTGCGGACCACGCCGAGGCCGGTGCCGCGGATCTCCGCCGGGATCTCCTCTGCGAGATACGACTGGGTAATCGCGCCCGATCCGAGCATCGTGCTGACGAGCGCGGTCAGGGCGATCAACGCCGCGATACCCTCGACGAACGGGAGAATCGCGAGGCCGAAGACCGGTCCCACGAGCACAGAGAGAAGGGAGGTCCGCATCCCGAACCGATCGTAGGCGGCCCCAGAGATCGGTTTCACGACGACGCCGACCGCGAAGAACAGGGCGAAGACGGTCCCGGCTACCGACGGGGAAAGCCCCTTGACTTCGTGGAGATACGTCGGGTAAAAGCCGGTGAAGGACTGCCAGACCAGGATGTAGAAGAAGAGGACGACCGTCACCAGCGCCATCGAACGAGTCCGAAGTTCGGCGACCACGGCCCGGGCCCGGTCGAACGACAACGCGTCTTCCGCAGAGGGCTCTCCGTCAGGCACGACCACCCAGACCAGGACGGCCAGCAGGAGAAACATCGGGACCAGCACCCCCAACCCGAGTTGCCACGCGACCGCGGCGGCGAGAAAGCCGACCAGCGGGGGCAATACCGTCTGTCCCGTGTCGCCGGTCGCCATCGTCACGCCCAGCGCGCTCCCGACCGCGTCCGGGAAGATGTCGGTGAGAACCGTGATGCGAGCGATCGGATACAACGAGAGTCCGAGCCCGACGAGTCCGGTGCCGAGAAACACCACCACGACGCTCCCTGAGACTGCCACGATTGCCAGAGCCACCGCGACGACGAGCAGTCCCGCCGTCATCACGTATCGCTCGTTGAATCGGTCGGCGAGGATGCCGCCAGGGAGCTGTCCGAGCGCGGATCCCAGCCAGACGATCGTCACGAGCAATCCCGCGACCGAGAGCGAGAGTCCGTAGGCCTCCCGGATGTATGGGAGCAACACCGGGTAACTCATCCGGGCCCCCACGAGCAGTCCCCAGCCAGCCGCCACGGAGAGCAGAATGCGGCCCCGCCCCTCGCCGCGCAAGGCAGAGACAGCCCGGGCGACCGGTCCAAACACCTCCATCGATGGTGGGCAGTTCGCATTGGTCCGTGCAAGACCGTTTCGTTCGCCAGCCGAGTCCCGAGCCGACACCCAATTCGATGCGGGGCCCCATGCCGACACCCAGTTGGATACCGTTCACGCCGACACGCAGATCAATGCCACCCACGGGGATATCCAGTTGGATGCCACCCATGCCGACACTCAAATCGATGCCACCCATGCCGACAGTCATTTACTGCTCTCGGTGGACGATCGGCCAATGGGCGATTCCAGCGCCGCTTCGGGCAGCCCACTCGACCGGCTGGGCGGGCTGTTCGCTCTCCCACGGGACGTGCTGGTCCTCTCTGCGGCGATGTTCCTCTTCAGTCTCGGCTTCCAGATGACGAGTCGCTTTCTTCCCGAGTACATGGTGGCCCTGGGCGCCTCCGGATTCGTCGTCGGCCTCTTCGGAACGGCCGGAAACGTGGTCTCTGCGGTGTTCCCGTATCCGGGCGGGGCCGTCTCCGATCGAATCGGGTCCCGCTATGCGCTCACGGTCTTCGGGCTGCTCTCGACGCTCGGGTTCGCCGTCTGGTTCGTGGCCCCTTCGATCGGGCCAGTCACCGTCGGCGGGGTGATCATCGCACCCTGGATCTGGATCTTCGTGGGACTCGTGCTGGCCCAGGCCTGGAAGTCCTTCGGGCTCGGGGCCACCTTCGCGGTGGTCAAGCAGGCGACCGACCCCTCGCGGCTGGCGGCCGGCTTCGCGGGGACCGAAACGTTCCGCCGGATGGCCTTTCTCGTCGGTCCCGTTCTTGCGGCGTTCCTGATCGGGCTCCACCCCTCCTTCACACGGAGCTTCCAGTACGTGCTCGGCGTGGCCGTCCTCTTTGGAGCGGTGGGGACCGTCGCCCAGCATTTTCTCTATGACGCGAGCGAGGACACCATCGGGGACACGTTCGAGGGACTGTCCCAGCTTCGGACGGATTTCGCCGCGCTTCCTCCCGAGTTGCGCCCGCTTCTCGTCGGCGACACGCTGGTCCGGTTTGCCAACGGGATGGTGTACGTGTTTTTCGTCCTGGTCGTAACCCAGGAACTTTCGGTGGGACTCGAAACGACGGTTTCGGTCGGTGGGTTTTCGACGGCCGTGTCGCTCTCGCCGGCCGCGTTTTTCGGGTACTTGCTCGGCGTCGAGATGCTCGTCGCGCTCCTGGTGATGATCCCGGCGGCCCGGGTGGCCGAATTCGTGGGCCTCAAGCCGGTCGTCGCGGTCGGCTTTGCCGTCTATGCCGTCTTTCCGGTACTCCTGATCAACGCCCCGGCAAGCGCCCCCGCGCTGGTCGCCGTCTTCGCCTTTTCCGGGCTCCGCTTTGCCGGGCTCCCAACGCACAAGGCCCTGATCGTCGGGCCCGCCGAGCGGGGGACCGGCGGCCGCGTGACCGGCGCCTACTACTTGCTCAGAAACACGATCGTGATCCCGAGCGCGGCTCTGGGTGGGGCACTCTGGGACTTTGCCAGCCCGGAACTGGCCTTCTCACTCGCGGCGGTCATCGGCGTCCTCGGAACCGGCTATTTCCTCGTCTTCGGCCGCGAGTTCGAGGCCTACGCCTGAACTCTCGAACACGATCGTCGCCGGAAAGACCACAACCAGTATATCCCAGGGGCCCGAGTGAACGTCCCACATGGTGGGCACTCCCGAGTCGTTGCTCGACGATCTACTGGGGCAGGTCCACGACGTCGTCACCCTGGTCGACGACGAGGGAACGGTCTCGTACGCGAGTCCGGCCGTGGAATCGGTCATCGGGTTCGACCGGGCGGCCATCAGGGGCGAGTCGATCCTTTCGCTCGTCCACCCCGAGGACCGCGACCGGGTCGCCTCCCGATTTGCGGCCCTGGTGGCCGGGGAACGGGACGCGGAGAATCCGATCAGTCACCGAATCGAAACCGCAGACGGCCGCTGGCAGTGGGTCGAAACGATCGGTCGGAGTCGGACGGACACCGCGTTCGACGACCACCTGCTCACCACCCGCGATCGGGCCAAAGACCGAGCGCTTTTCGAGTTGCTCACCAAGGCCTCCGCGGACCTTCTGTACTTCAAAGACACCGACCACCGGCTCGTGCATTGCGGGCGGTCCTTTGCCGAGGTGCTCGACGCCGAACCGGACGAACTCATCGGCAAGCGGACCGACGAACTCTGGCCAGCGCCCCTGACCGAGGACGTGCTGGAGTGCGAGCAGCAGGCCCTGAAGGGAGAGACAGTGCTCGACCGGGAGCGGAAATTGACGCACGCAGACGGGACCGAGCACTGGTACTCGGTTAACAAGATTCCTCGCTATGACGAATCCGGGAACGTCATCGGTTTTTTCGCGATCGATCGAGAGATTACGGAGCGAAAGGCCCAGGAGGCGAAACTGGAGCGGTACCGACAAGCCGTCGAGAGTTCCTCGGACATGCTTGCGGCCTCGAACCGGGACCACGAGTACCTGTTCGCCAACGAGCGCTACCGGGAGTTCTACGACATCCCGGCGGAGACCGACCTTTCTGGCGTGGAAAACGAGTCCGTCATCGGCGGCGGTAACTTCGAGGAGATCAACCCCTACCTGGAGGAGGTGTACGACGGAGAACGGGTCTCCTTCGAGACGACCCGAAAAAACGCCGCCGGCGAACCGAGGGCGCTCGACGTCAGGTTCTATCCCCTCCGGGACGAGGACGGAGCCGTCGTCGGGGACGTCACGGCGATGCGGGACATCACCGAGCGGAAAGAGCGGGAGTGGGAACTCGAGGAAAAGTCCGAGCGACTCGACCTGGCGATCGAGGGAGCGGACCTGGGCATCTGGGACTGGGACATGCAAACCGATGAGGTGACCCGGAGCGAGCGCTGGGCCGACATGTTGGGGTACGAGCCGGGGCAAATCGAAAACGAGATTGGCGGGTGGGAGAAGCTGCTCCACCCTGAGGACATCGAACCCCACAAAGAGGCCCTCGAAGGTCACCTCGAGGGCGAAAAAGACCTCTACACCGTCGATTACCGGCTCAGATCGGCCGACGGCGAGTGGAAGTGGATCCGCAACATCGGGAAGGTGATGGGATGGGACGAGAACGGTGATCCCGTCCGGTCGGTCGGCATCCACCAGGACATCGACGAGCAAAAACGTGCCGAGCGGGAGCGAAAACAGTCAGAGAAGCGACTGAGACAGATCATCGACCTCGTTCCGGATCCGATCTTCGTGAAGAACCGCGACGGGGAGTACCTCCTCGCGAACGAAGCGGTGGGGGAGATTTTCGGACGGCCGCCCGAGGAACTGATCGGCAAGACCGAACGGGACCTGGGAATGGGAAAAGAGACTTTCGAAAAATACCGGGAGGAAGACCGGGAGGTCATCGAGTCGGGGGAATCGCTCGTGATCCCGGAGCGGACTGCTCGGACTGCCGACGGTGACGTGCTCACCTTGCAGACGATCCTCATTCCCTACGAGTCAGTCGGTTCTGACCCCGACGGAGTCCTCGGGTACGCCCGGAACATCACCGAGCGCAAGGAGTACGAAAAACAGATCGAGGTGCAGCGAGATACCCTCGAGATCCTCAACCAGATCGTCCGTCACGACATCAGGAACGACCTCCAGCTCGTCGTTTCGTACGCGGAACTCCTGGAGGAGCACACCGACGAGGAGGGAGCGAAATTCGCCAGATCGGTCCTCGAAGCCGCAAGTGACGCGATCGAAATCACCGAAACCGCTCGTGACGTGGCAGACGTCGTGCTCGGCTCGGAATCCGAACTCGAGGCGCGATCCATTCGGCCGATTCTCGAGGGCGAAATCGAGGCGGTGGATGGAAACTACGAGGAAGCCACCGCCGAAACCGCGAACCGAATCCCCGAGGCCACCGTCCTCGCCGACGGGATGCTCGAATCGGTGTTCCGCAACCTACTCCAGAACGCCATCGTCCACAACGACAAGCCCGAACCGACGGTCACCGTCTCGGTGACCGAGGGCGAAAACTGGCTCACCATCCGACTTGCGGACGACGGGCCGGGAGTCCCTGACGACCGGAAAAACGTGATCTTCGAAAAGGGCGAGCAGGGACTCGAAAGCGACGGAACCGGGCTGGGATTGTACCTCGTCAACACCCTCGTCGATCGGTACGGCGGCAGTCTCCGTGTCGAGGACAACGAGCCCGAGGGAGCCGTCTTCGTCGTGGAGTTGCCACGGGAGGGATGATCGGGCCACGGTGATGGTTCGATCGGCCCAGGACGAACGTATAAATGGCCCGGCGTGCCATGTACTGCCATGGAGAAAAACGTCGGACATTACGATCGCGTGGTCCGCCTGGGCCTCGGCGTCGGCCTGTTGATCGTCGGCGTGCTGGGAGTGGCGGGACTCTTCGGCCCCGGATCGTTCACCATCGGTTTCGGCATTGTGGCCATCGTCCTCGGGGCCGTCCTCTCCGTAACGGGGTTGACGGAGTCCTGCTTGATTTACGCGGCGCTCGGAATCGACACGAAGTAATGGTGCGTGTTGTGATTGCAGGGACGGGAAGACCACACGAATCACCTGAAACACGGGGTGAGAAAACACGAAACGCGTTGATTCGCCGACGCGACCGGAAGACCGCAATTGTGACTCGCGCCGCCCCAGGTACTACTCCTGGAACATCTGGCGCATCATCGGGTGCATCTCCATCATCTGCTCCTCGGCGATCTCCTCGTA
>JBKGZU010000078.1:0-6618 GCA_046543215.1 Halodesulfurarchaeum sp. | reverse complement strand
CCTCCCGGGCGTTGAAGGCGTGGTGGGCCATCATCTCGAAGGCCATCGTGTGCCGCCCCGTCTTCCCGACGTTGTCGATGTCCTGCATCCGGATGCAGGGCTGACTGATCGTCAGCGGGTTGGCCGGCGGCGGGGTCTGGCCGCTCGTGACGAGCGGCTGAAAGTCGTAAATCGAGGCCTGGGTCAGCAGGACGTCGTCCCGCCACCGGTTCGCCGCGACCGGGTACGGGTCGATCCGTTCGTGTCCCCGCGCCTCGAAGAACGACAGAAACGCCTCGCGCATCTCCTCGAGGGTGTACTCCCGGTCGAGGCTGGGCGTGTCGATGAACTCGTACTCGTCACACGGGGGGTCCCCACAGGTCCTCCGGTCGGGGTCCCGCGTCCAGAAGAAGGAGCCACACTCCGTACACTCCTTCCGAACGAAGCCCTCCGTCTCGAAGTACTCGAGGCGGTAGGCGTCTTCGAGGTCGCTCATTGGAGGGTAGTGGCCGATGCGGGGCTAAAACAGTTCCGGGACGGGAGAGCCGGCCCAACCGCCCGACTCAGCCGTCTTCGGCGGCAAGTGCCACCGACGCGAGCAGTGCCTCGAGCTGGACCTGCTCGTTTGCCCCCTCGCTGATCCGGTAGTCGGCCTCCCCGAGCCGGTCCATGAGGTGGACGGCGGCCGCGTCGTCGAGGTCGAACTCCCACACCGACCGGTGGAGCTGGTCGATGATGTCGCCGCCGGCGAGCCCGCGCTCGGTGATCAGATCGACCAGATGCGCCCGTGCGCCCGTGAAGTCTCCTGCCAGTGCCCGTTCGATCATCTCCTCGATCTCCTCGGGGCGGGCGGTGCTCGTGATGGCGTAGACCGCCTCCTCGTCGACGGTCCCGCCGGTAGCCGCGGCCGCCTGGAGGGCGTTGATCGCCCGCCGCATGTCGCCGTCGGCGGCGTAGGCCAGCGCGTCGAGTCCCGCTTCCGTGTACTCCAACCCCTCGGTCTCGGCGATGTCCCTGACCCGGTCGATCACGTCCTCGTCGGCGATCGGCGAGAAGCGGAAGACCGCGGTCCGGGACTGGATCGGGTCGATGATCTTCGAGGAGTAGTTACAGGAGAGGACGAATCGGGTGTTCTTCGAGAACTGCTCCATCGTCCGGCGAAGCGCTGACTGGGCGTCTGCTGTGAGCGCGTCCGCCTCGTCGAGAAAGATGATCCGGTAGTTGTACCCGCCGAAGGAGGTGCGCGCGAAGTCCTTGATCCGCTCCCGGACGACGTCGATCCCTCGCTCGTCGGAGGCGTTGAGCTCGAGGAAGTTCTCCTGCCAGTCCTCGCCGTAGAGTTCCTTCGCGATGGCCACCGAGGAGGCCGTCTTGCCGGTCCCTGCGGGTCCTGCGAAGAGCAGATTCGGGAGGTCGTCGCGCTCGACGTAACTTTTCAGCCGCGAGATGATTTCCTCGTGTCCGACGACGTTCTCGAGGCGCTCGGGTCGGTACTTCTCGACCCATATTTCCTGGCGCCCGGCCGCGGAAGCTGTCATGGTCGAAGGGAGGCCCGTCCCGGTCTTAAAGTCCCCGAGACGACCCCTCCTTGCCCGCAACTCGCATCCGGACCGGCGTGTCCGGGGTAACGTCCATCGAGAGTGATACCCTCGCCTCCCTGCCACGTCATGTCAGCAAATATTTATTAGCTGTCCGAACGAAAACGGAGGCATGAACGCGCCGTCTCCGAGTAATCGGTGTATCGTCCTCGCACTCGTCGCCCTCCTCGTGCTCGCCGCGGGTCCGACCGTCGCAGTTGCCGGATCGGCTGGCGGCGGCCTCGGTGCGACCTCGATGACCGGCAGTGCCGTCGTCGCCGAGGGTGAAACCGTCTCCGGCCTCGACGTGATGGCGGGAACCGTCGTCATCCGGGGCACGGTCACGGGCGATCTGAACGGCTTCGCCGGTGACGTCGTCATCGCCGAGTCCGGGGTCGTCACCGGGGACGTGAGCGTCGCAACCGGGTCCCTCCGCATCGCGGGGACCGTCGAGGGAGGCGTCTCCGCCGGCGCAAGCGCCGTCACGCTCGCCCGCACGGGCAGCGTCGGCGATGCCTTCTCGGTCGGCGCCGGAACGGTGACGATCGAGGGGCAGGTCGGTAACGACGCGACCGTCGGCGCGGAGACGATCGTGCTCGGCTCGACCGCCCGGATCGGAGGCGACCTCCGCTATGACGGGGGGCTCACGCAGGACTCCGGGGCCGTCGTCGAGGGCTCCATCGTGCAGGACAGCTCCATTGGCGGCTTCGGACCCGTTGGGGTGTCCGGCCACTCCTGGCCATCCTTCGGGTGGGGCTGGTTGAATGCGATCTACGGGCTCTTCGCCAACCTCCTCCTCGGCGCGATGCTGCTGCTCGTCCTTCCCGGTTTCTCGAACCGCGTGGCCGACCACGCGGCCGAGTCGCCCGGCTGGTCCGCCTTCGTCGGCTTGCTCGCCCTGATCGGCGTCCCCTTCCTGCTCGCGCTCGTGGCCGTGACGATCGTGGGCATTCCGCTGGCCATTCTGGGGCTTTTCGGCTACCTCTTCGTCCTCTGGGTCGGGGTGGTCTACGGCGAGTACGCGGTCGGTCGCTGGCTCCTCGGTCGCCGGAGCGACGAGCCGAACCGCTGGTACGCGCTGGGCCTGGGGCTGGTCCTCTTTGCGGTCCTCGGGGCGGTCCCGATCGTCGGCGGGCTTCTCGTTCTGGGGGCGCTCCTGGTCGGCCTCGGGGCGCTCATCAGTGGACTCCGGGGGGCCTACCGCCGCCGTCGCGGCTCGGGGGCGACCCCGACGACGGCCACGAAGGGATCGGAGTCGACGGCCCCGGCCTGAGCCCGGTTTCCGAGAACCAGCCGTCCGTTTCCGGACTGCTGCGACACGCTCATGCCCATTCGACCGGTAGCACCGGCCGAACGATGCGCGTGACCGTCGACGTGGTCGGCGACCGAACCGAGGAGGTCACGATCGAGGAAGGGACCTACGGCGACCTCCTCGCGGCCGTCGACCTGAGTCCCCACGAGGCGAGCGTCTTCGTCGACGGCCGACCGAAGCCCGCCGACGAGTCCGTCACCGAACGCGAGGTGCAGGTCGTCCGACTCGTCCAGGGCGGATGATCGTCGAGAAGGCCCGCCCCGCGGACCTCGCGGCGGTGATGAACGTCTTCGACGGGGCCGACCCCGAGGTCACAAAGGAGACGGTCGCCGAACACATCGATCGCGGCGAGGTGCTCGTGGCCCGTTCGAAACGCGGGACAGTCCTCGCTTCCCTCGTCGGCCGTCCCCGGGAACGGGACGTGCGGATCGAACCGATCGCGGTGCGGCCCGGCCGGCGCGGCCAGGGGATCGGTACGCTCCTGCTCCGGGACGCGGCCGAGCGCTGGGGGCGGCTGACGGCCAGTTTCGAACGGGAACTGGCGCCGTTTTATCGACAGGCCGGCTTCGAGATCGAATGCGGGAACCGGTGCACCGGTCGCCTGGACCCCGAGCGGTAGGTCTCCGGTGGCCGGGCCGGTCCGTCGCTCCGCTGGCCGGTGAGTGGGAACGCGACCCCTGGGGCCCTTCGCTGTCACTCCCCGGTGACGGCATCCTGCTGGGTCCACCGCTTTTCCACGTCGCGATTGGCGACCACGACGAGGTGCCCGTCACCGTCCCGAATGCGAGTCTTCCGCAGATCGATCCGTTCGATCGTGCCCGAGATCGAGGCCGTCTCGACGGCGTCGCCGATGTTGAAATCCGGATCTTTGAGGAGGTAGACCCCGGAGACGGTGTCCGCGATCATCTCTTTCAGCGCGAAGGCGATCCCCAGCGCGATGAACCCCGTGGCGGTCCCGAGGCTCGCGGCGACCTCGCCCATTCCCACGAGTTTCAGCAGGACGAGCAGCGCCCCGAACCACAGCAGTCCGCCGACCACGACCACCGAAAGGTCCACGATTATGTCCTGCTCGACGGGGTAGGCGCGGTCGAGTACCCGCCGCAGGACGCCGAGAACGACGGTGATCCCGAGGGAGGCGAGACCGAGGAAGAGGAGGCCCGAGAGCAGCCGCGGCAACGCCTCGACGATCGAGCCCAGTAGCTCGCCGACCACGGCCCCGACCAGCTCCACGAGCGGGCCCGAAACCTGGAGGATCATACCCGAAAGTGGGGCGAGACGCGGCATCAAGCTGGGTGCCAGGGTAATGGCCCGTCGCGCGTGAATGGTCCAGCGCCCGCCGGAACGATTACGGAGCGAGGGTGGCTAGTGCAGGGAAATGAGAGTGAGCGTCATCGGTGGTGGGACGGTGGACCCGGAGACCGAAGCGATGGCGACGACACTCGGCCGGCAACTCGGTGACCGGGGCCACGAAGTGGTCTGTGGCGGGCTGACGGGCGTGATGGAGGCGGTCGCCCGCGGCATGGACGAGGTGGGTGGTCGAACCATCGGCATCCTGCCCGGCGACGACCCGGCGGCGGCCAATCAGTATATCGACGTGCCGATCGCGACCGGGATGGGTTCGGCCCGGAACGTGCTCGTCGTCAAAAACGGCGAGGCCGCTATCGCCGTCGACGGTGCCACGGGGACGCTCTCGGAGATCGCTCACGCCCTCGACATGGGCCGGCCGGTCGCGGGCCTCGACACCCACGACGTCGCGGGCGTGGAGCCAGTCGAGACGCCGGCTGCGGCAGTGAGGTACGTCGAGCGCGCGGTCGATTGACCCGCTCTCTCGCCGTCGGTCACCCGTCCCCCGAACAGTGTCGAAACCGGTGAATTTGCTGGCGAGCGCCGTCGGATGGCAACGTCCCAACCCGCCGGGAATACAACTTGTTAGCATGACACACTGCCGCGAGTTTCTGCGAACAGCCGTCGCCGGCGGACTCGTACTGGTCGCCGGGTGTGGCGGTGGCGACTGAGCCGGCCCGGCCAGGAACGGTTCGGCTCCGGGCGAGCCGTTTCAGACGAGTGGCTCGACGAGCTTACGACCGGCTGCGAGGAGGGCTTTGACCCGCTTTTCGCTCGCGGCCTCGGCGTAGACCCGCATCTTCGGTTCCGTCCCGCTCGGCCGCACGAGCAGCCACGAGCCGTCTTCGAGCAGCGCCTTGACGCCGTCGGCCGGGTTGGTATCCTCGACCGCTCGATCTGCGATAGTCGCCGGGAGGGTCTCCGCCAGCTCGGCGATCACGCGTTCCTTCTCGCCGTCGGGGCAGTCGACGCTCACCTTGTCCTGGTGGATTTCGCCGTGATCGGTCCGAAGGGCGTCGAGCCGGTCGTCGTAGGCCCTTTCTGCCTCGGTCGCCGCGGCGAGGAGCGCCATGAGCACCCCGTCTTTCTCCCGGATGTGGCCCCGAATCGAGAACCCGCCGGACTCCTCCCCGCCCATCAGCGCGTCGTGCTCCTGCATGGCCCGGGCGACCCACTTGAACCCGACCGGCGTCTCGATCACCCGCTCGTCGTGGGCGGTTGCCACGCGGTCGATCAGGAAGGTCGTCGAGACGGTCCGGACCGCCGGCCCCGACTGGTGTTCGAGGAGGTGGTCGTAGGTCGCGGCGAAAAACAGGTTCTCGTCGAGATAGCCGCGTTCGGGCGTCACGACCGCCAGCCGGTCGGCGTCGCCGTCGTTCGCGATTCCCAGATCGGCCCCGGTCTCCCGGACCGCCTCGACGAGTTCCTGGAGGTTTTCCGCGCTGGGTTCCGGGGGCGTCCCCCCGAAGGTCGGATCGAGTTCGTCCCGGAGGCGGGTGACCTCGGCTCCGGCCGCCTCGAGGAGCCGGTCGGTGACTCCGCGGCCGCTGCCGTGCATGGCGTCGTAGACGACCTCGAGCCCCGCGAGGTCGGGGTCGATCAGGTCCATCGCGTGGGTCGCGTGTGGCTCCCGGTAGTCGACCTCGCGGATCGATCCCCACTCGGCTTCGGGCAGCGGGTCGGGTTCGGCCAGCCGGGATTCGATGTCGTCGGTCGTTTCGGGCATGGCGGGGGCGGCGTCCGCCGGGAAGAACTTGATGCCGTTGTACTCCGGAGGGTTGTGCGAGGCCGAGATCACCAGTCCGCCCCCCAGCTCGCGGTCGGCGATGGCGTAGGCCACGAGCGGCGTCGGGACGTCGCGTTCGGGGAGCAGGACGTCGAAGCCGTTCGCGGCGAGCACCCGGCTGACCTCCTCGGCGAAGCCGCGGGAGGTCTCGCGGGCGTCGTAGCCCACCGCGACCGGGCGCTCGGCGAGCCCCTCGCTTGCGAGGTGGTCGGCGGTGGCCTGGGCGACCATCCGGACCCGGCGGTCCGTGAACAGATCGAGGGTCGCTCGCCACCCCGACGTGCCAAACGAGATCTGGTCCATGTGCGGCCGATGGTGGGGGGTGGAAAAAACCGTGCCGGTGCCCGTTTCATCGAGACCGACACGAGCGAGAAGGCAAAACGGGTCAAAGCGACGCTGTCAGGCGAATTGCTGGTGACCGCCCACGCCGACCGGGAGTGAACTCCCGGGTGCCGGTTTCGGCCAGGAGAACGACCCCTCCAACAGTCAAACCCCCGCTACGGGGCCTATGGCGCACGATTTGGGAACGTTTATTACGGACGGTTGGGAAAACTGGGTCGTATGGCAGACCTGATCGTCAAAGCCGCCGTGAAGGAAGCACTCGACGACAAAAACGTCTC
>JBKGZU010000077.1:0-6658 GCA_046543215.1 Halodesulfurarchaeum sp. | reverse complement strand
TCATCGGCCGATACTGACTGCCTCATCGGCCGATACTGACTGACACCCGCTTGAGCCGAAAGCGACTGTGCCCGGCACCTGACCGGCTGCTCCACCCGATCAGAACTGGTACCGGCGGTCGTCCTCGCCACCGGAGAACTCGCCCATGCCCGTCATGTCGTCGTAGGTCATTCCCGAGAGGTACTCATCGTAGGTGACGTCGTAGCGGCCCCGGAGGTGGAAGTCGAGTTTTCCCGTTTCGGCCGTCGACTGGAAGAGCACGTGCACGGCCCGGGAGACGAGTGCGGCTGAATCGTCCTCCTCGAAGGCGGCTTGCAGCATGGCGAGTTCCAGTCGGCTCTCGTCGTCGAGCGAGAGTTCGGCCCCATCCAGGTCGCTGTAGGCGGCTTCGACGGCGTCGGTGAGTTCGTCGAGACTCATGGAACACCGTCGCGGACCCACGGAAAAACCCGTTTCGGACACGGTCCGCGAAGGGCGCCGAGAAATCCGCTCCCATCACCACGCTTGTAAGGACCCGCGGCAAATTCAGGCCAACACTCGAAATGGCCGCCATCGACGACATAGATCTGGACGCGATCCGGGAAGCGCTCCTGTCGTGGTACGAGACCGACCACCGCGTGTTCCCCTGGCGGGAGACCGACGATCCGTACGAGATCCTGGTTTCCGAGGTGATGAGCCAGCAGACCCAGCTCGACCGGATCGTCGAGCCCTGGACGGCGTTCACCGAGCGCTGGCCGACTGTCGAGGCACTTGCCGGCGCCGACCGGAGCGACGTCGTGGCCCTCTGGAGTGCCCACAGTCTCGGGTACAACAATCGAGCGAAGTACCTCCACGAGGCGGCCCAGCAGGTGGTCTCGGCGTTCGACGGCGAGTTGCCCACCGACCCGGTCGAACTCGAATCGCTGATGGGGGTGGGCCCCTATACCGCCACAGCCGTGGCTTCCTTTGCCTTCGGCACCGGCGGGGCCGTCGTCGACACGAACGTGAAGCGGGTGCTCCACCGGGCCTACGGCGTGCCGGACGACGAGGACGCCTTCGAAGCCGCGGCCGACGAGCTGGTGCCCCCAGATTCGCCCGGCCGGTGGAACAACGCCATCATGGAACTCGGCGGCGTCGCCTGTACGAAGACGCCCCGATGTGACGAGGCCGACTGCCCGTGGCGGGAGTGGTGCCGGGCGTACGAAACGGGCGATTTCACCGCGCCCGACGTCCCGACCCAGCCCCGCTTCGAGGGGAGCCGACGGCAGTTCAGGGGGCGTGTCGTCCGCACGCTGGGCGAGCACGGTGCGTTGCCGATCGACGACCTGGGACACCGGATTCGCGTGGATTACACACCGGCGGGAGCGGACGGGCGGGAGTGGCTCGAGGGACTGCTTGCGGATCTCGAAGCGGACGAGCTCCTCAGCGTCGACCGCGAATCCGATCCGCCGATCGTGAGCCTTCGGTCCTGACCGCCCGTTAGAGAACGCCCGTCGTCGCCAATCCGCCCACCACTTTAGGTCTCGAACCCGAACCGGCGACTATGTCACCGACCATCGGTGCGGTCGTCGGCAGTCTGCGGGACGAAAGCGTCACGCGAGTCGGGCTCGAGCGGGCGATCGAGTCCGTCGCGGATCACGGCGGGACGGGCAAGCTCGTCGATCTCGGGGAGTACGACCTGCCGGTGTACGACGCGGATGCACGGGACGCCGGCGATGCGCCGGCGCTCCGGGCCGAGATCCGTGACTTCGATGCGATCCTGCTCGGGACCCCGGTCTATCACGGGTCCTACTCGGCCCCGCTCAAGAACGCCCTGGACTACTGTGGCTTCGACGAGTTCGAAAACACCACCGTCGGCCTGCTCGCCGTCGCCGGGGGCGGATTCCCACTCCCTGCCCTCGATCACCTCCGCGGCGTGCTCCGGGCCCTCGACGCCTGGGTATTGCCGTTTCAGGCGGCAATTCCGGACTCGGGCGAGGCGGTCGATGCCGGACAGGTAACCGACCCGGACCTCGAGAACCGGCTCGACACGCTCGGAAAGCGGATCGTGGAGTACGCCTTCATCGAGCCGGATCCGATCAGCTTCGAGGGGCGGCACAACGTCGGCGCGCACGACGAAGAATCGGATTGATTTTAGTGGGTGGGTCCCCCGTTCGAGATATGCGCGCGATCAGGGAGAACGGCTGGGTCGAGGTCATCTCGGGGTCGATGTTCTCCGGGAAGACCGAGGAACTCCTCCGGCGACTCCGACGGACCGAAATCGCGGGGCAGTCCGTCGCGGCGTTCACGCCCGCCATCGACGACCGCTACGGGGAGGCCGAACTCGGCTCCCACGCCGGTCACACCTGGGAGGCGACCGTCGTCGACAACACGCCAGAGGGCGTTCGTTCCATTCCGAAGCGGCTCGACGGGGAGTCCGTGGTCGCCATCGACGAGGCGAACTTCTTCCCGGTCGAACTCGTCGAAGTCGTCGACGACCTCGCAAACGAGGGGCGCCGGGTAATCGTCAGCGGCACCGACCAGACGTTTCGTGGCGAACCCTTCGAGCCCCTCGGGCAGTTGATGGCCAACGCCGAGTACGTCGACAAGCTCCGCGCCATCTGTGCGGTCTGTGGCGAGCCGGCGACGCGAAACCAGCGACTCGTCGACGGCGAACCCGCACACGTGGACGAGCCGACGATCGTAGTCGGTGCCGAAGAGTCCTACGAGGCGCGGTGTCGCAACTGCCACGAGGTCAGGCGGGACTGAGCGGGCTTTCGACAAGCGTTTAGGAGTCCGGTGGCTTTCCCATAGTAGAAATGGGTACGTGTGTTATCTGTGGCTCACCCGCTGACGGCGACGTTTGTGGCACGCACGAGGAGGACGTGTTCTTCGAGTTTCGTGGCACCAGATCGAACCAGCTCACGGCGAACCGCTATTATCGCGGGAGCGTCGACGGGTTCGCCGAATTCGGCGTTTTCGTCGACATCGGGCCAGTGACCGGACTGTTGCACCGAAGCGAGATTCCAAAGCGACTCGAATCCCTCGACTGGGACCCGGGCGATGCGGTCTTCGTCCAGGTCCTCGAGGTCCACGACAACGGGAACATCGACCTCGGGTGGTCGCTCCGCCAGCAGGACCGCGAGTTCCGCGGGCGGCTCATCGACGACCCGGAGATCGGCAAGCCGGTCCTGCCCGAGAACGCCGACGGCGAGGAGACAGAAGCCGATTCGTCGGAACCGGCCTCGACGGCAGAATCGGGTCATGGCAGCCCCTCGGCCGTCGAGCGGGAATCGACTGACACCAGTTCGACCGACGGTGGCACGACCACGGCCGCGACAACGGAGCCGTCCGAAACGCCCGAAGATACCGAGCCAGCGCCCGAACCCGCGAAGGAAACCACGACGGCTGCAAAGCCGACCGAAATCGAGCGGCTCCCGGTCGACACCCTCGAATCGGCGCTCGGGGAGACGATCGCACTGGAGGGGACGGTCCGCTCCATTCGCCAGACGGCCGGGCCGACGATCTTCGAGGTCGAGGACGAAACCGGCACCGTCGACTGTGCCGCCTTCGAGGAGGCTGGCGTCCGGGCCTACCCCGAAGTGGAAACCGGTGAAGCTGTCCGTATCATCGGGATCGTCGAGGAGCACAAGGGCGAGGTCCAGGTCGAGACCGAGGAACTCACCGTGCTGGCCGCGGAGGCCGCCGCGGCAGTCACGGAGCGCCGCGAGAGCGCGGTCGCCGAACGGGCCGAACCGCCGGAGACCGACCTCTTCGTCGCCGACCCGTCGATCGAACCCGTGCAAGCGGACCTCCTCGACGCAGCGACGACCATCCGCCGTGCCGTCATCGAGTCGCGACCAGTCATCATCCGGCACACGGCGACGCTCGAGGGATACGTCGGCGGTGCGGCCCTGGAACGGGCGCTGTTGCCGCTGATTCGCGAGGAGCACGACGAATCCGGCGCGGAGTATCACTTCGTCGACCGGCGGCCGCTCGAGGACCCGATTTACGACGTCGAAGCCGCGACGAGCGACGTCACCAGCATGCTCGAAGCCGCGGATCGGCACGACGAAACGCATCCACTCTTCGTACTCGTCGACGCCGGTTCGACCCGGGAATCCGCAGACGGGCTCGACTTGCTCTCGTTGTACGACGCCGGCAGCGTGGTCGTCGACGGCGGCTACGCCGATAGCGACGCGAGCGACACGTCGGACGTGCTCGTCAGTCCGACCGCAACGGGCGGCGGGCCGGTTTCGACGGGCGTCCTGGGCACCCACCTCGCGGCCCTCGTGAACAGCGAGGTTCGCGAGGAGTTGGCCCACCTCCCCGCGACGAGTTTCTGGACCGAGGTCCCGGACCAGTACGCCGACCTCGCCACCGAGAGCGGCTTCGAAATGGAGACCATCGAAGCCGTCCGGAACGCCGTGGCTCTGGAAGCCTTCTATCAGTCCTACGAGGACAAGCGCGAGCTCATCGCCGACCTCTTCTGGGACGACGGGAACGCCTCCCTCGCCGCCCCGCTCAGCGAGCAGTTCGAGACGAAACTCGAGACCGAGGTCGAGACCGCGCG
The DNA here is from genome assembly GCA_046543215.1 of Halodesulfurarchaeum sp. GTDB lineage: Archaea > Halobacteriota > Halobacteria > Halobacteriales > Halobacteriaceae > Halodesulfurarchaeum. The sequence goes on along the minus strand of JBKGZU010000077.1, from coordinate 2,127 downwards.
ACCCCATCTCGAACGCCGGAGCGAGAACGGCGTCCAGATCGACGTCCTCGACGTGGCCGCCTACACCCATCGCTACGACTTCCCGCCGACTGACCTCCTGCTCGCGGAACTCCACCGGCGGGAGACCGCCGAAGCGGGCGCGACGGTGACGATCGCGCTCGACGAAGACGAACTCTTCCTCGAGCGTTCGACCGCCCTCGACGTCAGGGCCATCGGCGAGGCCGTCGCCGACCGCGTGGAGGGCGGCGGCGTCACGCCGCGGGGTGGCCGCGACGGTCGCATCGAGTTCCTCTCGGGCCGTCGCGACGACGTGCTCGAGGCCGTGATCGAAGAAGTCTCGGCCTGGCTGGGCTGAACGACACCCTTTTTGGCGGCTCTCCGCAGGCATCTATATGGACGCGACGGGTGAGCGGCGCTTCGAAGCGGCGTGTGCAGACGTACTCACCCGCATTCTCGAGGGCGACGTCGACCGCGACAATCTCGAACAGGCGAAGCTTGCGGCCTGTGGCGAACATTCCTCGCCGAAAGTGCCGACCAATGGCGAGTTGCTCCAGGCCGCACCGGAAGACACGCGGGAGCAGGTCGAGCCGATCCTGCGCCGGAAACCGGTGCGAACCGCATCGGGGGTAACGCCGGTCGCCGTCATGACCAGCCCGGAGCCGTGCCCGCACGGGAAGTGTCTCTACTGTCCAGGGGGTCCGGCCTCCGAGTTCTCCTCGGCCCAGAGTTACACCGGACACGAACCGGCCGCCGCCCGGGCCGAGCAGAACGATTATGACCCCTACGGGCAGGTTCGGCTCAGGCTGGCCCAGCTTCGGCACATCGGCCATCCGGTCGACAAGGTCGAACTCATCGTGATGGGCGGCACGATGACGGCCCGGGACCCGGCGTACCAGGAGTGGTTCGTCCGGCGGGCCGTCCAGGCGATGAACGAGTTCGACCCGGAGGATCCGCCGGCACCGACCGAAGGCGAGAGTTTCGCCCAGCCTGCAGCCCAGGTCGTCGATCGGTCGATCGAGGACGTGCTCGAGGAGAACGAGACCGCCGACGTCCGGAACGTCGCGACGACCTTCGAGACGAAGCCGGACTGGTGTGGGCCCGACCAGATCGACCGAATGCTGCAGCTCGGCGTGACGAAGGTCGAGGTCGGTGTCCAGACCACCTTCGAGGGAGTGAACCGCGAGATGCATCGCGGCCACGGCGTGCAGGACGCGATCGACGCGGGGCGGCGCTTGCGCGATGCCGGGTTCAAGGTCGGCTTCCACCTGATGCCCGGCCAACCCGGAACCTCCCTGGCCATGGCCAGGGAGGACGCCCGGCGACTCTTCGAAGACGCAAAGTGGCGACCGGATTACCTCAAGATCTACCCCACGCTCGTGGTCCGGGGCACCCGCATCTACGACATGTGGCGGCGGGACGAGTACGAGCCGCTCACCAACGAGCAGGCGGCCGAGCTGGTCGCGAAGATGAAGGCCGAGCTGCCGCCGTACGTCAGGCTCCAGCGTGTCCAGCGGGACATCCCGGCGGACTTCATCGACGCCGGCGTCTGGAAGTCGAACCTGCGGCAGTTGGCCCGCGAGCGGATGGACGAGCACGGGTGGCGCTGTGACTGCATCCGCTGTCGGGAGGTCGGGATGAACGACGAGACGCCGTCGGGAGTGGAACTGACCGTCCGGACCTACGAGGCCGGCGGGGGAACGGAGCACTTCGTGAGTTTCGAAGCGCCCGAGCAGGACCTGTTGATCGGCTTCCTCAGGCTTCGATTCCCGGGCGAACCCCGACGCGAGGAACTGCAGGATGCAGCCCTCATTCGGGAACTCCACGTCTACGGGAACGAGGTCGGACTGGGTGAGACCGGCGAGGAGTTCCAGCACCAGGGATACGGACGCAAGCTCGTCCGGGAGGCCGAGTCGATGGCCGCGGCGGCTGGCTTCGGGAAGCTCGTCGTCATCGCCGGGGTGGGGGCCAGGGAATACTACCGACAGGAGCTGGGCTACGAGCGGGACGGTCCATACGTCAGCAAACAGCTCCACTGACCGGGCGGAAAGCTGAACGAGGGGCGCGGAACGGGGGCGAGCAGGCGGCCTGACCGCCGACGCGGTCGGCCGCACTCCCGCGAGCCGCGCC
>JBKGZU010000076.1:0-6667 GCA_046543215.1 Halodesulfurarchaeum sp. | reverse complement strand
CGCTGTCCACCGTCCCGTGGGAGACCAAAACGCTGATAGCCGCGTTTTCCCACTCAAAGATTAATGGGATTTCCGAGTAACCGGATCGAACGACTCTGGACGGCGGGAGTCGCCGCGATCCTCGCGGTTCTCGTCGGCGGGTCGGTGCTCTTCCCGAATCTGGTGTACGCCCGCTTCGTCTGGCAGTACTTCTGGGGCCCGGTCGTCGCTGACGCCCACAACGCCCAAGCGGCGGCCTGGAACGGTGGTGAGCCGCTCTTTTTCAGTTCGGCCAGCGCGGCCGCGAGCGCGCCGGGACCGGTCGCCTATCCCGGGTACACCGTGGTCTCCGAGATCGGTTACGCCGTCACGCTCCTGATCGCTCTGGCCGGGGTCGTCTTCCTCCTGAACCGGCTCGACTTCGAGGTCGACGTAAGCCTCATTTACCCGCTTTTCCCCTTCATGCTCTTCGGCGGGGCACTCCGCGTGCTGGAGGACGCACAGAACAGTCTCGCAGGAACGGGAGCGGGCCTCATCCCGTTTCCCTGGACCGCGCTTTTGATCAGCCCGATCATCTACTTCACCGTCTTCTTCATCGCGCTCGGTACACTCCTGCTCGCTCTCAGGCTTCGAGACGAGGGCTATGCCGAGTCGGTCGACTGGCCGATCGCCATCGTCGGAAGCGGATTGCTCGGGCTCTCGTTGCTCGGGCTGCTCTGGCTCTCGATGACGACGACTGAAGTCGAGTTCCACCCGAGTTTCACGATCCTGACGATCGGCGGCGCAACGCTCATCGCCGGGGGTGGCTGGTGGGCGGTCCGACGATACGTTCCAGCAGTTGCCAGTGGCACGCCCGTCCTGGGCGCCCTGATCCTCTGGGCTCACTCCGTCGACGGGCTGGCAAACGTACTGGCAATCGACTGGGGGGCCGAACTCGGACTCGCCGCCGACCTGGTTCCAAAGCATCCGGTCAACCGGTGGATCATCGAACTCACGATGAGCGTCGTCCCCGAGGGAGTCACCGCCGTCATCGGGGTCGCCTGGGGCTTCCTGTTGCTCAAAATCGCGGCGGCGCTGATCGTGACGGGACTTTTCGACCGGCAAATGATCGTCGAAAGTCCGCGCTTCAGTACCCTCCTCTTGATCGCGGTGGTTGCTGTCGGCCTCGGCCCGGGAACCCGGGACATGCTCCGGGCGACCTTCGGCGTCTAATTGGGGCCGGCGATTTCGATTCTGGAACGCAGTCAGCCGTCTGGGCGAGTGGCCGTTTCAGGGATAGGGATGAAACGCCCGGTCGAGCCGGGGTTCGAACCCGAGTTCCGCTGGAACGGTCCGGGCTCGCGAGCCGAAAATCGGCTCGTCGACGAACAGCGGCTGTGCCGACGGCGACAGAACCCGGACGGCGGTAAATCCGAGGCGTTCGACGTCACGCGGTGTCACTGCGGCCGCGAAGGCATCGAGTCCGGCGTCGGCCAGTCGGTCGAGGACGGCGTCCAGCTCCTCGCGCCCCTCGGGGGCGGTTGCGGGACCGACGGCGGTGGCCGGGACGGATTCGGTCGGCTCCAGCATCGATTCGGCCACGCCCGGGTCCGCGGCGTAGCTGCCGATCTCCCCGCCGGCGTCTGCGGCTTCTTCGGGCCCGAGATCCCGCAATTCCATCCAGTTCTGGATGGCTTCCGAGAGGGCGTCGACGGCCGCGGCTTCGGCGTCGAGGGCCGCGGCGGAGCCGAGCGCGAACCGGGGATAGGCCTCGCGATGGACGGCGACCGAGACGACCGGCACGTCGACGTCCTGGGTGACGAGCAGCGGGGTGACCGAGAGGTCGTTACCCCGGGCCCGCTCGACCATCGTCTCGAAGGTCGCGTCGGTCACGTCCAGGCTCAGCGGCTCGAACGTGGAGTACCACGCGAGCATGGTGGCGTCCCGCTCGATCACCTCGTACAGGCCGGACAGCACTGCCTCGACCCCGCCACTCCCCAGTCCGAGACCGGTGGTGATCGCCATGCCGTACTCGCCTGCGGGTTGTGGATAGAACACGAGGTCGGCGGGGAGTTCGACCGTCTCCTCGGTGTGAAGGTCAACCCCTCGAACGACTGGTATCTCCCCCGTCGAGTCTATCGCTCCGGCGTCGGTGTCAGCACCGGTTTCAGTTCCAACAGCAGATTCGCCGACGCTGACGTACGAGTCCAGTTCGGGCCCGTCGATCGCCCCCGGGTCAACGGTGTCGAGATCCTCGGTCCGGTACACAGCCGCACTGTAGCGTTCGAGCGCTTCGCCGAGCGCTTTCATGAACGCGCCGTCCCACGTGGGCGCGACGCCTGCCGCTCGATCCGGAGCGGCGGCGTCGCTGAACCCGGACGTGTCGGTCACCGTCGCGAGATAGTAGGGGAGCGGGAACGAATCGTGTTCGCCGATTGCGGGCACGATTCCCAGCCGACCGCCGACGGCCCGTTCGGCCGCCTCGATCGCTCCCTCGAGGGTGCGATCGTGCTCGGAAAGCGAGAGCGAGCGGTCGCTGGCCGGTGCATGCCGGCAGTTCGGGACCGGAAGCAGGGAATGCTCGCTGTAGGGAACCTCGATGACCACGCCGGCGACCTCCGCGCCCGAAAACGCGCGAATCGCCTGGATCCCGGCGTAGGAGCCGGCGAGTCGAGCGGCCGGGCGTTCGGCACTCGCCTCGTCGGCTGCCCGAACGTCGTTTGCCGCCACGCGCGACCGGAGACATTCGTAGCAGACGTAGCCGGGCTGGAAGGTGGTGACCGCGGCCGACAGCTCCGCCACCGGGACGCCACCGATCCCGCCGAGTTCGACGGCGATCCATGGCGTCTCGGATTCCATCGCTTGCTCGTTCGCGGTCTCGAAGCCCTCGCTGCCGGCGAGCCCGACCACGATGGCCAGGTCAGCCGCAGGAAGATCGGCGAGACTGCCCCGGGTGACAGCCACGTCCGAGTCCGCGAGCATCGCCTCGGCCGATTCGACGGCCGGTCCCTCGCCGATCAGTACGACGGCCATCGGTCCTCCAGTCCTTCGTGCATGACCGTTGCAACCGGGACCAGCGCCAAAAGGATAGTGGGTCACGGTCGCGGATTTTTCAGGGGTAGACAGACTTACAAAGAGCCCCGTTCCCACATGAGGTATGGACTTCGATCCCGTGCAGTCGAGTGATCCGGCAGTCGCGGAGGCCCTCGAGGGCGAGACGACACGACAGGAGGACACGCTGGCGATGATCGCGAGCGAGAACCACGTCTCAGAGGCCGTCCTCGCCGCCCAGGGGAGCGCACTCACGAACAAGTACGCGGAGGGGTATCCCGGCGCCCGCTACTACGGCGGCTGTGAGAACGCGGATACGGTCGAGGAACTCGCCCGACAGCGGGCCAAAGAGCTCTGGGGGGCCGACCACGCGAACGTCCAGCCACACAGCGGAACCCAGGCGAACATGGCCGTCTACTTCAGCGTCCTCGAGCCGGGAGACAAGATCCTCTCGCTCGATCTCGAACACGGCGGCCACCTCAGCCACGGCCACCCGGTCAACTTCTCGGGCACGCTCTACGAGGTCGAACAGTACGAGATGGACGCCGAAACCGGCCGCATCGACTACGAGGGGCTGGACGAACTCGCCCGCGAGTTCGAGCCGGACATCATCGTCTCGGGCTACTCGGCGTACCCCCGGGTGGTCGACTGGGAGCGCGTCCAGGAGACCGCCGACGCCGTGGACGCCTACCACCTCGCGGACATGGCACACATCACCGGCCTCGTCGCCGCCGGTGCCCACGATAACCCCGTCGGCATCGCCGACTTCGTCACGGGCTCGACCCACAAGACGATCCGTGCCGGCCGCGGGGGCATAATCCTGACGGACGAGGAGTACGCCGACGTGATCGACCGGACCGTCTTCCCGGGCATCCAGGGCGGCCCGCTGATGCACAACATCGCCGGGAAGGCAGTCGGCTTCGGCGAAGCCCTCGAACCCGAGTTCGAGGAGTACATCGAGCAGGTCGTCGACAATGCCCGGGCGCTCGGGGAGTCCATGCAGGAGCAGGGCTTCACCCTCGTTTCCGGCGGGACCGACACCCACCTGATCCTCGTCGACCTCAGGGATTCACACCCCGAGGTCACCGGGAACGACGCCGCAGCGGCCCTCGAGGAGACCGGCATCGTCCTCAACGCGAACACCGTGCCTGCCGAAACTCGCTCGGCCAAGGAACCGTCGGGCATTCGCATCGGCTCGCCGGCGCTCACCACCCGCGGGTTCGACGAGGACGAGATGCGGGAGGTCGGTCAACTCATCGGCCGCGTGATCGACAACATCGACGACGAAGGTGTCCTGGACGAAGTCAGCGACGAAGTCGACCGGCTGACCGACGAGCACCCGCTCTACAAGTAGACAGACCCGCATTCCAAGTAGAGAGCGGCGGCAGGGGGCTGCTCCCGGCGGTTCAGTCCGACAGGGGTCGGCTGGACCGTGACCCCGATCGATTTTCCCGAGATCACTCGATCGTCTCGAGAACCCCGTCGACGGCCGCGCGTCCCGAGCCGCTTCGCACGTACTCGCCGAGGGCACGAGCCGCTTCGACGAGTTTCTCGGCCTCCCGGGGGTCGACCGTCCCCTCGAGGGCGTCGACCCGACGGACGTAGTTGTCGAGTCTGTCCAGAAGGCCGGCGGCGTCCACCTCGGCCTCCGTGGCGTCCACCCAGTGTTTGAGTGCGGCGTGGTACTCCGCGACCGCGTCACCGATACCGAGTCCTCGCGGCCCGGCCATGGTGTCAGGGACGTCCGCGGCGGCCGGTCGACCCCCAGTCGCCGCGGTCTCGAAGAGCGACGTGACATACGCCAGATCGATGTCGCCGTCCTCGATCAGCGTGGGGGTGACCAGCCGAAGGAGCTGGGCTACGTGGCGGATCTCGGCCGCCGCGAGATACGTCTCATCGAGGGAGCGGAGTTCGCCGGCAGTGACGAAACCGCGGCGACGGACGTACTCGCGGGCCGTTTCCTCGGCGGCCTTGCCGGCCTCCCGATATCGCTTCTCGGCCAGCGCCTCGAGAGCCGGGTCGAGGTCCAGGTCCGCCGGACGATCGGTGTGGAGCCGGCGCTCGCCCCGTCCCACACTCTGGAGACTCCCGCATTCCGGGCAGGCAGGGCTCCCGGTCTCGTAATAGGACCACCGGGTGCCACAGTTCTTGCACTCCCGCTCGCCCCGGACTTCCATAGGTGTCACTTCGCGGCCGGGGACCAAAGAGCCCGTGGTCTGACGGGCCAAAGCTTTTGGCACGTCGCGGATAGCCGAGTGTATGCCAGTCAGGCCGTCGACCTTCTCGATCGTCGCCCGGGACCCCGAACAGGATGCACTCGGCGTGGCCGTGCAGTCGAAGTTCGTGAGCGTCGGGTCCGTCGTTCCATTTGCCGCAGCCGACGCTGGGGCGATCGCCACACAGAGCTACGCCAACGTGGCCTACGGGCCCGACGGGTTGGAACTGCTTCGAAGCGGGAACGACGCCGAGACGGTGGTCGAGGAACTGACCGCGGGGGACGAGGAGGCAGCAAGCCGGCAGGTGGGCGTCGTCGGCGCTGACGGCTCCGTCGCGGCGTTCACTGGCGAGGAGTGTCTCGAGCACGCGGGCGATCACCAGGGTGAGCACTATACAGTCCAGGGCAACATCCTCGAGGGCCGGGACACCATCGACGCGATGGCCGAGGCCTACGAGACGACGGAGGGTGGCCTCCCCGAGCGGTTGCTCGCGGCGCTGACGGCCGGAAACGAGGCGGGCGGTGACCGGCGCGGCGAGCAGTCAGCCGCCATGTACGTCGTCAAGCCCGCGGGCGGCTACGACGGCCGAAACGATCGCTGGATCGACGTCAGGGTCGACGACCACGAGTCCCCGATCGAGGAACTCGAGCGGGTCTTCCGGATCTACGACGTGACCCTCCTCGAACGCGAGGCCCCCGAGGACCTGCGGGAACTCTCGGGCCCCACGGCGGCCTCGGTCCTCGAGTCGCTCGCCGATCTCGGTCAGTACGACGGCTCGCCGACCGAGACGTTCGGCGCCGAGGAACGGGAAGCCCTGGAGACGTTCCGGGGCGTGAACAACTTCGAGAACCACTCCCTCGAGGTGCTCGAAGACGCCATTGCCAGAGGCTGGGACGGCGCCGAAGGGACAGGAAAGCAGAAGCTCGTGAACGCCATCTGGCAGGGCCTCTCGCGACTCGACCGGGCCTGACCGAAGTCGGGGACGCGGGCGTCTCGCGGACTCGAAAAGGTGCCCAGCCATCGGGAGCCGTCGGCGGCGAATCATCGGGGACTGTCGTCGGCGAGTTCGAATCAGCGAGAAGTCTTGATGCTGACGGTAGATTTAAGACTCCACGTCCGTTTGATTCAGATGACGCTTCGCTTTGGAGGGCCGAAGCGTCAGCGGGGACCAACTCAGGGCGGCAGCGGGATCGGGTTCCGATCCCGCTTCCTTTTACACTGCGCTACCCAGTGAAAACTGTCCTATTCAGGATCCAGTCCCAACGTTTCATACGAGGTCCAGCCACACCGCTCCCATACGAGGTTCGCCCTAAGTTTCCTCACGAGGTCCAGCCACACCGCTCCCACGCGAGGTTCAGCCCTAACTTTCCTCACGAGGTCCAGTCATACCGCTCCCACCCGAATTCCAGTCCCAACGTTCTACACGAGGTTCGATCACAACG